>NZ_JBITSA010000004.1:0-377967 GCF_044540385.1 Kitasatospora sp. NPDC086009
GGACGACGTGGCCCTCGGTCGGCTGGTGGTCACCGGTCAGGATCTTCAGCAGGGTCGACTTGCCCGCCCCGTTCTCCCCCATCAACGCGGTCACCTGACCGGCCGGGAAGTCGAGGGTCACGCCACCGAGGGCCTGGACCGCACCGAACCGCTTGGTGACCTGATGGACACCGACGCTCCCGGCGGCGGGCTCGGCAGTGGGCGGGCGGGGTTCCGGGTTCACGGCAGGGGCTGGGCTCATCGGGGTCACCTTGAGGTCGTGCGGGAGGGTCGGGAAGGTCCGCGGCCGGTGGGACGCGGTCGGTGGCGGACCGGGTGGGGGAGCTTCGGGCGGTCCGGCCGGCGGGGCGTCCCCGGCCCGGCGGTGCAGGGGCCGGGCCGGGGAACGCTGCGTCAGGCCGGGGGATGCGGCCCGAACGGGGTCAGCTGCAGGTGACTCCGGCGCTCTGCCAGGTCGTGGCGTCGACCATGGTGGTGGGCGCGAAGGCCTCCTTCGGGAAGTCCTTGCTGTTCTTGAGCTTGTCGTACATGGTCTGCACGGCCAGCGCGCCGACGTCCTTGCCGTTGATGAACAGCGCGGCCTTCATCCCGGTCGGCTTGCCGCCGCTCCAGTCCTTGCACGCCAGGTACGCGCCCAGACCCACCCCGATCACGTGGTCCGCGGAGATGCCCGCGTTCTGCAGCGCCGTCACCCCGCCCTGCACGTTCTCGTCGTTGCAGCCCCACAGCACCCAGTTCTTCACACCCGGGTTGGCCGTCACCGTCGCCGCGATCTTGTCCTGCGCGCCCGTCGGCGTGTTGTCCGTCGCCACGTCGATGTTCTGCACCCCCGGCACCGCGGCCGCGAACGCCTCCTTCGCGCCCTTCACCCGGTCACCGCAGACCGTCACGTCCTGCTTCCACGCCGAGATCACCCGGGTCTCCGCCGGGTTCCAGCCCGCCTTCTTGAACTCCTCACCGGCCCGCTTGCCGACCTCGCCGCCCATCTGCAGCCCGGAGAAGCCGATCCGCGACACCAGGTCGTCCTTCGAGCACGCCGCCGGGTCCGGACCACTGGCGCAGATCTGGTCGTCCGAGGTCAGCAGCGCCACCTTGGCGTCCCGCGCGGTCTGCACGACCTGCGGCCCCACCGCCGGGTCCGGCACCACGATGATCACACCGTTGGTCTTCTGCGCGACCGCGGACTGCACCTCGCTGATGGTCTTGTTCGCGTCGTTGCCGAGGTTGACGACCTTCAGGTCGACCCCCAGCTCCGCGGCCTTCGCCTTCGCGCCCGCCGCCTCCCCGACGAAGTACTCCTGGTCGCCCTGCTTCTGCAGGTAGGTGATCGAGATCTTCCCGGAGACCGGCGCCACCGAGGCGTCGCCCGACTTCACGGACTCCTGACCGGTCGAACAGGCGGTGGCCAGGCCCAGAGTGAGGAGAAGGCCGGCTGCTGCGGCGGCGCGGCTGGTGGGACGGAACATGGGGGAGCTCCTTCGAGGGCGCACCAGCCGCAGGGACGGAACGGGTGCGAGGGAGTCGGGCAGTCGTGCACATGCTGGTGGAATGCGAGCGGTGGAGTGCGGCGGTGCGCCGACCGGGTGGTGGTTTGAGGCCGGGAGCCCCGCCTTGGCCAGTCAATCGAACGTAGACTGCCAGAAACAAACACTTCCGAACGCGATGGGGATATGACACCTCTGTTTCGGAAACCACGTCAAGGGTGCGGCGGGGTCGAGACCAGCTTGTGACGTGCGACCGGTGGCGGGGCGGACGGGACGGGCAGCCAGGTGGCAAGCCCCGCGGCTCAGCCGGGGTTTCGCCGGGCGAGCCCGGATCCGGATCGGTCGCGCCCGGGCCGCCCGGTCCGAAAGCCGGCGGTAACGCTTCGGTAAACCCCCGGGACGGTCGGGGGCGACGGCGCTCCACCCCTCACGACCGCCGCAGGTGGACGGTCGCCTGCCGAGTCGCACGCAAGGAGAACAGTGAGAGAGCCCTCAGCGCCCTGGACCGCCTTCGAGCCTCGCGGCCGGCTGCCCCAGTCAGGCGAACAGGCGGCCGCGGACGCGCTGCCGTCGCTGCCCGAGGAGTGCCGGCGGGAGATCCTGCGGGCCGTGGTGCGGGCGGCCGGACAGCGGGAGCTGCCGTCCTCGGCCGCCGCCGGGACCGCGCTCCAGGACGACTCCGCGGACGTCCGCCGCGCCCGCGCGGTCGCCGTCGCGGTCCGGACCTGTCGGTACCTGGCCGCTCGGCAGGGCGGCGTGGACGGGCCGTCCTCCCCGCCGCCCGGGGCACCCGCGCCGTCCTGTCCCTCCTGTTCCGTCGGCGGGCGCCCACCGCGGCCGGGGGCGATGTACGGAGGCGACGACGAACCCACGGTCGTCCTCGAACGCGTCCGCACCGTGGCCCGCGCCGAACGGCCGGCCCTGTCATCGGCCCCGGTCGTCGGCCCGGGCCGCGACTCGCGCCGCGTCCCGTGGTGGAGCCTGGCGCTCTCGGCCGCCGCGCTGGTCGGCGGCACCGTGGCCATCCAGCAGGAGGGCCGGGAGGCACCCAGATCGGGTACGGCCTCGGTGCCCGGTGCCAGCACCTCGGAGGCCCCGCCCGGCCCGACAGCGAATCCGGCCGTTCCCGCGGTGAGGAGCACGGCGGGCGGCGGGGCGGGGGAGAGCGGGACGGCGGGGCCGGCGAAGGGGCTCGCCGGTGCGGGGCCGACCGGGCCCGGCAGCCCGAAGCCGTCCGCGACCGGGCGGACCTCCGCGGCCCCGGTGGCCACGGGGCCGCAGGCGTCCGGATCCGGGGCACCCACCGGCCCCCCGTCCGGCGGTCCGGCGTCCGATGGCCCGACCGAGCCCCGGGCGGGCCGGACCTCGCCCGGGCCGACTCCCACCGGGACGCGCCGGCCGGCCTCGGAGCCGCCGCCCACGCCGCCGACCACCCTGGTGCCGGCGAGCCCGTCCGTGCCGGTGGTGGTGGTACCGTCGTCGGCCCCGCCCAGTCCGGTCGGCACACCCCCGTCGACTCCGGAGCCTCCGGTGGGCAGTCCCACCGCCACGGACCCGCGGTGACGTAGGGCCGCCGGGGGTGGGGGCGCAGTTCCGAAGAGGCATCAGGTATACGATTTCGTGCGGCCTTTCGGTAGTTTGGCCCCCTGCTGGGGTGCTGTAGCTCCGAAGGGGTGTCAGATATACGATTCCGCTTTGGGCTGTCCAGTGATCGCGGACGCTCCCGCCCGGGCCTTCGGTGGCCCACCGACCGTCGCCCTCGGGCGGCCTCCTCGACCGCGGCGCGTGCCGAGCCCCCGGTGAGGCGGATGCACTGTCGTACGCGGTACCCCCCCCGGCGCGGGCGCGCGCCCGTGACCGATCCGACTCCGTGACCGATTTCGACTCCGTGACCGATCCGACCGAAACCGACTCCGCATGCATCCCCTCCGTCGCCGCGGCCCCGGCGGGCGCCCCGGAGCGAAACAGGCCCCGGGGTCGCCCCCTCCCCGGCGCCGGGAACTGCCGTGCTCACCCCGAAGGGACCCTCATGCCACGCCGCTCACGCCCGCTCGCCGCGCTCGCGGACCAGCCACCGACGTCCGAACCCGACACAGCGGAGGAGCCCGGCGCGGACGACCCGGCCGCCGAGAGCGACGCCCGGCTGACGGCGCGGCTGCGGGGCGGCGACGACCGGGTGGTCGCGGAACTCTACGAGCGCCACCACCGGGCGGCCCTGCACTACGCGCGGATCGTCACCGGCCGCGCCGAGAGCGCGGAGGACCTGGCGAGCGAGGCCTTCGCCCGGACCCTCGCGGCGGTGCGGACGGGCGCGGGGCCGGACGAGAACTGGCGCCCGTACCTGCTGGCCGTGGTCCGCAACACGGCGATGGCCTGGTCGACGGCCGACCGGCGCACCCTGCTCACCTCGGACTTCGGCGACTGGGCCGACCGGCAGGAGCAGGTGCTCTCGCCCGACGAGCTCTTCGCGGCCACCGCCGAGCGGCAGTTGGTCGCCGAGGCGTACCGGTCGCTGCCGGAGCGCTGGCGCACGGTGCTCTGGCACACCGTCATCGAACAGCGGCCGCCGGAGGAGATCGCACCGCTGCTCGGTCTCACCCCCAGTGGCGTCTCCTCGCTGGCCTTCCGCGCCCGTGAGGGGCTGCGGGAGGCCTACCTGGTGGCGCACGTCCGCCGCGCCGCGTCCCCCGACTGCGCGGCGCACTCCCAGGAGATTGCGGGCCTGGCCCAGCGCCCGTCGAAGCGGACCACCAAGAGGTTGGCCCGCCACCTCGACGAGTGTGCCGACTGCCGCTCGTGCCTGGCCGAGATGCGGGACGTCAACGGGCGCCTGCGGGCGGTGGGGCTCGGCTTCTTCGTCCTGTGGGACGGCGGTCACCCGCTGGGCTCAGGCGGCGGCGCGCTGGCCGCCGCAGGGCACGGGGCCGGCACCGGGGTCGGGGCGAAGGCGGCGATCGGTGCGGCGGTGGCCGGGGTCGCCGCGACCGCGGTGCTGGTCACCATCGCCACCGGCTCCGGCCCGGTCGGCTCCCGGCCGGGCGCGTCCTCACCGCCGCAGGCGCGGATCGGGGCGGCCGCCCCGCTCGGCACCGCGGCCGCCGAGGCACCGCCGACCGCCGACTCCGCCCCGACTCAGACGCCGGCCGGCCCGACGCCGACCCCGGCCGCCCCGGTCTCGGGCCCGGCCTCCCCGCTTACCGGTCCCGCTACCGCCGGCACCCCGTCGGCGGCGGACCGGGCGAGCGCCACCGCCCGGGCCTCCGCGCCGGTCACGAAGTCCACGGCGTCGAAGGGAACGGGCGGCGGCCTGTCGGCCGGGGTCTACACCGACGCCAACGGCCCGACCCCCGCGCCGGGGGACCGGGTGGTGCGGCTGCGGCTGCCGGCGCTGAACAGCTGCGTGGACGCCGAGGACGTCGACACGGTCGACGAAGAACTGCCGTACCGCGACGCCTGCGCCGCCGGGAACACCCAGAGCTGGTACCTGCGGCCCCAGCCGTCGGGCACCGGGTACTCCGTGATCAGCGCCGGGAACGGCGGCTGCCTCGACTCGACCGGTGGCGCCGCCGCGCAGGTCGTGCAGCACCCGTGCGGCAGCGGCCCCGGCCAGGTCTGGCAGACGGTGAGCCTGCCCGGCGGCGGGACGGGCCTCCAGCAGCGCCAGTCCGGTCAGCTCGTCGGCGCCGCGGGCACGGGGGCCGCCGAGGACCTGTTCCGCCTCTACCCCCAGTCGTGCGGCGCGGACGCCGCGTGCAACGGCAAGGTGGCGTTCCAGCTGTGACCGTTCCCCGGGCGTTCGGGCAGCACGCCCGGGGGACATCCGTCAGCGCAGCAGGGACCGGGGCGTCGGCACGACCCGGGTGACCACGGACTTGTCGAGGAAGAGCAGGTCGGCCACGGCCGGGCCGAGTTCGGCGACCCAGCGGTCGCTCTCGTAGACGGCCGCGTACGCCTCGACGCGGTGCGCCTCGTCCTCGAAGCGGCGGATCCAGACGTAGCCGTCGGGGTGCTCCTCGTCGACGAAGGACGCGGTGATCACCATCCCCTTCGAGCTCTGGAAGGGGATGACGGTCCGCTCCATGAAGCGCAGCCATTCTTCCCGCCGACCGGGCTTGGTGCGGTAGTGGCGGATCTCGTAGAACATCGCGGGTGCTCCTGGGAAAGGGGGGTCGGTGGGCGGCGGGTCCGGCGACGGCTCAGGAGCTGAGGTCCAGGACGAGCTTGCCGCGGGTGCGGCCGGTCTCGCCCTGGGCGTGGGCCAGCGCGGCCTCCGCCAGGCCGAAGACCTGCTCGACCTCGACGGCCAGCGCACCGCCGTCGATGAGTTCGGCGAGCTGGGTCAGGCCCGTGCCGTCGGGCTCGACCAGGAAGGCGCTGCTGCGGACCCCGAGCTCCGCCGCGGCGGCGTGCAGCTCGGCGGAGACCCCGGAGGGGACGGCGACCAGCAGGCCACCGGGGCGCAGCGTCCGCAGCGAGCGCGTGCTGGTGCCGTCGTGCTCGTCACCGACCAGGTCGAGGACCACGTCGACGTCGGTCACGACGTCCTCGAACCGGGTGGTGGTGTAGTCGACGAGCCGGTCCGCTCCCAGCCCGGTCAGCCACTCGTGCCGTCCGCCGCGGGCGGTGCCGATCACCTCGGCGCCCAGGTGCTTGGCGATCTGCACCGCGAAGTGCCCGACGCCGCCGGCGGCGGCATGGACCAGGACCCGCTGACCGGGCCGGATCCCGGCGGTGTCCACCAGGGCCTGCCAGGCGGTGAGGGCCGCCAGGGGGGCGGCCGCGGCCTGGACGTGGCTCAGCGTCGCGGGCTTGCGGGCGAACTGGCGGGCCGGCGCGGTGACGAACTCCGCGTAGCCGCCGGCGGCCCGGGGGAACCACGGCATCCCGTAGACCTCGTCGCCGGGCCGCAGCGTGCTCACCCCGAAGCCGACCTCCTCCACCACACCGGACACGTCCCAGCCGAGGACGAAGGGGGGCTCACCCAGCACCCCGGCCATCCCGCCGCCGGCCCGGGTCTTCCAGTCCACCGGGTTGACGCCGGCGGCCCGGACCCGGACCAGTACCTCCGTCGGCAGTGGTTCGGGGCGCGGCACCCGCTCGACCTTCAGTACCTCCGGGCCGCCGAAGCGGTCCTGCGTCACCGCGCGCATCGAGTTCACGGACATGATCGACTCCGTAGGAAGAGAACGGCGGGAGGCCCTCGGTGGGCCCGCCCTGCTGATGCCCTCGACGCTATCCAGCGGCATATAGTTACCCGCAAGGTCTACTGCTTCCTGATGGGAAGTGTCCTGGTGAGGAGTGGTTCAAGGTGTCGGAATGCGTGACCGGACAGCACGACCGGCATGACGTCTACGCGGCGCAGTGCCCCTGCCGGGCCATGCTCGACCTGCTGGCGAACAAGTGGTCGGCGCTGGCGATCGGGGCCCTCGGCCAGGGGCCGCAGCGCTTCGGCGAACTGCAGCGGCGCCTCCAGGGGGTCAGCCCCAAGGTGCTCACCCAGACCCTGCGCCGGCTGGAGGACGCGGCACTGCTGACCCGGACCGTCTACCCGGCGGTACCGCTGCACGTGGAGTACGCGCTCACCGAGCTGGGCCGCAGCGCCGCCGTCCCGCTGAGCATGCTGCGCGCCTGGGTCGAGGAGAACACCGCGCAGCCGCGGACCCGCCCGGGCCGGCTGTCCGAGGCCTGATCACCGGCGGGCGCAGGCACCCGGACCGGGTGCGAGGTAACGGATCGGCATACCCGCGGGACGGGTTCGCGGCCCCCGTCTCCATACCGGCAGACATCGACACGGTGTCAGGTTCCTCCGCGCTCGCCAGAAGGTGATCACTTGTCCACCCGCCGCAGTCTGATCCTCGCCGGTACCACCACACTCGTCCTCTCCACGCTCCCGCTCGCGACAGCGGGCGCCGCCGGTACGGCAGCGCCCGGCACGCCGTCGCCCGGAGCGGCCTCGGCGAGCGCCTCCCCGGCAGGTCCGTCGGCCTCCGCCCCGCGCCTCGACGGCTCGCTGCAACGAGGACTGGAGCCGTCGGTGTCCGGTGTCCCGAAGGACTTCGAAGTCGGTGGTGCGGCAGAGGAGTTCGGCTACACGATCGCGAATCCGTCGGCGCACGACTTCGTGGCTTTCCCGCTGCTGAAGTTCAAGAACGTGACCGGTGACCTCCGCACGGCCGACCTCAGGGTCGAGTACCAGCTGCCGGGGCGCACCGACTGGCTCAGGGGCTCACAGGCCCCGGGCAGCGAGGGCGTGGACGACGGCGTGCTGGTGGTGCTCGGCGGCAGGGACGGCGACAACGTCGCGGACGACGCGCTCGTGGCGGTCCGGAAGGGCAAGTCCCTCGCCCTCAGGGTCCGGGTCTCCTTCTCCGCCCAGGCGCCGGTCGGCAGGGCCGGCGTGGCTCCGGTGCTCTTCGCCGCGCAGCTCGACGACGCGACCGGGCAGCCGGTGGACCGCGGCAGTTACGGTTGTGCCTGCGGGGTGGGGTGCGCGGGATTCCGGATCAAGGCGCCGGCACCGGTCGCCACGGCGTCCCCCACCCGGGTGCCGTCGCCCTCCGCGACGGCGTCGCGCCCCGCCACCGCGCCGCCCACCGTCACCGCGCCGCCCACGGTTCCCGCGGTCACGCCGTCGCGGACGGCCACCCCGGCGCCCAGCAGTGCGGCGCCCACCGCCCCGGCTCCCGCCCCGAGCCCCGTGGTGACTCCGACCGTTTCCGCGACGCCCACGGCCGCCCCCAGCCGCCCGACCGGCTCGCCGACCCACGCGCCCTCGCCCACGCCGACCGTCGCCGTCCCGACCGTCACCGCCCCGGCCACCACTCCCGCGGTGACGGCCCGTCCCACGACGCCGTCCACCTCGTCCTCCGCCCCGGCGCCCGCGCCGTCCGCGTCAGCGCCGTCCGCGTCCGCCGATCCGGTGGGCGACGGCCCGCTGCCGCTTCCGGTGCCCATCGACAACCCGACCATCGCGCCGCTGAGGATCCAGCCGGCGGCGGTCGTCCAGGCGAAGACCACGGCGGACGCCGTGGAGCGGAACCTGGCCCAGACGGGCGGCGGTGACCACCAGGCGCTGATCACCGGGGCCGGCGTCGCCACCCTCGCCGCGGGCACCGGTGTCCTGGTGCTCCTGCGCCGCCGCCGGGCGGCCCGGCACGGCTAGCGGCGCGGTCGCGGCACCCGCGGCGTGACGCCGTGGAACCCGGGCCGGCGGCGCCCTCCCGCGCGCGCCGCCGGCCCGGCCGTGCCGTACCCGCCCACGGGGAGGCCCGCCCGGGGACGGCCCCGAGCCGTCCCCGGGACGGACAACGTCGAACGCCCTGACAGGACAGGAATCATCGTGCTATCTCGTCCGAATCTGGCCGGTGCCGTGCTCACGGCCCTGGTGGCCGTCGGCCTCGTCGGTGCGCCGGAGGCCGCCGCCGCGTCGGTGGCCTACGATTTCGAATCCTCCGACGGCTGGCCCTACATGGCGCTCAACGGCTTCGGCCGGGTCTCCGCCGTCCCCGCGCCGGCCGGCGGCTCGGGACGGGCCGCGCGGTTCAACGTGCCCAACGACGGGCGCTCGTTCAAGACCGAGCTGGTGATGAAGAACCTCGGTGCGGGAAGTCATCGCTTCTCCTTCGGCAACTACCTGCCGAACGACTGGCCCCGTGAGGACTTCGGCACCATCGTCGCCCAGTGGTTCAGCACGCAGGGGGACGACAACGACGGGGTGAAGCCCGTCGTCGCACTCTCGTTGAACGGCCAGGCCTGGCTGCTGAAGGTGCACTGGCTGGAGGGGGTCGAGGTCCGGGAGACGGTCGTCCCGCTCGGGACGGTGCAGTTCGGCCACTGGAACCGGTGGGTCGTCGACATCACCTGGTCGACCCCGTCGTCGCCCGGCTCCGTCGTGGTGGTCCGGGACGGCGTGAAGGTCGGATCGCACACCGGGGAGAACAACTACCACCGAGGGGAGGCACCGCACTTCCGGATCGGGATCTACCGCCCGACCTGGCGGCCGGAGAAGAAGGTGACGCACTCCGTCGGCGGCCCCGACGCCGTCCTGTACGTCGACGACGTCTCGATCACGGACGTGACCGCGGGCGCCGCCGCGCCGCCCTCCCCGGTGGCGAGGACCACGCCACCGCCGGAATCCGTCACCGCTGCGCCGTCCGCACCCGCTCCGACGGCCTCGCCGAAGCCCTCGCCCTCGCCCACCGCCGCTCCGACGGCGACCCCGAGCCCGACGCCCTCCGGCGAAACGGCGGCCCCCGCCTCGCAGTCGTCGCCGGAGCCGGACGACGCGATGACCCGCGCCGAGGCCGAGGCCGCGCTGCCGGTCTCCGTCGGGACGACGGCCGCCCCGGCCGAGGAGCCGTCGCCCACCGCCGAGTGGATCGGCGGCGCGACCGCGTTCACCGCCCTCGCGTGCGTCGGCGGGGTGGTCCGCCGCCGTCACCGGGGGACCGGCCGGCGCAGGCGGCGGTGAGCGGCGCCGCCGGGCCCCGGGCCACCGGCCGTCAGCCCTGGGCCGCCGGCCCGGGCCGGCACCGGGGCCCGGCGGCCGGCTGTTCGAGGGCGGCCCTGGTCCGGTCGCCGAAGACGGAGAAGCTGCGCTCGTCGCCGCGGATGCCGGCGGCCTGCTGGAATCCGGTCAGCATGCGCTCGGTGACGGCGTCGAAGCGTCCCTGCACGAATCCCGGCTCCGGCGTGCACCCGGCCCTGATCAGCAGTCGCTGCAGTGTCGTCACCTCCGGCCCGCTGTCGCCCCGTCGGAGCGGCCGGGCGGGCGGTGGCGTCGGGGCGGACGGCGAGGCGGTCGGGGCCGGGGCGACCGGTGGCGTCGGTGCCGCGGCCGGTGTGCTGGGCGTGCTCACCGGGGCCGGTGCGCCGGCGGTCGTCGGCCGGCCCCCCGTCGGCCCGGGGGCGGTCGTCGGGGGAGCGAGCGCGGGGGCGGACGAGGGCGTCGCCGGTACGGTCCTGGACCTGCTCGGGGTCGGTGCCGCGGTGGGCCGGGCCGACGGCGACTCGCGGGCCGGGGGCACCGGTGCGGCACTCGGACCCGTCGGGTCCGGCGCGATCGTGTCCAGGACGGTGGCCGAGGTCCCGTCGGGCGTCGGCGACCCGGTGACCCGGCTCGACGGCGGTTCGGCCATCGCCAGCCCGAGGGCCAGCGCGACCGTGCCGATGCCCGCGGCGCCGATCGCGAGGCGCCGGCGGGCGAGGTGGCGGTTCGGTCCGGGCCGGCGGTGGGCGGGGCCGATGACGATCTCCACCGACGGCTCCTCCCGGGGCGCCACCCGCATGTGGTCCGGCCCGGGGCCCACCGGGGCAGTGGCCGCCCGGTGATCGGCGGACACCGGGCGGAACCGGGCCAGCAGGCCCTCGCTCAGGTGACCGGCCTCCCAGCGGCGGACGGCCCGCAGGTCGGTCATCGCCCGGTGACAGCGGTCGCAGAGCGGCAGATGGGCGGCGAGTTCGACGGGAGTCGGCGCGTCGGTCGCGGCCGTCTCGCCCAGCAGGGCCGCGAGGTGCCGGCACTGCCGCTCGGGCGCCCCGAGGGCGTGCGCCCGGATGTACGCGTCGGCGAGCTTTCGGCGGGCCGCCGGCGCGGGAGCCGGGACCGTGGCCGGGTCCGCCGCGAGGGCGCGCCACAGTTCCATGGCGGGGAGGTCCGGGAGCTGCCCCAGCGCAGCCAGCAGCGGACTGCTCCCCTCGACGGTGGCGACGACGTCACGGGGGTCCTGCTGCGGTGCCCGGCGCACGGACAGCCAGGCGAGGAAGCCCGGTGACAGGTCGTCGCCCCGCCCCGCGGCGGCCCACCCGGCGGCGACCAGGCGCGCCTCGCCGAGTAGCAGGCAGCTCCAGGAGCCACCGGGGAGCCGGTCCCGGTGCGGGGCGTCGAGCGCCCGGTCGAGGACCTCCGCCGCGAGGCCGTGCGCCTCCCGGGGGGTCGCGCACAGCGTGCCCGCGTAGGCGAGCACCAGGTCGCCGTAGCGGCGGGTCAGCTCCCGGGTGGCGGTCCGCCGGGCGGAGCCGGAGAGCAGGAGCTCGCCGAGCTCCGCGTCGGTGAGTGAGGCGAGGGAAGGTGACATGAGGGTCCTCGGTGAGGTCGACCGGCGGCGGTCGCGGACGGCCCGCGAGCCCGCCGCTCCCGGAGGCGTTGTGAACCTTGGAGTCGGGATCGGCGCCGCCGTCCCGCCCTGTTACCCGATCGTGATCCGACGCGGGAGGAGGCGGCTCCGCCGCCCCCGCGCACCCGGTCACGGACGTACGGACCCGCGGGCCCGGGACGCCCCCGACTACCCATGACTCCGGGGGCGGGTACCTACGGTTCGGCGCACTCGGGTGAAGTTGGGTGGCCTCGGCGCTGGACCCCGCCCCCGCCTCCGACCTTTGCTGGATCCAGGAGTACCGCCCGCGCAGTGAGCGGGCGACGTCCGAGAGGGAAGAACACCATGACCCACCGCATCCGGCCGGTCGCGAGCCGCTCCACCGCCATCTACCTGCGCTGCTACCCGTACGACACGGTGTACCTGCTGGACTACTGGCGGATCCTCGCCCGCTACTCCGCCGAATCCGGGCTGGGCGACGCGACCGTCTTCATGGACAACGGCCGGCGCTCGACCGACGACCTGACGGCGCTGGCCGATCTGACCCGCGCCGTCGAGGAGGGTCTGTGCACCACCGTGCTGATCCCCGGACCCTTCGTGTTCTCCCTGGACGACGCGGAGGCCGGCGCGGCCGTCCGCAGGCTGGAGGAGGCCGGGTGCCGGGTCGTCGAGATGCCGCGCCCCTCGTTCTGGAACGAGGCCCCCGAGCTGGTCGCCGTCCCCTGACGCAGTAGGAACGAGGCCCCCGAGCCGGTCGCCGTCCCCTGACGGAGCAGGAGCGACCGCGTCCGGCGGCGGCTGTACTTTGGAGGTGTTCAGCGGCCCGACCGTCGTCACCGACCCGGTGGGGCGGTCAGCGGCGCCGGGAGTACGGCATGGCGGAGACGGAACACGGCGGGGGCCAGGGGCCGGCCGGCCGGTGGGGGCCGCAGCAATCCCCGCGGCCGGGCCGGCTACGGCGGCGCGCTCTCGCCGCGCGAGCGGCAGGTCGCCGGGCTGCTCGCCGAAGGGGCCAGCAACAACGACATCGCCGCCGCGCTGTTCCTCTCACCGCGCACGGTCGAACACCACGTCGCCAGCGTCCTGAAGAAGCTCGGCACTACCCGTGCCGCACTCACCGGTGCCGACGCCGTGCCGGTGGACGGGTCCGTTCCGCGCGACCGAGCTGCCGCGATGCCACGGGCGGACACGGCCGGCGAGAGCTGGTGATCGCTGGTGAGAGCTGGTGATCGCGGCCGCGGAGTCACCGAAGTATGGCCACCAGGTATCAGTAATGTTTCGACGTGTTGACTTGTTGGGCGCACTCGGCAAGCCTGAGGGTCCCCCATCTGTTGAATTCCGCGTAATCACGTTTGTTTCTGTTCAGTAGTGAACGGAGCTCCGGTGGCTGGACCCGGAGGTCAGGACGAGCGCGGACGACGTCGAGGAACCCGTATGAAAAGAGTGGGATCCGTTCTCGCAGGCCTTCTCGGCCTGCTCCTGGCTGTGATCGCGGGGCCGTCACCGGCCCAGGCCGCGCCGGTCACCGCCACCGCAGGCACCCAGTTCCCGGACACCACCGGAGCGGGGGTGCAGGCACACGGTGGCGGCGTGATCAAGGTCGACGCCTACTACTACTGGTTCGGTGAGGACCGCGGCGAGGACAACAAGTTCCGCTACGTGTCGGCGTACCGCTCCACGGACCTGAAGACCTGGGAGCCCCGGGGCCACGTGCTCACCCAGGAGACCGACCCGGAGCTGAAGGACGCGCTGATCGAGCGTCCGAAGGTCCTGTACAACGCCAAGACGAAGCAGTTCGTCATGTGGATGCACAAGGAGGCCGACGACTCCTACGGCGAGGCCCGGGCGGCCGTGGCGGTCTCCTCGACGGTGGACGGCCAGTACCAGTGGAAGGGCTCGTTCCGCCCGAAGGACGCCGAGGGCAACGAGTACATGTCGCGGGACATCACCGCCTTCGAGGACCCGGGCACGGGCAAGGCGTACATGATCTCCTCGGCGAACAACAACGCCGACCTGATGATCTATCAGCTGAACGACGACTACACCCAGGTGACGGGCGTCCCGGCGAACCCCTGGCCGGGCCAGCACCGCGAGTCTCCGGCGATGTTCAAGCGCGGGGACGTGTACTTCATGCTGACCTCCGGTACCAGCTACTGGGACCCGAACCAGCAGAAGTACGCCACCGCCCCGAGCCCGACCGGGCCGTGGACGGAGATGAAGGACGTCGGCGACAACTACGGCCACGGCTCGCAGACGGCGTTCGTGCTGCCGGTCGAGGGCAGTGAGACCACCTCCTTCCTCTACCTGGGCGACCGGTGGGCGGGCAAGGGGGCCAACCCGAACCGGGTCAACGACTCCACCTACGTCTGGCTGCCGCTGCAGTTCCCGACCGCCACCACGATGGACCTCCCGTGGTACCCCGAGGTCTCGATCGACACGGCGACCGGCCGGGTGGCCGGCTCCGGCGGCGACCCCCTCAACACGCTCACCAACAAGGCCGGCGGTCTCTGCGCGAGCGTGACCGACAGCCTCTCCGACAACAACGTGCCGGTGGTCCAGGGCGCCTGTGACGGCGGACTGAACAGCGAGTGGCGGTTCACCAACAACGACAACGGCTACGTCCGGGTGCTCGCCCAGCACAGCGGCAAGTGCCTCGACGTGGCGGACAACTCGACCGCCAACGGCGCCGAGGTCAAGCAGTACGACTGCGGCTCGGGCAACAACCAGCGCTGGCGCTTCGAGGGCCCGGCCGAGGGTCCGGTCCGCATCATCGTGAAGCACAGCAACAAGTGCCTGGACCTCCAGGGCGGATCCCTGGCGGCCGGTGCCAAGCTGGTGCAGTCGGACTGCGACGGCAGCCCCGGCCAGGACTGGAAGGTCGCCGTCGCCGGCGCTCCGACCGACCCGACCGGCCCCACCGACCCCACCGACCCGACCCACCCGACCGACCCCGGTACCGGCACCCCCGGCACGGTGGACCAGCAGATCAGCACCTCGGTCGACGCCGGCGTGCTCTCGATGGCCGCCGCGACCGACGCCGTCCGCCTCCCGGCGGTGGCCTTCGGCTCGGGCGCGCCCTCGACCGGCTCCCTGAACACCGTGACCGTGAAGGACTTCCGCGGCGGCACCGCCGGCTGGTCGCTCACCGGCAAGGTCACCGACTTCACCGGGCCGCGCGGCAGGATCGACGCCGAACGGCTGAGCTGGACCCCCAGCTGCGCCACCAAGGCCGACAGCCCGAGCTCCTGCCAGGCGGGCAGCCCCGGGACCATCGGCAAGGCCGGCGCCACCCTGGCGTCCGTCACCGACGCCGCGCTGACCGGTGGCGAGTTCACCGCGGGGGCCGCCGTGTCCCTGGACATCGCGAAGTTCACCCCTGTCGGCAACTACTCCGGAACGCTCACCCTCACCCTCCTGTGACCGTGCTCGCGGGCCGGACGCCCCAGGCGTCCGGCCCGCGGCACCCCGAAAGCTGGTCCGCCATGCGCAGAGCACCCGTCGTCACCGTTCTCCTCCTCGGCCTGCTGGCCCTCCTCCCCACCCAGGCCCACGCCGCCGACAACGGCGAATGGTCGGTCAAGCCGGCGGACTCGGTGATCACACCGCGCGCGGCGTTCCAGCTCTCGGCGCAGCCCGGCGCGACCTTCACCGACCGCGCCGTCGTCACCAACACCACCGACGGCCCGCTGACCCTGCACCTCTACGTCGCCGACGCCTACAACACCGAGCGCGACGGCGGTCTGGCGGTGCGCGGCCGCAAGGAGGCCCAGCACGACGTCGGGGCCTGGGGGAAGCCGGAGCGGGACGTCGTCACCGTCCCGGCCCGCTCCGCCCTGCCGGTCGGCCTCACCCTGACCGTGCCCGCCGACGCCTCGCCCGGGGACCACGTGGGCGCCCTGGTCGCCGTCGACGATCGCGTGCCGACCGCGGCCGGCTCCTTCATCGGCATCCAGCGCGGCGTCGGCGCCCGGATCTACCTGCGCGTCGACGGCGCGGAGCGGCCGGCGCTCGCCGTCGAGGACGTCCGGTTCGCCGCGCACAACCCGCAGGTGCCCTGGACTGGCCGCACCGACTCGACCGTCTCCTACACCCTGCACAACACCGGGAACGTGAAGCTCGACCCCCGCGCCGAACTGCACGTCGGCGGGGTGTTCGCGGGCGGTCCCGCCAGTCGGCAACTGGCCAACGTACCGGCCGAGTTGCTCCCGGGGCAGCAGGTCGAGGTCACCGAGGCCTGGTCCGGCGCCCCCACCGGCTGGGGCGACGTCACCGTCACCGCCACCGCGAACGGCGTCACCGCCACCGGCTCCGACGACTTCACCCAGGTGCCGTGGCTGCTCGCCGGCGCCCTGATCCTCCTCGCCGCCGCCGGCACCGCCGTGGCGGTCACCCGGCACCGCCGGCGGCCGGCCGCCCGGCACCGCGGGCGGCCGGCGGCGGGCGTCAGCGACTGAGCCGGTCGATCTCGGCGAGCTCCTCGGCGGTCAACGGACCGCCGTCGAACGCGTCGAGGTTCTGGTCGAGCTGGGCGGTGCTGGACGCGCCGATGATCACCGAGACCACCCGCTCGTCCCGCAGCACCCAGGACAGCGCCAGCTGGGCCAGGGTCTGGCCGCGCCGCTCGGCGATCTTGTTCAGCGAGCGCAGCTGCTCCAGCTTCTCCCCGGTCAGCGCCTCCGCGCGGAGGAAGCGGCCGACCGACATCCGCGAGCCGGCCGGCACCTCGCCGGACAGGTAGCGGTCCGTCAGCAGGCCCTGCGCCAGCGGGGAGAACGCGATCAGACTGGTCCGCGTCTCGCCGACCGCGTCCAGCAGGCCGTCCTCGGCGGCGGCGCGGTCCAGGATCGAGTACCTGACCTGGTTCATCAGCATCGGAGTGCCCAGGTCGCGCAGGATCTCCACGGCCTCGCGGTGCTGCGCGGCCGGGTAGTTGGAGACCGCCGCGTACAGGGCCCGGCCGGAGCGCACCGCCCGGTCGAGCGCCCCCATCGTCTCCTCCAGCGGCGTCGCGGGGTCGTAGCGGTGCGAGTAGAAGACGTCGACGTAGTCCAGACCCATCCGCTCCAGCGACTGGTCCAGGCTCGCCAGCAGGTACTTGCGCGACCCGCCGACGCCGTACGGACCCGGCCACATGTCGTAGCCCGCCTTCGACGCGATGAACAGCTCGTCCCGGTACGGCTTGAAGTCCTGGGCGAAGAGAAGACCGAAGTTGCGTTCCGCGCTGCCGTACGGCGGGCCGTAGTTGTTCGCCAGGTCGAAGTGCGTGACACCGCGGTCGAAGGCCCGGCGCAGCACCGCGCGCTGCACCTCCAGCGGCTGGGTGTCACCGAAGTTGTGCCACAGGCCGAGCGAGACGGCGGGGAGCAGCACACCGCTGCGGCCGGCCCGCCGGTAGGACATGGACGTGTAGCGGTGCTCCGCGGGGTGATGGGTCATATCGGCATCCTTTCAGGCGGATGCCGGTGGAGGGAACCAACACCCCTGCCTGAAAAGGACGTTGTCGAAAGGGGATGGAGGCAGGGCCTCCCGGCGGGATCTTTGCGGAGCAGCAGCTCACCATGGTCTCCCGCCTCCTCGCCGGACGAATCTCGCCACCACGAAATATCGCGCACGAAGGACTCGTGGCACCGGGTGACCGGGTGGTCGCCCCGGCACAGACGCCGCGACGCGGGCGTCCCCCTCTCGCCGGTCGTGCCACGGCCGGGAGCGCTCGCGTCGGGAGGGTTCAGCGCAGTCGGCGGGCGCGGAGCACCAGGTCGTCGGTGTGGTGGGCGCCGGCGCCGCCCTCCGGTGCCACGCGCGGCCGCTGCTCGTCCACCTCGACCTGCCAGTCCTCGTCGAGGAGCGCGGTGACCATCGCGGGCCACACGTAGTCGGCGGGGTCGAACTCGCCCCCGTGTGCCTCCTGGGTGTCCATGCCCGCGTGGTGCACGAGCAGGAGCACGCCGCCGGGCGCGACGGCCGCGAGCAGCGCCCGCTCGGCCGCGGCGCCGGGGGTGCGCAGCAGGGCCGGGTACTGCGCGGAGACCAGGTCGAAGGAGGCCGGCGGGAGCGCCGCCCCGACCAGCTCCGCGTGCACCCAGCGAACGGTGACGCCGGCGTCCCGGGCGTGCCCGGCCGCCCGCTCCAGCGCCACGCCGGAGACCTCCAGCGCGGTCACGTCCCACCCTCCGCGCGCCAGCCAGACGGCGTCCGCGCCCTCGCCGCAGCCGACGTCCAGCACCCGCCCGGGGGCGAGCCCTTCGACCTCGGCCACGAGCACGCCGTTGGGGCGGCCGCTCCACAGTTGCTGCCGGTCGGCGTACCGGCCGTCCCACTCGGCCCGCACGGCGGGGTCCCCGAGGTACTCGCCCGCGGGCGAGGTTGCTGCGATGTCGTCGGTCATGCCCCCACGCTCGCCCGCCGCCCACCGGGTGGGCCAGTTCTGTTGCCGATCCGGCAAACCGCGCGGGAGGCCCTCGCGTGGGGCGCCGTCCCGGTCCTCTCCGGCTGCGGGGCCGCTGCTACGATCCGCGCAGTTCAGACGCTGTATCAGACAGAGGTGGGGCCGGAAATGCAGGGCGAGAGGGACGAGCAGGACGCGAAGCCGGTGAACCGGCGGAGGCTCGTCGGCGGAATAGCCGCCGGGGTGTGTCTCCTGGGCCTGGCCGGTGCCGGGGGCCTGGCGTTGCGGGGGTCGCACGATCCGGTCCCGGCCGGGTCTTCGGTGGGTTCCGGCGCCTCGGACACCTCGCCGAGCCCGACCGCTTCGGCGAGCCCCACGCCCTCGGAGCCCGCCCCGCCGACGGAGGTCGTCCTCACCGCCACGAGCACGCCGCCGCCGGTCGGGACCCCCGCGCCCACCGAGCCTCCGGCAGCCCCGGCGCCGGCCCGGTCCACGGTCGCCGCACCGCCGCGCCCCTCGAAGACCGCGGCCGCCCCGAAGCCGGCGCCGACCCGCGTGCCCGCCCCGACGCCGACCCTGGACCAGGAGAACCCGCCCGCCGCGTGGAGCCCCGGCCCGCGACCCACCCCGACCCTCCCGAAGCCCCCGACCAGTTGCCCGCCCCTCCAACTCCCCAGCTGGGACGGCTGCCACCCGATCGGCCCGGTGATCACCCTCCCCCCGATGACCATCCCCCCCGCAGCCGAACGTCACCCCCTCCACGGTGGCCCGCTGAGCGTGCTCCCGCGTGATCTCGGGCCCATCGCCGCTTCAGGGCGTTGTGCCGGAGCTGATCGCCGGCGGCCACCGGCCAGGATCGGAACCGGGGCGCAGGTGCCGGAGAGTCGATGGGAGCCGGTACGGGTGCCGCTGACGCTTTCCGACCCGCGACTTCGACGGGGGCTCTAACCTGGCGCGGTGACGAGTCGAAACCGAATCTCCCGTACCGGCGCGGCCGCCCTGGTGGCCGCCGGCCTCGTTCTCCTCAGCGCGTGTGGCGGCGGGGGCGGCAGTGGCGAAAGCAAGGCGAAGCAAGTCGGTTGGTACCGCACGGTCGGCGACCTCTGCGCCGTAGTGGGCGATCCCGGCCTGCCGGGGCAGCTGAGGAGCTCCATACCGGTGACGAGCGACGGGATCGCGAGCGACCCGTCCACGTCGCTCAGCTGCGGCTACGACGGCGGTCCGGCGACCGAGGACTGGCGGGTGAGCGTCGACGCGACGGTCTTCGAGGCGGCCCGCGGCTGCCACTGGCTGGAGGTCGAGGCGGACATCGCGAGGTCCCCGCTCGGCGGACCAAAGTCGACCGAGACCCGGAAGTTCGAGACGACCGACGGCGGGGGGCTCGGCCAGGAGGGCTACCAGTCGTCGGTCCGGCACCCGCTCACCGACACCATCCCGGGGCCGGTCGACCAACTGAGCTTCAGGTCGGCCTTCTGCGACGGAAATCTACGGTTGACGGTCACCGTCGACTACAGCGCGGGCTCGGAGATGTCCGCGGACTACCCGAGCGCGCTCGACAAGGCGGAGGAGGCGTCGCGGACGAAGGCCGCCGAACTGCTCAAGCGGGCGCGGGAGGCGCTGTACGAGCGTGCGATGAGCCCGCAGCCGACCGCCACGTGACAGGCGGGCGCCCCGGCCAGAGCGAACCGCCGTACCGCATCCCGGTGAGTGCCCCGGTTCACGCGGTCACGCCGGCGGGCGGGGTGGGGCCCGGGGGGAGGTGGACGGTCATGATCAGGTCGCAGGGGCCGGTGTCCGAGGCGCGGTAGGTGTGGGGGGCGTCGCCGTCGAAGGTGGCGGTCTGGCCGGCCTCGACGGTGTGCTCGGTGCCGTCGACGACCAGGGTCATCCGGCCCGCGGTGACGCTGACGGTCTCCACGACGCCGGCCTGGTGGGGGTGGCTGGGGTAGTCCTCGCCGGGTTCGAGGTGCCAGCGCCAGACCTCGACGGGGGCCGGGCCCGAGGTGGTCAGCATGAGCCGGGCGGAGCCGCCGTGCTCGCCGGTCCACAGCGGGGCGACCGCGTCGGCCGCCACGACGCGGACCCGCCCCTCGGACGGGCCCTGCATGAGGGCGGACACCGAGATCCCGAGGGTGTCGGCCAGCCGCACCAGGGTGGCGAGGTTGGGGTTGCCCTGTGCTCGTTCCAGGCCTACCAGGGCGCCCTTGCTGACCTGGGCGCGGCGGCCGAGTTCCTCCAGGGAGAGGCCGGCCCGCTGCCGGGCCGCCCTCACGTTGCGCGCCACCGTTCGCAGAGCCGCCGCTGTCTCGACCACCGGTTACCACTCCTCGTCCCTCGGTCCACTCAAATGTACCCCGCGGTCGTTCCGGTAACCCGCCCTGGTCATTCTGTTGTACCGTGAAGTCGTTCCACTGATTGACGAAGTGCATCGAAGGACGTGCTGTGACCGCTCTGCTGCTGGCCCTGTGCAGTTCCCTCGCCTACGGCTGCGCCGACTTCCTGGGCGGTATGGGCGCCCGCAAGGCCCACGTCCTGCGCACCGTGATGATCGCGGCCCCCGCCAGCCTGGCGGTCGAACTCCTGCTGTGGCCCTTCCTCGGCGCCTCGTTCAGCGCCGCCGCCGTCGGCTGGGGCGCCGCTTCCGGCATCGCCTCGGCGGCCGCGTTCGTGCTGCTCTACCGGACCCTGGCGATCGGCCCGATGAGCGTGCTGTCGCCGGTGACCGCGCTGGTGTCCGCCGTGCTGCCGGTCGGGGTCGGCCTGGTACAGGGGGAGCGGCTCTCCGCGGCCGGGCTGGTCGGCCTGCCGCTCGCGCTGGTCGCGGTCGTTCTGGTGAGCGCCGGGAGCGAGGGCCCGGTCCGGCCCTCGCGCGGCGCCCTGCTGCTCGCGTTCGGCGCGGGCGCGGCCATCGCCCTGCAGCTGATCTGTCTGCACCAGGCGCCCTCCGACAGCGGGTTGGCACCGCTGCTCACCGGCCGGGCCGTCTCCTCGGCCGCCACCCTGACCGCGGCCGGCCTGCTGTACCGGCGGCTGGGCAGCGAACGGCCCGCGTACGGGATGTCGGCGGCCGCGGGGGTGCTGGACTCCCTGGCGAACCTGCTGTTCCTGCTCGCCGCCCGCAGCGGCGACCTCGCCGTCGTCGCCGTCATCACCGCCCTCTACCCGGCCGGCACCGTCCTGCTCGCCCGGGCCGTGCTCGCCGAACGGATCCACCGCCTGCAACTCGTCGGGCTGGCAGCCGCGGCCGTCGCCGTCAGCCTGCTCGCGCTGACCTGACCGACCGCCTCCCGGGGGCGCCGGACGAGCGTGCCGGGGGCGCCGGGCCGCGTGCTACGGTGGCGGCACCGGGAGTAAAAACGCGAGCCACTCGCGCGCATACGCGGTCTCCGACGAGCCGCCACTTCTTCACCTCGAAGGAGTGCGCCGTGCCCACCCGCCGTCCCCGTGAAGCCGCCGAGAGCCTCGCTGCCCCCGCCGAACGTCCCCGCTCGCCGCGCTCCCTCCGCGAGGCCTGGACCGCCCTCGCCGGGCTCTCCGCCGTGTTCCTCTTCGAGATGCTCGACAACTCGGTCCTCAACGTCGCCCTGCCCACCATCGGGCGCGAGCTGTCCGCCTCGGCGACGGCCCTGCAGTGGGTCACCAGTGCGTACGTCGTGGTGTTCGGCGGGCTCATGCTGGCCCTCGGGGCGCTGGCCGACCGGGTCGGCCGGCGCAGGGTCATGCTGGTCGGGCTGGTGCTGCTCGGTGCGGCGAGCCTGGCCACCGCGTTCGTCACCACGGTGGAGCAGCTGATCGCCGTCCGCTCGGCGATGGGGATCGCGGCCGCGATGACGACGCCGGGCTCGCTCGCCCTGGCGTTCCGTCTGTTCGACGAGGACGGCCTGCGCGTCCGTGCGACGACACTCATCTCGACGGTGGGGCTGGTCGGGCTCGCGATCGGACCCACGGCGGGCGGTCTCGTCCTCGCCGTCGCCCCGTGGCAGACCCTGCTGCTGGTCAACGTGCCGATCGCCGCGCTCGCCTACCTCGGCATCCGGCGCGGCATCCCGGCGGACCGGGCTGACGACCTGCACCGCGACCCGGTCGACGCCGCCGGCGCGCTGCTCGGCACGGCGACGGTCGTGCTGGCGCTGGTCGCACCGACGCTCTTCGTCGAGCTGGGCGCCCGCTCGCTCCTCCCGTGGCTGACCTCGGCGGTGGCGGCCGCGGCGGCCGTCCTCTTCGTGGTCCGCGAGCGGTCGGCCCGCCACCCGCTCCTCGACCTCGAACTGGTCGCCCGCCCACTGGTGTCGAGCGGCCTGGCCTTCAAGGGCGCGGCCGGACTCGCGACCGCCGGGCTCGGCTACCTGGTGACGCTGCACCTGCAGCTCGACCTGGGCTGGACGCCGGCGCAGGCGGCGCTCGGGATGCTGCCGCAGGTCGTCGTCCTCATCGCCGGCGGTGCCCTCGTCGGCCCGCTGATCAAGCGCGTCGGTCTCGACCGGGCCGCCTGGCTGAGCGCCGGAGCGGTGGTGTGCGGACTGGCCGTCTACGGGCTGCTGGGCCGCTTCGGGTACCCGTGGGTCGCCGTCGCGCTCGCCCTCGCCGCGGCCGGCATGCGCGTGGTCGGTGTCGTCGCCGGGACCAACGTGATGCGCGGCCTCCCCCGGAACCGGACGACGGTCGGTGCGGCGCTGGTGGACAGCGCCGGTGAGGTCGCCGCCGCGGTCGGCGTGGCGGTCGGCGGCACCGTCCTCGCGGCGCTCGTCACCGGTGGCCTCGCCGCCCCGGACCGGGACGCCCACCGGAGCGCGGAGTTCCTGGACGCGGTCGGCTGCGCCGGTCTCGCGCTGACCGCCGTGGCCGCGCTGCTCGTGGGCTGGGGAATCCGCCGGGCCCGGGTCGCGGACCGGGGCACGGGCACGTCCGCCGCCGAAGCGACGGCCGGGTAGCGGCTGCTCCGAGGGCGCGGACGTGGCCGGGCCGCCATGCGCGGACGGGTCGACCGGCAGGCACGGGACGGCGACTGGGGCGGGGGAGCGACCGGCATGCCGATCGAGGGGCCAGGGCCGGCCGGCCTCGGTGCGGCTGATCGGGTACGGCGTCACGAGCTTCGACCGGCCGCGGCAGGTCGTCGGGTTCGTGGAGCCGCACGGTTCGGAGGCCTTGCCGTAGGCCGCCGCGAGCCCGGGTGACAGGACCCCGCCGGGTCCTGTCACCCGCCGTCAGGACGACGATCCGGTGGCGCTCCGGTCGGAGGCCTTCCCGGTCGCCCGGGTCAGCCACCAGGTGGCGGCCAGGCAGATCGCGGCCAGGACGAACAGGACGACCGGCACCATCCGGACCTCGAAGAGCTCGATGGTCCTGCCCAGCGCCGGTCCGGCCGCCACCCCGCCGACCATGGACGCGGCGATCACCAGCGCGCCGGCCCGCCGCGCGGCCGGTACGGCGCGCCGCAGCCACGGCAGCCCGGTGGGGAAGATCGGCGCGATGAACAGGCCCACGCCCGCGTACGCGAACGGGGCGAGGCCGGGCACCACGGCCGCCAGCAGGCAGAGCGCCATGCCGGCGCAGCTGACGGCGATGATGGCCGGCTCCGGCCAGCGCAGGGTCAGCGGCGCGACCAGGAAGCGGCCCAGGGTGAGCATCAGCCAGTAGACGGAGGTCGCGGAGGCGGCGAGTGCGGCGCTGTAGCCGACGGTCTCCAGGTGGGTGGGCTCCCAGCCGCCGACGCCGGCCTCCACCGCGACGTGCAGGACGTAGAGGACCACGAACGCGGTGAGCAGGGCGGCGGTCCGGCGTCCGCGTGGGCCCGTGGACCGGTCGGTGGTCTGCTCGGCCGGGTCGTGGTCCGTCCCGGTGGTCCGGTCGCGCACTCCCGTGAGCGGGATCAGCAGTGCGGCGGCCAGGACGGCGCAGCCCGTGAAGACGGCCGGGTAGCGGTCGGCGCCGAGCAGGCCGATCAGGGCGGGGCCGGCGATCGCGCCGATGCCGAAGTGGGCGTTGAGGATGTTGAGCATGGCCGGGCTGCGCCGGCCGAAGCCGGTGGCGAAGAGCTGGTTGAGGCCGTAGTCGAGGCCGCCGAAGCCGAGGCCGGTGACCAGGGCGCCGAGCAGGGCGAGCGGCCAGCTCGGGGAGAACGCGAAGGCGACGCTCCCGAGTGCCATCAGGGCGTAGGAGGCGCGGAGCAGGGCGCGGTTGCCGATCCGGCCGAACGCCCGGTCGAAGGCGAGGACGCCGGTGACTCCACCGATGAAGTGGGCGCTCAGGGCGAGTCCGGCGCCCGAGGGCGAGAGCCCGAACTCCTGCCGGAGCGCGGGCAGGGCCGGTCCGTAGAGGGACTGGAGGGCGCCGATGAGGACGAAGCCGACGCAGGACGCGACGACCGCCGGGGTGCTGAACGCCCGGTCGGGCCGCAGGGCCGTGCCGGGCGGGGTGGGGAGGGTGTGCACACGGATCTCCGGTGGGTGGGACGGTACGGGACGGGAGCTGCCGGGCCGGTCCCCGGCCGGTGAGGGCGGGGGCCGGCCCGGCAGTCGGGACCGGGTCGGGCGGTGGGTCAGACCGCGGGCGGGCCGTTCAGGAAGCGGGCGGCGATCTCGTGGGCGAAGGCCATGATCGTTCCCTGCGGGCTGATGCCGGTGACGCCCGGGAGGACGGCGGCGTCGCTGACGTACAGGTTCCGGAAGCCGTGCGGGCGGCCGAGTTCGTCGCACACACCGCCCCGGTCCGGCCGGCCCATCCGGCAGGAGGCCATCGAGTGGACGGACACCAACTGCCAGTCGCCGGGCCCGACCCCGGCGCAGAAGGCCTCCACCGCGGTCAGGTCGCGCAGCGGCGCGGCGGCGGCGACCGGGGGGAGCAGTTCCACGGCGCCGGCGGCCAGCAGCAGCCGCGCGGTGTCGTGGAAGGCGGTGCGCAGGGCGCGGTGGTCCTCGTCGGTCATGCCGTGCCGCAGGAGGACCCCGCCGAGCGGGGTGGCCGTGACCCGGGCCCGACCGCGCAGCCTGACCTGGGTGGTGTAGACGGCCGTCCGGTCGAGCCCGCCGAGGACGCGTTCGACCAGCTCGGGGGCGTGCCCGGCGAGGGCGGCGGCCAGGCTGCCGGGGCTCAGGTTGGACGGCATGACGAGCGTGCCGCGGTCGCTGAACTCCTGGACCTGGGTGGTGAAGATCGTCCCGTCGAGGGCGGACACCCGCTCGTCGAAGCGGGCCACCGTCCGCAGGTTGACGTGCAGGGCCAGCTCGCGGCCGGCCCGGTGGGGGTGGATCCCGCTGCGCTGCAGCAGGGCGGGGGTGCCGATCGGCCCCGCGGCGCGGAACACCGTCCTGGCCCGGTGGTACGCCCGCCGGCCGTCCTCGTCGACGGTGAGGACGCCGTGGACCTCGCGTCCGTCGTGGCGGATCCGCAGCGCCCGGGTACCGGCGACGATCCGGGCGCCGAGCGCCTCGGCCTGCGGCAGGTACGTCAGCGCCATGCTCTGCTTGGCGCCGGTGGTGCAGCCGGTGGTGCAGCGGTTGCTCCGGCGGCAGCCGTGCAGGGCGCGGTGGGCGTGCTGCCAGCGCCAGCCCAGCCGGTCGGCCCCGTTCGCGAGCAGCACGGAGTCGCGGTCGCCGCCGTCCGGCAGCTGGGGGCCGACCCGCAGCCGCTCGGTGATCCGCCGCAGGTGGGGCGAGAGGTCGGCGGCCCGGTAGCCGGAGACGCCCGAGAGGGCGGCCCAGCGGTTGAGCAGGGCGGCGGGCGGCTCCCACAGCAGCCCGCCGTTGACCACCGTCGTCCCGCCGACGCACCGGCCCTCGCCGTACGCGATGGTCGGCCGGCCGAAGACCGGTGTCAGACCGCCCTGGCGGTAGAGCCTGCGCATGTTCTCGGCCGGTGTGGCGGCGGCGAGTTCCGCGGTGCCGACCCGGGGGCCCTCCTCGATCACGGTGACGTGGTGACCCGCCTCCGCGAGGTCCCGGGCGACGGTGCCGCCGCCGGCACCGGAGCCGATCACCAGGACGTCGGCGTCGTGGACCGTGCGGGGGAGGGGGAGGCCCGGCAGGGCGGCCGTCACGGGGCGGCCACCCGGGGCGCGCGCCGGACAGCGGAACCGGGGGCGCCGGGCCCGCCGGGGTGTCCGTCGAGGGCGCCGTACAGGGCCAGTGCGGTGCTCGCCCGGATGACCTCGGCCACCCCGGGGAGGCGGCCGAGCCGTGCCATCCCGGTGCGGTCGGCGCTCGCCGGGGCCAGTCTGAGGCTGTGGCCGGTCGCGCAGCGGAACAGCGCGGGCAGGGCGCGCAGGGCGGCGGCGTACCCGAGCCGGTAGGGCAGCGGGAGGAGCGCGACGCTGCCCCGCACGTGCCGCTCGGCCGCCGCGCCGGCGGCCGGATCCCGCAGGCAGGCGTAGTGGCGCGCCCAGTACGCGGGCAGGGCACTGGCCCGCAGCGCGCGGTCGACGTGCCGGTCGGAGCCCCGGAGCGGTTCGGAGCCCCGGAGCGTTTCGGGGCGCCGGGCAGGGCCGGTGGTCGGGGCGGTGGTCGGGGCGGTGGTCGGGGCGGTGGTCCGGTCCATCAGGCGGTCACCTTCTCCTTGACGAATCCCGCCAGCAGGCGGCTCGCGCCCTGGGCGAGGACCTGGTCCAGGGCGGTCAGGAAGAGGTCGACCTCCTCCGGCCCCGCGACCAGTGGGGGCGAGGCGATCAGGGCGATCTCCCGGTTGGAGCCGTAGTAGGTCAGCACGCCGTGGTCGCGGTAGAGCGCGGCGATCACCGCCGCGGTGAGCAGTTTGGGCAGCGCCCGGGGGTCCTTGGCGAAGGAGCCGGGCAGTGCGGCCCGGATCCGGTCGGGGATCCGCGGCCCGCCGCGCAGGAGGAGGCCGTGCAGGGCGCCCCGGCCGCGGGTGCCGGCCACCAGCCGGGGGTGGCGCTCGACCAACTCGGCCAGACCGTTGCCCAGTTGGGCGCCTATCCGGCCGGCCCGGCCGGGGAAGTCCTCGTCGACGGCGACCGCGACGGCCTCCAGGGCGGTGGCGGTCTCCTCGCCGAACCCGTAGTACGTGGTGCTGTGCAGGGTCGCGTCGGCGAGGTTGTCGTAGGCCTGGCGGAACACCGGCTCGCGTGCGACGTAGCAGGAGATCGATGCCTTGCCGCCGCCGAAGGACTTGGACATCGCCAGGACGTCCGGCACCAGGCCGGGGTGGTGCATGAAGTGGAACAGCTCCCCGGTCCGGCCCCAGCCCGTGTAGACCTCGTCGAAGACCAGCACGACGTCGAGTTCGGTGCAGATCCGGCGCACCTCGCGCAGGAACTCCGGGGAGCACTCGCGCAGGCTGGACGCGCTGAACGGCTCCAGGACCACCACGTAGACGTCGCAGCCGCCGTCGGACCCGCGGTGCCGGTCCAGGGCCGCGGTGAAGGAGTCCAGGTCGCCGAAGGCGAAGGAGTCGGTGCCGGGGATCTCCGGGAACGGGAAGTGGATCTCCGGGGAGGCGGTCAGGCTGCCGGCGCCCAGGAGCTTGCCGTGGAAGGCGATGTCGGTGTGCAGCACCGTCCCGCGCCGCCCGCCGTGGTACTTGTAGGCGAGCTTGACGGCGCCCTCCACCGCCTCCGCACCGGAGTTGGGGAAGTAGCTCACGTTCAGGTCACCGGGCAGCAGGGCGGCCAGGTTGTGGCCGAGCGCGGCCACGTACGGGGAGAAGTAGTTCTTGTGCACCTCCATCCGGCCCTCCTGCCGGAAGCGGTCGCGGACGGCGAGGATCCGGGGGTGGTTGTGGCCGTGGTTCAGGACGCCGACGCCGCCGGTGAAGTCCAGGATCCGCCGCCCGCCGACCAGGTGGATCCAGGCGCCCTCGGCGTGGTCCACCAGGTCGCGGCCGAAGCCGAAGGAGCCGATCAGCGCGACCTGGCTGCGGCTGACGTGCGCGCCGTACAGCTCGTGGATCCGCTCGATCCCGAGGGTGGCGCACTCGTCGAAGGTGATGAGGTCACTCATGGGCTGCTCCGTCGGTGTTCGGGTTCGTCGCCTGGCGCCGGCCGGGTTCCGGTGAGGGCTGCGGCCGCTCGCGGACGGCGTGTTCGAGGTGTTCGGCCATCAGGAGGGCGGCCTGCCGCCCGCCGCGGACGGCGTAGTTGGTGCCCCGGTCCTCGGGGAAGACCTGGGCCATCCCGGCGAGGTAGAGACCGGGGACGCGGGTCCGCAGCGGCGGCATGGTGCGGGTGTAGCCGGGGGTGACGACCGGCTGGGCGTACTCGGCGCGCCAGACGTGGTAGCCCTCGACCCAGCTCCGGTCGAAGCCGGGGAACATCCGCCGCAGGTGCGGCAGGCTGTACTCGAAGACCTCCCGGTCGCTCATCCGGTAGAGCTCCGCGTCGGCGGGCAGGTACTTGGACAGGTAGACGACGTGGCGGCCGCCGTAGCGCCCGGGGTCGTCCATGTTGGTGTGCTCGATGACCCCGACGTACGGGAAGGCGGGGTCGTTGACGTTCAGCCAGTAGGTGTCGGAGAGCCGGCGGTTGTTCTCCAGCACCAGGCAGACGTTGGCCAAGTACCGGATCTGCCGCAGCTGCCTGGTCAGCGCCGGGACGGCCGGATGGTCGGCCCCGGGCGTCGCCAGCAGGCGGGCGGTCTGTTCGGGGGCGGTGGTGACCAGTACCTGGCGGGCCGGGTGCGGCCGGCCGCCGGCCGACACCGCGGTCAGGCCGCGTCCGTCCGCGTGCAGGGCGTCGACCGGGGTGCCGGTGCGCAGGTCCACCCCGAGCGCGGTCAGGCGGTCGACCAGGGCGGAGAGCAGCGCCTTGCTGCCGCCCCGCAGGTAATACAGCGTCTCGCTGCCGGACTTGGTGCGGCTGCCGCCGCGCAGGTGCAGCTTGGTCCACATCCAGGTGGCGCCGACCTGCGACGCGTAGGCGCCGAACTTGCCCTCCAGCAGTGGGCGCCAGACCACCTCGAAGACCCGGCGGCCGCCCAGCGAGATCAGCCACTCCTCGGCCGTGCGGTGCTCCAGCTCCCGCCAGTTGCGCACCCGGCCGGCGCGCAGGGCCAGCAGGCCGAGCCGGATCCGGTCGCCGAGGGCGAGTGGGGTGAACCACAGCACGTCGATCGGCTTGGAGAGCTTGAAGATGGAGTTGGCGTAGTACAGGCCGGTACGGGTCAAGTGCGGCTCCACGGCGTCGGCGATGCCCAGCTCCTCGCAGAGCCGCAGGATGTCGGTGTCGGAGGAGAACCAGTGGTGGTAGAAGCGCTCCAGGTCGCGGCCGCCGACGTCGAACGAGGCCGCGAGGCCGCCGACTTCGTCCTCCGCCTCCAGGACGCGGACGCGGTGCCCCCGGGCGGCGAGCTCCAGCGCGGCGGACAGGCCGGTGAAGCCGGCGCCGACGATCACGGTGTCGACCGGCTCCTCGGGGCCGAGCGCCGCCGGGGCGGGCGTGGTGTCGACGGTGGTGGTCACCGGGCCACCCCCGACACGGCCGCCGCCGCGGGCAGGTGGGCCCTCGGTACGGGGTCGATGCGTTCCCGGACGACGTAGGGCGGACGGTCCTGGACGTGCCGCAGCGTGGCGTTCACGTACTCGCCGAGGATGCCGAGGGCGATCGCCTGGGCTCCGAACGCGAAGGCCGACCACGCGGTCCTCGGGTCGCGCCGGAGCAGGCCGAGACCGGCGCCGGAGGTCATCGCGGTGAGGCCGACCGCGGTGGTCGCCCGGACCGGCACGGCCGAACCGGAGATGATGCCGCGACGGGAGAGTTCGAGCATCTTGCGCAGCGTGTACTTGGACTCGCCCGAGGCCCGCGGGTCGCGGCGGTACTCGACCGAGGTCTCCGGCAGGCCGGTCCAGCTGACCGCCCCGCGCAGGAAGAGCTCGTGGTCGGCCATGCCGTCGAGCAGGTCGACCACGGCGCGGTCGAGCAGCCGGAAGTCGCCGGTGTCCAGGGCCACCGGATGGCCGGAGATGCCCTGCAGCAGGCGGTAGTAGGCGAACGCCGAGGCCCGTTTGGCGACCCCCTCGCCCAGTCGGCCGGTGCGCCGGGCCGAGACCACCGACCAGCCGTCCCACCAGCGGGAGACCAGTTCGGGGATGAGCTCGGGCGGGTCCTGGAGGTCCGCGTCGATGAGCACGACGGCGTCTCCGGCCGCCTCCCGCAGCCCTGCCAGGCAGCCGGCCTGGTGGCCGAAGTTCCGGCTCAGCCGCAGGGCCCGGACGCCGTCGGAGGCGGCCGCGAACTCCTCCAGCAGCGACCAGGTGCCGTCGGTGCTGCCGTCGTCGACGTAGACGATCTCGTACGTCACGCGGCGGCCCGGCCGCAGCGCGCGGGTCAGCCGGGCGTGGGTCGCGCGGAGCACCGATTCCTCGTTGAAGCAGGGCAGGACGACGGTCACCAGGGCCGTGGTCGCTGTCCTCGGTGAGACATGACGGGTGGGCATGCGACATCTCCTCTGTGCGAGTGTGTTTGATTTCGCTCGAACAAGGTGGCGCTGTTCGCTCAGGTCTGGGTTCGTCTCAGGGCCGGAACCGTCGACGGTTCGGTCATCCTGGAAGGTCATGACGGGGGCTCCGCTGCGGCACTGCAGCGGGCGTTCCGAACACCCGCAGCCCGATGCGCCAACAGTAAACACAATCGAACGCAACCGCACGGATTCCGGAGTTGAATCACCATCACATCGGCCCGCACCGACGGGAATCGGCCATCCTCCGGCCGGACCGCCCCACCCGGGTCCGCTCCGTGCCCCCGCACCGCCGCCCGCCCGGACCGGAATCACGGGACCCGCCGCGAACAGGCACGTCGGCGCCCCCTCGGCCGGCGGCTCCGGCCGCGCGCCGGAGCGGCGGCGGTGCTCCGGACGGGGCGGCGCGGGCGGGAGGTGCGGCGCGGGCGCCACCGCGGGGGCCCGCCATCAGGACCGGAAACCGCCGCCGGGGCTGGACAGCTTGGCGGATACCCGCCGTCCGTCGCGGTGTCCGACGCCATCCCCGCGCCCGCGCGTTACCGCGTCCCCGCGCAGGGCCGCACCCCTGCCTGCGCCCCCGGGTCGGGCCCGGCCGCGGCTCGGCCCGGGTGGACAGCGGTGGACAGGAGTGAACAGTCCCCGCCCCCGCCGGACCTGGAGAGTGGACAACGCTCCGCACGAGTCTGTGCCCATGACCGATGCACACACGCACACCGACCGGGCCGGACCCCGGGCCACCCGGCCGGGAGCCGCCCTCGCGGCGCTCGCGGCGGCCCAGTTCACCGTCATGCTCGCCACCTCGATCGTGAACGTGGCCCTCCCGCAGATCCGCACCGGCGTCGGCCTGTCGGACGGCGGGACCACCTGGGTGGTCAACGCCTACGGCCTGGCCTTCGGGGCGCTGCTCCTGGCCGGCGGCCGGGCGGGCGACCTCCTCGGCCGCCGCCGGGTGCTGATGTCCGGCCTCGGGCTGTTCGTGGCGGCCTCGCTGGCGGCCGGCCTGGCCACCACCCCGGGCGTACTGATCGCCGCCCGCGCGGCGCAGGGCCTCGCCGCCGCCGCGATCGCGCCGGCCGCGCTCGCCCTGGCGATGGGCCAGTTCCCCTCCGGACCCGGGCGCGGCCGGGCGCTGGGCGTGTGGGGCGCGGTCTCCGGCGCGGGGGGAGCGGGCGGCGTCCTGCTGGGCGGTGTCCTCACCCAGGCCTGGGGCTGGCCCTGGATCTTCCACTCGGTCGCGCTCGGCACGGCGCTGGTCCTGGCCGCCGTCGCGGTGCTCGTGCCGTCGGAGGCCGGCGCGCGGACCGGGCGGTTCGACCTGCTGGGCACCGCCACCGTCACCCTCTCGCTGACCTGCCTCGTCTGGGGCCTGACCACCGCACGCGGCGCCGGCTGGACGGACACCCGGGTGCTGGGCGCGCTCGGCGCGGCCGCGGCGCTGTTCGCGGCCTTCGTCGTGGTCGAACGCGGCCGCCCCGACGCGCTGGTGCCGCGCCGACTGCTCACCACCGGCCGGGTCGCCGCGGGCAACCTGCTGATGGCGCTGCTGGGATCGGTCTGGATCGCGCTGTTCTTCTTCCTGCCGCTCTACCAGCAACAGGTGCTCGGATCCGGGCCGCTGGCCACCGGCGCGGGCCAACTCCCGCTCGCGGCAGCCAATATGATCGGTGCGTCGCTGGCGCCCCCGATCGCCCGGCGGCTCGGCGCCACCGCGACCGTCACCGCGGCGCTTCTCACCGAGGCCGCCGGGCTGCTGTGGCTGTCACGGATCAATGCGGACGGAAGCTACCTCGCCGACATCCTCGGCCCGAGCGTCCTGGTCGGCCTCGGTCTGAGCGTCGCCTTCGTCCAGCTCACCGCGCTCGCCGTGGACGGCGTCCCGCCGCAGGACGCGGGCCTGGCCGGCGGCCTGGTCAACACCACCCGACAGGTCGGCGGCGCGATCGGCCTCGCCGCCCTGGCCACCCTGGCCGGTTCGGTCACCGCCGGCGCCGCCGGCCACGCGTCGCACGCGGCGGCCCTCACCAGCGGGTACCGGGCAGCCTTCCTCGTCTCCGCCCTCGTCCTCGTCGTCAGCGCGGCGCTCGCCGGGTACCTGGCCCGCCGCCCGGTCCGCGCCCCGGCGGCCACGGCCGTTCCGCTCCCGCTGACCGGTCGCTGACCACCGCACAGCCCCCGACCATCCGCTACCACCGAGAAGGAACCCCGCCATGAGCACCGAGAAGCCCTACCTGACCGGTCACTTCACCCCCGTCGTCGACGAGGTCACCGCCACCGGCCTGACCGTGGAGGGCCACCTGCCGCCCGAGCTGACCGGCCGGCTGCTCCGCAACGGCCACAACCCCAAGCCCGGCGTCACCCCCACCCACTGGTTCAAGGGCAGCGGCATGGTGCACGGCATCCGGCTGCGGGACGGCCGCGCCGAGTGGTACCGCAACCGCTGGGTGCGGACCCCCGCCCTGGACGGTGCCCCCTACCTGACGGAGCACGGCCCGGACCTGACCGCCAGCGCCGCCGGCACCCATATCATCGAGCACGCCGGGCGCCTCCTCGCGCTCTGCGAGGCCAACCTGCCCTTCGAACTCACCCCGGAGCTCGACACCGTGGGCGCCTACGACTTCGGCGGCAAGCTGACGTCCGCGATGACCGCGCACCCCAAGGAGGACCCGGTCACCGGGGAACTGCACTTCTTCGGCTCCTCGCCGTTCCCGCCGTTCCTGACGTACCACGTCGCCGACGCCAAGGGCGAGATCGTCCACACCGCCGAGGTCCCGGGCGCGAGTGCCGCCCTCAAGCACGACTTCGCGCTCACCAGCGGCCATGTGGTCTTCATCGAGGGCAACGTCACCTTCGACCCCGCCGAGCACTCCGGCATCCCCTACAGCTGGAGCGACACCCAGCTCTCCCGCATCGGCATCATGCCGCGCGGCGCCGACGGGGCCCGCCACGTCCGCTGGTTCTCCATCGAGCCGGGCAACATGCTGCACGTCGGCAACGCCTACGAGGACGGCCGGGGCCGCGTCGTCCTGGAGGGTCCCACGGTGGACCGCGAGGGCTTCCGGCTCTCCTGGAACTGGTGGGTGGGCGCGCCCGGGCGCGGCACCGAGCCGGTCGCCCGCTCGCTCACCCGCCGCTGGGTGGTCGACCTGGCCGCCGGTACGGTCGACGAGCAGATCATCGACGACCTCGCGGTGGAGTTCCCGACCCTCAACGAGCGGTACCTCGGCGCCGAGAACCGCTACCAGTACGCCATCTCCTTCCCCGACGAGCAGGGCTTCGGCGGCTACGGCGTCGTCAAGTACGACCGCACCACCGGTGCCCGGCGGATCCACCAGGTCGGCGACGCCCGGCTGCCGAGCGAGGCGGTCTTCGTGCCCGCCGGCGGTGCCACCCGCGAGGACGACGGCTACCTGCTGACGGTCGTGTCCGACCTCAAGCAGGACGCGTCCCAGCTGCTGGTCCTGGACGCCTCCGGCCTGGACCGGATCGCCACCGTCCACCTGCCGCACCGGGTGAGCGCCGGGCTGCACGGCTCGTGGATCCCGGACGCGATCGAGGGGTGACCTCGGCGGCGAGCGCGGCGGCCCGGGCAACGGTTCATCCGTTGCCCGGGCCGCCGGTTTCAAACAGTGTTTGAAACCGGCCTGGGTCGCGCTATTGTCATGATCAGTAAATCGCACACGGCTCGGAGGGGGGTGGTGACGATGGACATCGTTCTGTTCAACGTGACCACGGCGGCACTGATGGTGCTGATGTTCAAGGGCGGTCTCGCCCTGGTCGGCCAGAACACGCTGACCGCGCGGCGGATCCCCTGGGCGGCGGTCGCGCTGACCGCGATCGCGCTCGGTGGCGTCGCCCTCCAGCTCTGCTGGTCGGGGGCGATGGGAGCGTTCGACGCCGACCCGGCGAAGTCCGGCTGGTGGCGCGTGGTCACCTCGGTCTTCATGCAGAACGGCGGCATCGGCGGTGCGGCCTGGAACATCGCCACCCTCGCCGTCGTCGCGGCCTTCGCCGACTGGTTCTGGGGCGCGCCGCTGACGCTCGGCCTGTTCGCCGCGGGCATCCTGCTGCCCGAGCAGATCGACAAGCTGTGGGGCCAGACCTCGCACAGCACCGACCCGCGCAACTTCGCCGGCAGCTCGGGCGCCACCTACTTCCTCGGCGCGACGCTGGCCGCGGCCCTGCTGCTGCACGGCGGGGCCGACCAGCGCCTCGGCCGGGCCGGTGGCGAGGGCGACCGGGCCGCGGCCGGCAAGGCCGTCCGCATCGACCGGCTGCTCGCCTTCGGTGTGCCCGCGCTGGGGCTGGCGATGTGGTTCGCCCAGGAGAACGGCCACGGGCTGGTCTCCGCCTACGGCTTCGTCCTGGGGGCGCTCGCCTGGGCCGCGTTCCGCACGGTGCTCCACCCGGACCGCGACCTGCGGCAGGCGCCGCGCAGCACCGTCGGCGCGCTGACCGGCCTCGTCGGCCGCCGGGCCGGGAAGGCGGGCTAGCCGCCGACGCCGCCCCCGCGCGCCGGGCCACCGTGACCACGAGCGAGAGAGCACGTCGGAAGACCTGCGCCGGGACGTGTCGAAGCTCGTCGACCACCAGGTGGCCAGGATCCTCGAAGCGACCGACCGCGACGTGCCCCGGACGACCGGCCTGACCAACCCGCCCGGCGTCACCATGTCCTACTCCACCACCGCCTGGAACGTCTTCGGCCGGATCGTCGAGGTGGTCACCGGCGGAACGTGGGACGAGGCGCTCAGGGAGCTGCTCCGCACCCCGCTCTTCGGCGTCCGCGCCACCGCCCGGTCGGGGCGGGACGCGTAGCACCTCCCCGCAGACGAGCAGTCCGGGACCCGGGCCGTACCCGCCGATCGGCGGGTACGGCCCGCGGTGCTGTCGGGCTCGCGCTGCGTGGCCCTACGAGCCCGCCCGCTCGTCCCGGCCGGCCTCCGCGCCCGGGTCGAACTTTCGGTTATCCCGGCGCCCCTCGCCGGTCTCCTGTTCAGTGCGGCCGGTTCCCTCGGCTCGCACGGCACCGTGCCGTCGGCCGGAGAGGAGGAGGGAGCGCCCCGTGAGAGGCCGCACCGTCGGCGGCGCGGAGCGCGACCCGGACGCCCCGGTGTCCGCCGCCCAGGCCTGACCGAACCCGCCCCGCACCCGCTCGTCCAAGCGCCGTCCCGCGCTCACCCGGAAAGACCCGCCGATGTCCGCTGCTGTTCGTTCGTTCTCCCCTGGTTGGGCACTGGCGTCCTGCGTGCCCGCGCTGCTGGTCGCCGGGCTCGTCGGGCTCGTCGCGTGCGGCCCCTCCGCGCAGGCCGGGCCGGCGGTGGCCTCCGGCACCTCGGGCACCTCGGGCGCAGCCGGGAAATCCGGGAAATCCGGGATGCCCGGGATGTTCGGGATGGACCACGGAGCGATGACCGCCGGGCCCGCCGCGATGCCGGGGGTGCCCGGGACGCCCGCGCCCGCACGGGGCCTCGCCGCCGAACAGGACGGCTACCGCCTGGACCTCAGCAGCGCGGAGCTGCCCGCCGGCCGGGCGACGGCCTGCTCGTTCACCATCACCGGACCGGACGGCGGGCCGGTCACCGACTTCGCCGAGCACCAGAGCAAGAAGCTGCACTTCTACGCGATCCGCTCCGACCTCACCGGCTTCCAGCACCTGCACCCGACGATGGCCGCCGACGGCACCTGGACCGCCGACCTGTCCGCCCTCGCCCCCGGCGACTGGCGGCTGTACACGTCGTTCCTGCCGAACACCGGCCCGCGCGCCGGCGAACTCGTGCTCAGCCGCACCGTGACCGTGCCCGGCGCGGCCCCGGCGGTGCCGTTGCCCGCGCCGGCGGGCAGCACCACCGTGGACGGCTACACCGTCGACCTCCGGAGCGAGCCGATGGCCGGTGCGCACCGGCTGACCGCCACCGTCAGCCGGGACGGCCGGCCGGTCACCGACCTCCAGCCGTACCTGGACAGCTACGCCCACCTCACCGCCTTCCACCAGGGCGACCGGGCGCTGGCCCACCTCCACCCGACGGGCCGGGTCGACGGCGAGCACGGCGGTCCGACGCTGACCTTCATGGCCCTGCTCGGGGCGCCCGGGAACTGGCGGGTCTTCCTGCAGTTCCAGACCGCCGGGCAACTCCACACCGCGGAGCTGACGCTGAACGTCGCCGACCCCGAGGAGTAGCAGGCCGCGGCCCCGCAGCCACGGGCCCGTGGCCCGAACGGGCGGCCGCGGACGGGGTCGCCCCGCTCGCACGTCTGTCGGGTCCCTCGCCCCGGCCCGGTCGACGGAGCGTCCGGGCGGGGCGGCTCCGGTGGTTGAGCCGATCGGATGGCGGTTCGTCCGCGCTGCGCCGCTGCGCGAGTGGTGCTGGCTACGGTGAGCGCATGCGACGAGGTGTGCGGATGTGGCCGGTGGTTCTGGGGGTGTGTGCGGCGCTGCTGGCGCCGGGGCCGGTGTCCGCGATGCCCGCCCCGCCGGCACCGACCGCGCCGACCGGCGGTTCGGCGCCGGCGGGGCCGGACTGCGAGCGCCTGGCCTGTGTGGCGCTGACCTTCGACGACGGGCCCTCCGCGGCGACGGCGGAGCTGCTCGACGATCTGGCCGCCGCCCGGGTGAAGGCGACGTTCTTCGCCGTCGGGGATCAAGTGCGCTCGTGGCCCGACCGGTTGAGGCGTGAGGCGGCGGAGGGCCATGTGATCGGCAACCACAGCCTGACCCATCCGCGTCTCGGGGCGTCGACGCCCGCGCAGGTGCGCGCCGAACTGGCGGGCGGCGAGCAGGCGATCGCCGAAGTCCTCGGTGAGCGGCCGGAGTTGGTGCGACCGCCGTACGGCTCCTTCAGTGCCGAGGTCCGCAGGTTCGGGCACCCGCTGGTGCTGTGGGACATCGACACGCGGGACTGGGACCACCACGATCCGGCGCAGGTCCTCGCCCGGGTCGAGGCCGGTGCGCGACCGGGGTCGGTCATCCTGATGCACGACACCGAGAACCAGCGCGAGACGCTCGCCGTGGTGCCCGAGCTCGTCCGCCGTCTGCGCGGGGCCGGCTACACCCTGGTCACCGTGCCCGAACTCTTCGCCCCGGCCACGCTCGTGCCCGGCGGCGCCTACCGCGACCGGGCCTCCGCCGTCCGCCCGGTCGAGCACCCGCAGCCCTGGGACACCGCACCGGCGAGCAAGGAACAGGACTCCGCCGACGCGGTCGCCGGCACCCTCGTCTGGCAGCACCCCACCGGCGCGCCGGACGGAGCGGCGGAGGCGGAGACCGTGGAGAGCGGCCTGCGCCCCGGCGAGTGCCGCACCCTCGTGTCGCCCGGTCCGCCCGCGTACGCCGTGCGCAATCTCACCGGTCACGACATCGAGCTGCACGACCGGCCGGACTGCACCCGTCGGACCGGGACCGTCACCCCGGGCGAGGAGATCGTCGGCGAGCTGTACAGCGTCCGGGTCCTCTGAGCCCGATGGGCCACGACTCCTTCTCCCGGCGGCTGGTGGCGATCGCGACCGGCCGGTGGGCGGCCACGGCCGGGCCCGCCGCCCCGGCGCCACCGGGCCGTCCTTCGTGCTCCGGAGGTCCGGCCCGGCACCGGGGCGCGGCCGTGCTGACCGCCCTGGCCACCGCGGCCTGCGTGGTCTGTCCGGCCGCCGCCCGCGCCGACGGCGAGCCCGCGCGGGAGCGCCTCCTGCAGCGGCAATTCACCTCGGCAGCCGGGGAGTTCGGCGTGCCGGTCGGAGTACTCCTGGCACTCGCCTACCAGGAGAGCCGCTGGGAGTCCCACCAGGGCAGGCCGAGTACCACCGGGAACCACGGCGTGCTGGGGCTGACCGACGTCGACGTCGCCGCCGCCAACGCCGTCAACGCCGCCAACGCCGTCAACGCCGTCAACGCCGACCACCCGGCCCGGCGCGGCGCGGCGGGCGCCGCGAAACCCCGGGTCACGGACTCCCCGGCGCTCCACACGCTCCGCGCGGCGGCCGCCCTGATCCACCGCCCGGCCGAGGAGGTGAAGCGGGACACGCTGCAGAACCTCCGCGGCGGCGCGGCCCTGTTGGCGGGATACCGGAACGCGCTGCCGGGGCCGGTCCGCGACGGCGCCGGCGGCTGGTACGAAGCGGTGACGCGTTTCGGGCGCGGGGCGGGTGAGGACGAGCCGGGCCGTCGGTTCGCCGACCGGGTCTTCGAGACCCTGCGCGTGGGCGCGGAGCGGACCACCTCCGAGGGGGCGCGGGTGAGGCTCGCCGCTGAACCGGACCTCGTGCCGCCCGCCGCCCGGCCGCACCGGCCCGCCGAGCAGCCTTCGGCGCGACCTTCGCGACGGGCCGACGGGCCGGTCGCCGAGTGCCCGGACGAGCTCGGGTGCGACTTCGTGCCCGCCGCGTACGCCCTGGCCGACCCCGCGGACCCGACGTCATGGGGGAACTACAACCCGGCCGACCGCCCCGCCGACGGCCTGCGGATCCGCACTCTCGTGCTGCACGACACCGAGGGCGGCTTCGACGGGGCGATCGAGTACTTCCAGGACCCCCGGGCCCAGGCCAGCGCGCACTACCTCGTCCGTGCCTCCGACGGCCACGTCACCCAGCTGGTGGCCACGCACGACATCGCCTGGCACTCCGGCAACAAGACCGTCAACATGCACAGCATCGGGATCGAGCACGAGGGCTTCGCACTCCCCACCGACCGGCCCACCTGGTACTCCGAGCAGCTGTACCGGTCCTCCGCGGAGCTGGTGCGCCACCTCGCGGCCCGGTTCGCCGTGCCGCTGGACCGCGAGCACGTCATCGGCCACGACGAAGTCCCGGCGCCGACCCAGGCGGCGGTGTCCGACATGCACTGGGACCCGGGCCCGTACTGGGACTGGGAGCACTACTTCGAACTGCTGGGGGCGCCGCCCGGGCCGGCCGACGGTCCGCCGCGGCCGGGTGACACGGTGGCCGTCGTCGCGCCGCTCGTGGCGACCGGGCCGCTGCCGCCGCAGGCCCGGGAGCTGCAGGCGCGCAACGCCGTCCTGCTGCGCACCGGGCCGGCCGCCGACGCGCCGCTCGTCAACGACGGGTCCACCAGGCCCGACGACTGGAGCGACACCGCCGTTACCGGCGCCCGCTACGTGGTGGCCGGGCGCGAGGGCGACTGGACGGCGATCTGGTACGACGGGCAGAAGTGCTGGTTCCCCGATCCCGCGGGCCTGAGCACCCGCCGCGTGGGAGCGGCCGGCCGTACGCTGCTCACCCCGCGCCCCGGACCGGCCTCGGTCCCGGTGTACGGCCGCGCCTATCCGGAGGCCTCCGCCTACGCCGACCACCCGGCCGTCGACCCGCCGCCGGTGGTCGCCCTGCGGGCCACCCTCCCGGCGGGCCAGGTGTACGTCGCGGCGGACGAGTCACCCCGGCCGGCCGACTTCTTCCAGCAGCGGACGATCCGTACCGACACGCCCGACAGCCGGATCCTGGTGGTCGGCCGCGACACCTACTACGCGATCCGCTTCGACCACCGGCTCGCCTTCGTGCGGTCGAGCGACGTGCGCGTCGTCCCGCCCACGGCGGAGTCCAAGTGACGGCCGCCGGTCAGGCAGTCGGGACGGTGAACCGGTACCCGGCGTCGACGAGCCGGGGCAGGTAGTGTCGGACGGCGGCGACGGTCTGCGAGCGGTCGGCCGGCCCGCCCCGGGCGGGCAGGAACTCGGGGGTGAGGCAGCCGTCGTGGTTGAGGACGATCGAACCGGTCCGGGCCTCGGCGAGCACCCGGTCCACGATGACGTCGGCACCGGGGTTCGACCAGTCCTCCGGGTCCACCGACCAGGAGACCGGCCGCAGTCCGAGGTCCGCGCAGACGGCCACGGTGGCCGGGGTGAAGTGGCCGCCGGGGGCCCGGAACAGCGTCGGCCGTCGGCCGGTGACGTCGACGACGAGCTCGGTGGTGCGCTCGATCTCCGCCCGGATCCGCGGCTCGGACAGATCGTCGAGGCGGGGATGGGACCAGGTGTGGTTGCCCAGGACGTGGCCCTCCTCGGCGACTCGGCGGGCCAGACGGGGGTACTTCTCGACGTTGGCGCCGATCACGAAGAAGGTCGCGGTGACGCCGTACTGCCGTAGGACGGTGAGGAGTTCGGCCGTGGCGTAGGGGCCGGGGCCGTCGTCGAAGGTCAGCGCCATGGCCATCGGTCCGGCGTCCACGTACTCCTGCGGCCCGGAGGGGGCGCCCGTGCTCTCGCCCGGAGCCCCGCCTGTGGTCGCGGTCTCCGTGCCGGGCGACCGGGGCGGGCGCGGCCCCGCCGCGCCGACGGTGGCGCCCGCGCCGCAGGCCGTGGCGAACGCCAGGGCGGCGGCCCTGAGCAGGGGGCGTCGTGCGAGCTGTCCGCGGTGAACCGTCATGGCCGCAGTATCGGTGTCGGCGCCCCGGCGCCGGGTGGGGCACGCCCGGGCGGCCCGGCGCCGGGCCGCACGACCACCCGGGCGGCGCTTGCGCGGTGAACGGCGGGGCAGGGCGCCCGGATCCACGCCGCACGCGTGGCCGGGCGCCCCGGTGGGGCCTACTGCCACGGGTCGGTGAACGACCGCCCGGGTACCGGCTTGGCGATGAGCGCCACCGCGATGAAGAAGTTCACCTGGCCGATCGCGAACATCAGGGTGGCGAGCGCCCGGGCGTCGTAGTGCTCCGTCGCCCGGCCGTACAGCTCGTCGGAGACCCGCTCGCCGTGGACGGACGGCTGGAGCACGGCCTCCACCAGCGCCAGCGCGGCCCGCTCCGCACCGGTGAAGTACGGCGAGTCCGCCCAGGACGCCACCGAGGTGATGCGCTCCTCGGACTCCCCGGCCTTGCGCAGGAAGCCGGTGTGCAGCACGGTCAGGTAGGTGCTGCCGACGATCTGACCGGCCCGCAGCTGGACCAGGCTGATGGTGGTGCGCGGCACCGAACCGTTGCCGGTGGCCCTGAACAGCGCGGCCGACACCTCCGCCAGCTCGGGCACGAGCTGCGCCGGGTCCTCGGTCATCCGCGGCGCCATCGGGACCTCTGCCGTGATCGATCGCGTTTCCATAAGTGCCTCCTCGGGGCTTTCACACGGTCACTGCTGCTTCGACGGACGGCGGCGGGAAGATGTGACAGCGGCCGGACGCCAAGTTCGCCGGAGTCGTCCGGCTCCCGGGCGGCGTTGCCAGGCGCTGCTGCCTCTTCCCGCGGCCGGACAGCGGATCCTCCGGTGAACGCTCCCCCCAGGTGGGGCAATTCGGCCGATCTACCCGGTGACGGGCCAGCCGATGACCTGGTCGAGCTCGAGGTCGCGGAGGACGGCGTCGTCCAGCCTGACGCCGGTGGCGTCGGTCAGCCCCTGAGGCCGGGCGCCGGTGAGGACCAGACCCAGTCGTGTCAGCCCTGGAACGCGACTGTCGTCGGCAACCGCGGGCTCCGGCGGTGCCGACCAGGCCAGAAGGACGCGCGCGGGTCTGACAGGGGAGTCAGGTTCTGTTCCGGGTCGACGGGACCTTCCGGTGAACTCGACGGGGTGCGGCTCCCGTTGATACCGGTGAGGGCCCGGCGGGTGGGCGCCGGGTGGGCTGCGGCCCGGGTGGACCGGTGCGCCGACGAGGCCCGGTCCCGACCAGTCAGGAGCAGACGCATGAACAAGATCAAGGCCGCGGTCGTGGCCGCCGCCGCCCTCGCCGGAGTCGGGCTGGGCGCGGCTCCCGCGTCGGCGGGTGACATCGGTGTCCCCGGACACTGCAGCGACCGGCAGTTCGGCGGCACCTACCTGTGCGGCGGCGCCTACGGCGACGGCGTGACGTACTTCGGTTTCCGGGACGGCACCAGCGAGATCTTCGTGATCGGGACCGACCACGCCGTGTGGACGCGCTGGACGACCAACAGCTCCGGCAAGCTGAGCTCCTGGACCTCCCTGGGCGGCTCCTTCACGAGCAAGGTCGAGATCACCCGGCAGACCCTCGGCGGAGCCTTCACCATCACCGCGCGCGGCGACGACAACCGCCTGTGGTCCCGCGACCGTGACCAGAACGGGAAGTGGAACGGCTGGCACAACTAGGAACGGCCGGTACCGGCACGTCCTGATCGTGGTGGGGGAGGCCCGGAGAGCGGTTCACGGCCGCTCCGGACCTCCTCCTGCGTCAGCTGCCGGAGCGGAGGCGGTCGGTGCTCGCGGCCCGGGTCGTCGGAGACCCAAGGACCGGGACGTGACGGAAATGTGTTCGCGTGTGAGGGGTGGTGTCGCGATACGATCACCCGGCCGACCACCGCGCAGCCGCGTCGGGGTCGTCCGTCTTCAGATCCTGAGGTGACCGTTGAAGATCCGTCGTTCGCTCGCTACCGCCGTCCTCCTCGCCACGGCCGCCGCGCCCGTCGCCCTGGGCAGCACCCCGGCGTTCGCCGACAGCGCCCCCGCGGGGCAGGAGCAGACGGACCCGGCGGGGACGAAGACGGACGACGAGAACCGGGCGGCGATCGAGAAGCTGCTCGTCTACCCGAACAGCTACCTGCTCACGGCGCCGAGCGAGTACCTGCGCGAGCACGCGGCGGCGGCCCTCGCGGGCACCCCCGAGGACCGGGCGCGCTTCCTCGCGTCGCAGGTGGACCGCATCCGCCGGGACGACGCGCGGATCGCGATCTCGCGGATCATGAGCGCCGGCGGTCCGGTCGTGCAGAAGGCCGCCAACGCCGTGTTCCCCCTGGATGACATCGAGGCGTACCGCGCCTTCCTGAACCACGGCCAGTACGAGGCGCGGGCCGAGGACGAGAATCGCGCCGAGGTGCAGCGGATCCTCGACGACCCGAAGAGTGGGCCGGGTGTGCGCGAGGGCGCCCGGAAGGCGCTCGCGGGGAGCGCCGCGGATGTCGAGCGGTTCCTCAAGACAGACCTCAAGAAGGCCGGTGAGGACGACGACCGGGTCCTGCTCGGCCAGATCATGGCCGTCGGTGGCCCGGCGGTGCGGGCCGCCGCCGGCGCCGCGCTCGACGGCACCATCGACGACGTCCGTGCCTTCCTCAAGGTCGGCCAGTTCGTCGCCCGGGCCGAGGACGAGAACCGCGCCGAGGTCCGGCGGATCCTCGACGACGCGGGTACCGGCCGTCACGTCCGGGAGGCGGCCGAGAAGGCGCTCGCCGGCAGCGCGGCGGACGTCGAGCGCTTCCTGAAGGCGCAGCTGGAGCCGCTGCGGGAGAGCGACGACCGGATCCGCGTCTCCCAGATCGTCGAGACCGGGACGCCCGAGGTCCGGAAGGCCGGCCTCGCCGCGCTCGAAGGCACCGCCGCGGACGTCCGGGCCTTCCTGGCCGAGGGCCGGTTCACGGCTCGTGCCAAGGACGAGGCTGCCGCGAAGGCCGCCGCCGAGGCTGCCGCGAAGCCCGCCACCGGGGCGGTGCAGAGCACGTCCGGCACCACCCAGCCGGTCCCCGCGGTGGTTCCCGCCGCGGTCACCTCCGGTACGACGGCCACGACAGCCACCTCGGCCACCGTCCCCACCGCGGCCGTCCGGGGCACCGGTACCGGCACGCTGGCCGCCACCGGCTCGACCGCTCCGCTCGGGGAGCTCACCGCCGCCGCCGGCGCGGCCGTCCTCCTGGGCGCCGGCGCGGTCGTCGCCTCGCGCCGCCGCTCGCAGGCCTGATCCACACCCCCCTCGCCGACCGGTGCGCCGCTCGCGCCGGTCGGCGAGGTGTTTCCCGGGCCCCGACCGGGCCGGCCGCACCGGCTGCGCGGACCTACCCCTGGGCGGTGGGGCGGACGACGATGTCGCTCACATCGACCCCGTCCGGCTGCTCGATGGCGAAGGCGATGGCGCGGGCCACCGCGTCCGGCGGGAGGGCGATCTCCATCAGCTTGTCGATCTGGGGCTTCACCGACGGGTCCATGTGCTCCGCGAAGTCCGTGCGGACGGCGCCGGGCGAGACGACGGTGACGCGCAGGCTGTCGCCGGCCTCCTGGCGCAGGCCCTCCGAGACGGTCCGTACGGCGTTCTTCGTCGCCGCGTACACCGACTGGAGCGGCACGATGCGCAGGCCGGCGGTGGACACGGTGTTGACGAAGTGTCCGGAGCCCTGCTCCCGGAAGACCGGCAGGGCCGCGGCGATCCCGTACAGGACGCCCTTGAGGTTGACGTCGATCATCTGCTCCCAGTCCTCGACGCGCAGGTCGTCCAGAGGGGAGATCAGCCCGACCCCGGCGTTGCCGACGAGGACGTCGAGCCTGCCGTACCGGTCGCGGGCCAGCTGGACGAGGCCGGTGAGGTCGCCCTGCCGCGTCACGTCCGTGCGGATCCAGGCGGCCTCGCCGCCGGCCTGTTCGATACGGGCGGCCAGGGCCTCCAGGCGCTCTGTGCGGCGTGCCCCGAGGACCACCTTCGCGCCGCGCGCGGCCAGCAGGAGTGCGGTCGCCTCGCCGATGCCGCTGCCGGCGCCAGTGATCGCCACGACCTTGCCTTCGATTCCCGACATACGGGACCGTCCTTCCGGAACAGGGGAACAGGGGAACAGGGGAACAGGGGAACAGGGGAGTAGGGGGCGGGGGCAGGCCGGGCCGTGCCCTAGAGTTGAAAGTGGAGGGTCCGCCACTTCGCTCAGACTAAGCGGAGGATCCTCCACTTAGCAACGGAGGAGGGAGAGGGCCGCCGATGACCCGAGCTTCAGGGCGCCCGCTGAGGGCCGACGCGCAGCGGAACCGGGACAGGATCCTGGCCACCGCCGTGCGCATGTTCACCGAGGAGGGGCTCGACGCGACCTTCGAGCGGATCGCCGCCGAGGCGGGTGTCGGAACCGGCACCCTGTACCGCAACTTCCCGACCAGGGAGGCGCTGGTCGAGGCGGCCTACCGCAACGAGGTGGCCCGGCTCTGCGACGCCGTCCCCGGGCTCCTCGCGACCATGCCGCCCGCCGAGGCCCTGCGCGCGTGGACCCGCCGCTTCATCGACTACGCCACCGCCAAGTTCGGCCTGGCCGACGCCCTGCGGGCGGTCGTCGCTTCGGGCGGCAACCCCTATGCCGACAGCCGCGAGCTGATCCAGGGCGCCCTCGTTGCCCTGATGGACGCCGCCCGCGCGGCCGGAACGATCCGGTCCGACATCAGCGCGAGCGACATGTTCGCCGCGCTCGCCGGGATCGCCCTCACCTCGGCCGGGCCGGACCAGCGCGAGCAGGCCGAACGCCTCCTCGATCTCACCCTGGACGGACTGAAGGCGGCCCCGGCTCCGCCGTCCGGCGACTGACGGCGACCTCCCAACGCCCCGGACTCGCAACGGGGTTCATCCCCGGCGGTCCGACGGACGGGTGCCCGGCGGCTGACGCCCGCCGGTGTACCGGTCGGCACCGACGACGAGGCTCCGGCCCCCGGGACGATTCCCGGGGGCCGGAGCCACGTGCCGCAGCGGACCGGCCGGTCCGCCGGTCCAGCTGTCGGGTGCCGCAGGTCAGCCGTTCGCGCAGATCACGTAGACGCTGATGCCCACGCTGCTGCTGCCGGGCTGGCGGCCGATGCCTACCCAGCCGTTGGCGCCGTCCGTCGGGAAGCTGCCGACCAGGACCGCCTCGTTGCCCTGGGCCTCCGCGCCACCGCCGATCGCCCGCTTGCCGGCGGGACAATTCACCGTCCGGCGCTGGAAGTTGCCGACGTTGGCGTTGCCCAGCTTGACCACCTGGTAGCCGTCGATGGCATCGACGGCCTTCACCGATGCCTGGCGCTCCTGCCCGGCGGCGCCGTCGTCGTTCGCCTGCGCGACCCACCCCGTGCCCGCCGCCAGCGCGACCGCCAGCAGTCCGGCTCCCAGCACGTGCGTCCTACGCACCATGGTCGTCTCCCCTTCGGTGGTGGCGGGCCCGCCGGCGGCGGAACCTTCGCCACCAGGGCTATCGGTTGTACCGGGCAGGGGAGTTGAGCCAAACCCCACCTTGGGATGAACACAGAGCGTTCGCGACTTCCCGGCCCCGCGCCGGTACCTCGCCGTGCGCGGTGCCGTGCGCCCCCGGCACAGGGGAGCGGCGGACAGCGCGGCGGTGCCGCCTACAGGCGGACCGGCAGAGCGACGAGGCCGCGCACCAGCCGGGAGTGGCGCCAGGAGAGTCGGTCGGGCGGGACGGCCAGCCGCAGGGTCGGGAATCGCTCCAGGAGGACCCGCAGGACGATCTCGATCTCGGCGTGGGCGAGCGGTGCCCCGACGCAGCGGTGGATCCCGTGCCCGAAGGCCAGGTGGCCGGCCGCGTCGGGCCGGTCGAGGTCGAGCCGGTCGGGGTCGGCGAACCGCGCGGGGTCGCGGTTGGCCGCGCCGGGGCAGACGAACACCGGGGAGCCGGCGGGGACTTCGCTGTCGCCCAGGCGCACCGCCTCGGGGGCCCAGCGCCAGGTCGCGATGCTCACCGGCGCGTCGTAGCGCAGCAGTTCGTCGACCGCGGCCGGGATGCGGTGCGGGTCGGCCACCAGGCGTCGCAGGTCGTCCGGGTGCCGGAGCAGCGCGAGGACGGCGTTGCCGATCGCCGCGGTGGTGGTCTCGTGACCGGCCACCAGCAGCAACACGGCCAGCGACAGCAACTCCTCCTCGCCGAGGCGGCCGGCGTCGCTGTCGCGGACCGCGATCAGCTCGGAGAGCAGCGAACCGTCCGGCCCGGACCGCTTGGTGGCGATCAGCTCCGCCAGGTAGTCGGCCAGCGCGTGCGAGGCCGAGTCGATCCGCTCGTGGTCGCCGGTGGCGAACAGGTCGGTGGACCAGCCGCGGACGGCCGGGCGGTCCTCCGGTGGGACGCCCAGGAGTTGGCAGATGACGGTGACCGGGAGGGGCCCGGCGAGGTCCTCGACGAGGTCGACCTCGCTACCGGGTGCCCAGCGGTCGACGAGTTCTTCGGCGAGTGAGCGGACGTACGGGCGGAGTCCGTCGACCACGGCGGTGGTGAACGCCCTGGTGACCAGGCGGCGGAGCCGGGTGTGCTCCGGGGGATCGGTGGCGAGCATGGTGCGGGCGACGGCCGGGTGCAGGGACCGCTTGGACGGCTTGTCGGCGAAGTACGCGCCGGTGTCCTTCGACAGCGGGGCGGTGAGGGCCTGGCGGGCCGCGTGGTAGCCGGTGACGACGGTCGCGGTGCCGGGGCCGCCGCCCTCCATCGGGATGCGCAGGACCGGTGCGGCCTCGCGCAGGGCGGCGTAGGTGGGGTAGCGGTCGCGGTAGAACGCCGGATCGGCGAAGGGGGAGGCCATGTCGGTCCCTGGGCGGTGTCGAGCGGGCCGCCGCCGGGCGGCGGCGACGGAGCGGACGGTGTCGGAGGTGGCGCACTGCTGGGCTACCGGTCGTGGCCGGACGGCCTCGGCTCGGATGCTACCCGCGCGGGCGCCGCCGCCGGTCGGCCGCCGGTCGGGACGGCCCGGACGCGGGGCCCCGCGCGATGCACAGCCGTCGGACCGGTCTCGTAGAGTGGCGGAAGCGGCGGGGGCCGTGCGACACGGGGGATTGCGAGGCGCCTTGAACGCTGTGGGGACGCGGATCGCCGACCGGTACCGGTTGGAGGTACTGCTCGGGCGCGGCGGGATGGGCGAGGTCTGGCGGGCCCATGATCCCCGGCTGGACCGCGGGGTCGCGATCAAGTTCCTCGCCCCGCAGTCGGCGGCCGGCGCGGTGGCCGCGCAGCGGTTCCACCGCGAGGCGCAGGTCACCGCGCGGTTCCAGCACCCGGGCATCACCCAGATCTTCGACAGCGGCGAACAGGGCGGCCGGCTCTACCTGGTGATGGAACTGCTCCGGGGCCGCGACCTCGGGGAGGTCCTGCACGGGCGGCCGTCGGGGCTGCCCGTCGACGAGGCGGTGGAGCTGACCGCGCAACTCGCGGGCGCCCTGTCCTACGCGCACCGGCTGGGCATCGTCCACCGGGACGTCAAACCCGCCAACCTCATGCTGCTCCCCGACGGCACGCTCAAGGTGTGCGACTTCGGACTCGCCGGGTACGTCCGGGCCGAGTCGGGTCTCACCCGGGAGGGCAGCGTGATGGGCACGCCCGAGTACATGGCCCCCGAGCAGTGGCGCAGTCCCCGGGTCGACGGACGGGCCGATCTCTACGCGCTGGGCTGTGTGCTCTTCGCGCTGCTCACCGGACGGCCGCCGTTCCCGGCGCGCGGCGGCCTCTGGACCCTGATGGTCCAGCACCTCCAGACTCCGGCCCCGCGTCTCGCCCCGCTGCGGCCGGAGGTCCCCGACGAGCTCGACGAGCTGGTCGCGGAGCTGCTCGCCAAGGATCCGGCGGACCGCCCGGCCGACGCGGGAGCCGTGGTGGCGCGGCTCCGGGCGGTCGGCCGCCGCCCGTCCGCGCCGGAGCAGCGGACGCCCGCCGTTCCGGCCGCCGTTCCCGCCGCTGTTCCCGCCGCAGTACCCACCGCTGTTCCCGCCGTGGTGCACTCCGGCGGTCTCGGGCTGGAGCTGCACCGCAACGAGTTCCTCGCCCCGGGCGCCACGGAGGCGCACACGATCCTGACGGTGACCGGCCCGAGCGGGGCCGCCGACCGTGCGGCGGCCGGCGCGCCCCGCGCGCTCGTCCTCCTGGTCGGACTGTCGCCGGAGCTGCCCGAGGCGGACTTCCGGGCGGTCGGGGCGGCGGTCGCGGCCGTCATCGACGGCCTGGACGAGGACGCCTCCTTCGCCGTCGTCGCGGGGTCGGCGTACGCGCGGATGCTCTACCCCGACACCCAGCGGCTGGTCCGGGCGACCGCGGCCGCCAAGGCCGGGGCGCGGGCGGCGCTGGCCGGGCTGGAGCCGGTCGGCGCGGCGGCGTTCGGCCGCTGGATCCGGCTGGCCGACCGCCTGTTCGCCGGCCACGCCGACGCGGCGCGCACCGCGATCCTGCTGACCGACCTGGAGGCGGCGGCCGAGAGCGCCGACGACCTGGCCGCCGCCCTCGCCTCCTGCGCGGGCCGCTTCCCGTGCCACGCCCGGGGCATCGGCGAGCGGTGGTCGGTGGCCCAGGTCCGGTCCGTCACCTCCGCGTTGGGAGGCACCCTCGACATCGTGCCCGCCCCCGCGTCGCCCACGGGGACACCGGGCCTCCACCGGGAGCTGGCCTCCCTGGTGGACCGGACCCGCCGGGCCGGGCTGCGCGACCTCGCCCTGCGGATCACCACGTACGACGGTGGCGGGGTGCGTTACCTCAAGCAGGTCTCCCCGCAGTTCGAGGACCTGTCGGAGCGCGGGCAGCCCGTCGGCCCCGGGGTCACCGAGTACGCCGTCGACATCGCCGACGACGAGTCGCTCGACTTCCACCTCTGTGTCGGACTACGGCCCGGGCGGGAGGGGGAGGAGGTCGTCGCGGCCGAGCTGGAGATCGTCCAGCTCCCCCCGACGGGTGACGGCCGGACCCTCGTCCGGGCCCGGATGCCGGTCCACCGGGTCGGTGATCCCGCCCGGCCGGGCCCCGAACCGGTCGCGGTGGACCGGGAGGCGCTCCTGCGCGCCATCGGGGAGGGGCTCCGGGCCGACGGCCGTTCGCGGCCGGCCGAGGGCTGATCAGCGGGCCCCGGGCGGCGCGACCAGGCGGGCCGCGCCGGCTCAGCCGGCCTCGGCCGGGAGCCGGCCCGCCGCGACCGCCTCGACCAGCGCCCGGTGGTCCCGCTCGTTCCGGTCCGCGTACGCCTCGGCGAACTCCACCAGGGCCCGGTCGAAGGCGTCCCGCTTCCCCAGGTAGGCGGCGATGGCGATGCGGTCGCCCGACCGGGCGTGCGCCCGGGCCAGCGTGGCGCCGCACAGTTCGCCGAAGGCCCGCATGCCGCGCGGCACCATCCGCTCGGCCACGACGATGCCCTTCCAGTCGCGGAGCTGACGGATGTAGAAGTCCCGCCGCCTGCCGTCGATGCCCTCGACCCGCTCCCAGCCCAGGAAGATGTCGCTGGTGGCCTGCATCAGCCGCTGGCCGGAGACCACCCGCTCGCCCTGGTTGTCGTACCGGCTCGCGCCGACGTACGGCGCCAGCACCGATTCGCCGGCCTCCTTGGCCTGGAGGAACAGCGGGTCCTCGCCGTCCCGGCCGAGCAGCAGGAAGATCCAGCACCGGGTGCCGACGCTGCCGACACCGACGACCTTGCGGGCCGCGTCCACCAGCCGGAACGCCGAGAGCAGGGTGCGCCGGTCGGCGGGCATGGTGCTCGCGTAACGCCGCACCAGGCCGTGGAACAGCTCCATCAGCGCGGTCCGCTCCACCTCCGGCAGGAGGTCGGCGATCGGGACGAGCAGCGGCGGGTCGGCGGCGATCCGGACCAGGCCGTCCGTCACCTCGGTGAGCTTGCCGAAGGCCTGGAGGCTGTCGCGGGTGCGGGCCTTCGACATCGCCTCGTCGAGCCCCCGGCGGGCCCGTTTGGAGACCCGGCCCACCGCCAGCTCCCGCAGCCGCTGCGAGTCCAGCTGGGCGTACCAGACATCCAGGTTGCGCATCCCCGCGAACCGCCGCATCGCCTCCCGGTACGAGCGGACCGCCGTGGCGACGATGTCGGCGCGCTGCGCCCCGTCGAAGCCGTTCGCCCGGCCCGCGATCACCAGGCTCGACGCCAGCCGCTTCACGTCCCACTCCCACGGGCCGGGCAGCGTCTCGTCGAAGTCGTTGATGTCGAAGACCAGCCGCCGCTCCGGCGAGGCGAGCAGCCGGAAGTTCAGCATGTGGGCGTCGCCGCAGAGCTGGACCCGGATGCCCGAGTCGGGGGTGCCCGCGAGGTCGGACGCCATGACCGCGGCCGCGCCCCGGTAGAAACGGAACGGGGACTCGGCCATCCGGGCGTACCGGATCGGCACCAGCTCCGGCACGCGCAGCGCCGACTGGGCCGCCAGGATCGTGAGCGGGTCGGGCCGCTCCGGGCCCGGCCGGTACTCGGCGTGGGCGGAACGCGGTGTCGTCCGGCGTGCCGCCCGACCGGCCGCCGCCCGTTCCTCGGGGGTCGCGCGCCGCACGGGACGCGCCTGGTCCTGGCCCATCCGGTCCTCCTGTCCGACCGCGGCCGCGCTCCCGGCCGCCCACCTGCGGAGGAGCGCCGGCCTGCCCCCCGGGGAGGGAGGCAGGCGTGGCGGCCCTGCTCCGATCATGGCCGCCCCGGGCCGATCCGGCTCGCGGTGAGCCGGATCGGGCCGAGCGTGGCCCGGCCGGGTCAGACCGCCGAGTACCAGACCTGGGCGCCGGTCCCGTTGCAGGTCCACAGGTTCAGCGCAACGCCCTGGACGGCGGTGGACCGCGGGTCGTCCAGGCACTTCCCGGACGCGGGGTTCAGCAGGTAGCCGGTCGGCGACGGCAGCCACTGCTGCGCCGTGGAACCCGAGCACGGCGCGACCAGGACCGTGCTGCCGGCGGTCCCGGCGGTGCCCGCGTCCAGGCAGGCGCCGGTGGAGACCCGGAGCGTGCCGTCCTTGACCAGCTGCCAGTTCTGCTGCGGGGTGGCGGCGCACGTGTGGAGACTGACCGAGGTGCTGTTCTCCACCCCCCCGCTCAGGCAGTAGGTGGTCGCCTTGTTGGTGAAGGCGCTCCAGATCGGTTGCCCGCTGTACGGGTACCGCCAGTCCTGGCCGCCCGCGCCGCAGCTCCAGAGGACCAGCTGGGTGCCGTTGGCGGTCGACGCCCCGGGGTCGGCCAGGCACTTGCCGGACTGCGGGTTGAGCAGGCCCTTGGCGTTCTGGGTCCAGACCTGGGAGCCGGTGCCGTTGCAGGGGTAGAGCAGCCTCCCGGCACACCCGTCCGAGGAGGGCTCCGACGGACCCGCCGCGGCCGTGGCAGCCCGTGACGGGCCGGCTCCGCCGGTCGAGTTCCTGGTCCATCGCATGCCTCCGACAGCTGTGGCACTCCCCCTGCCACCGTCAGTGATTCGGGCGCGCCACGCCGGCGGGCCGGGCGGCCCCTATGGCGGCCGCCCGCCGTCGGGGCAACGCTGGAGGGGAAGGCCGGGCGGGGAACCGCCCGGCACCCATGCCCGACGGGGGCGACCAGGTCGCTGATGACCACGGAGCGTGACCCCTGGCACCGAGGAGTCGATGTGGACCAGAACCCCGGACCTGACGCCGCCCAGCGGGTGGATCCGGCCCTCGTCGCCCGGCGGATCGATGACCGCCGTCGCCAGCTCGGGCTGACCGAGGAGGCGCTGGCCCGGCAGACCGCGATGGCGCCCCGCTACCTCCGGCACCTGATGGAGGCCGGCCCCGCCTTCGACCCGGCCGCCTTCGTCAGGATCGCCGCCGTGCTGCGGACCACCTACGGCGAGCTGCTGTCCGGCCGCGCCGACGCCCCGCCGGGCCAGGGCGGCGCCGGCGCGCGCCCGCTGCTCCTGCACCTGACCGAACCCGAGTGCTGGGACCGCGTCGGCACCCACGGCATCGGCCGGATCGGCCTGCCCACCCGGCCGGCGCCGGCGGTCTTCCCGGTCAACTACACCGTGGACGCCCGCACGATCGTCTACCACACGTCCGCGCACGGCACTTCGGCCCCGCCCGACGGCTCGCCCGTCTCGTTCCAGGTGGACCACATCGACGAGAGCCTCAGCCGGGGCTGGAGCGTGCTGATCCTCGGCCGGGCCCAGTACGTCGAGGACCCCGACGAGATCACCCGGCTCAAGGAACTGCCGGGGAGCACCCCCTGGGCCGGCGGCGGCCGCGACCTGTGGGTGCGCATCCGCCCGGACGAGACCAACGGCCGCCGGATCACCTCCGGGTAGGGCCGCCACGCCGCTGCGCCCGAGGCGCAGGTCGGGGGAGGGGTGGTGACGGCCGGGGCGGGCGGTGGCCGGGACAATGGTGGCGACAATCCCCCGGAAGTACAGAGAAAGCGAACCCCCCACATGGATCTCGGCGTGCGCTGGAAGCTGCACGGTGACGGGCGTACGCCCGCACCGGGAGCGGTCGTCGCTCCGGACGAACGGCTCTCCTGGCCCCGGACGGCGGGGCTCGGCGCCCAGCACGTGGTGGCCATGTTCGGTGCGAGCTTCGTGGCCCCCGTGCTGATGGGGCTCGACCCCAATCTGGCGATCATGATGTCCGGCGTCTCGACCGTCATCTTCCTGCTGGCGACCCGCGGTCGGGTGCCCAGCTACCTCGGCTGCTCGCTGTCCTTCGTCGGCGTGGCCGCGGTGATCAGGGCGCAGGGCGGTACCAGCGCGACGGTCACCGGCGCGGTGTTCGTGGTGGGCGGGGCGCTGTTCCTGGTGGGCCTCGCCGTCCAGCGGTTCGGGGCGCGGATCATCCACGCCGCGATGCCGCCGATCGTCACCGGCGCCGTCGTCATGCTGATCGGCTTCAACCTCGCGCCCGTCACCGCCTCGACGTACTGGCCCCAGGACCAGTGGACGGCGCTGCTGGTGATGCTGTTCACCGGGCTGGCCGTGGTCTGCCTGCGCGGGTTCTGGTCGCGCGTGGCGATCTTCCTCGGGCTGGTCTTCGGGTACGGGATCTCCTGGCTGTTCGACCGGGTCTTCGGGCGGATCCATTCGGCGGACGCGAGCGGGCACCTGACGGACCACTGGCGCCTGGACCTCTCGGGCGTCGGCCGGGCGGACTGGGTCGGCCTCCCCGACTTCCACGGCCCGACCTTCCAGTGGTCGGCGATCCTGGTGGCGCTGCCCGTGGTGATCGCGCTGGTCGCGGAGAACGCGGGGCACGTCAAGGCGGTGGGCGAGATGACCGGCCGGAACCTGGACGACAAGCTGGGTACCGCGATCTCCGCGGACGGCGTCGGCTCGATGCTCTCCACCGTGCTCGGCGGCCCGCCGAACACCACGTACTCGGAGAACATCGGCGTCATGGCCGCCACCCGCGTCTACTCCACCGCCGCCTACTGGGCCGCGGCCGGCTTCGCGCTGCTGTTCGGCATCTGCCCGAAGTTCGGCGCCGTGGTGGCCGCGATCCCCGGTGGGGTGCTCGGCGGCATCACCGTCATCCTGTACGGCATGATCGGGCTGCTCGGCGCGCAGATCTGGACCAACGCGGGGGTGGACCTGCGCAATCCGCTGAACCTGGTGCCGGCCGCCGCGGGCATCATCATCGGCATCGGCAACGTCACCATGAAGTTCACCGACACCTTCAGCCTGAGCGGCATCGCGCTGGGCACCCTGGTCGTCATCACCGGCTACCACGTGCTGCGGGCGCTGGCCCCCGCGCACCTGAAGACCCAGGAGCCGCTGCTGGACGAGGGCACCTCGTCCTACGACGCGGGCGCCGGGGACGGGGGCGGGGCACTGCCGCACACCCGGTAGCGGGCGGGCCACTGCGGCGCGCCCGCGCGGACGGGCGCGCCGCAGTGGCCCAGGCAGGCGGCGGACCTGCCCGAAAGGGCCACGACCGGCCGGACCGCTTGGACAACGGTCCGTCAGGTGGTCAGATGGTCGGATCGCTCCATGCGTCCGGGCCGCCCCCACGGCCGGACGGCCTCCGTTCTCCGCCACTCATCCACCCGGGAGAGGCATGTCCCTTCTGTCCCAGCACCGCAAGACCGTCGTCGGCGCCGCGGCCCTCACCGTGCTCGCGCTCTCCTGCGGCTCGGCCGCCGCCAGCAGCCCGGCCGCCGCGGCGGGCAAGGTCCTCTGGACCCCGAGCACCGCCAAGGGCCCGTCCTCGTTCACCGGAGTCCAGTGCGCGGCGGGCAACTTCGGCGTCGTCAAGGACGCGGCGAAGGGCAGTGTGTGGCGGGCCTTCCAGGCCGCGGGCGAGGAGCGCTGCGAGACGCTCGGCCCCGACCTGAAGGAGGGGGACACCTTCTACCTCGGCTGGTCGTCCAAGGTGGACATCAAGGACGCGAACAGCCGGTACGTCTTCCAGCTGAAGTGCTCGCCGAGCACCGGCACGGCGAACCACCCGATCGAGATCGACGCGACGACCGGGCGGATCCGCCTCCAGGAGTGGGACACCGAGCACGTCGCGCACCAGCTGTGGACCGCGCCGACCGCCAACGACCAGTGGCACTCCTACGCGCTGAAGATCCGTCTCGGCCGCACCGACGGCACCATCGACTTCTGGTTCGACGGCGTGAAGCAGACGTTCACCACCGGCTCGGGCACCTTCAAGGGCACCACCTGGGACGGCACCCGCAACTACCTGAAGTGGGGCTCCTACCACCCGTCCTCGGGGGACGCCACGAACACCTTCACCAGCCCGGTCATGGCGACCACGCTGGAGGCGGCCACCGCGGGTTCGTGAGGACCCGGTGGTCCGGACCCGGGCGGCAGGCCTGCTGCCCGGGTCCGGACCGTCACAGCCGCTCGGGGACGGGGTTGCCGACCGCCTCGATGGCGCGGCGGAGCGGGACCTTCGTCAGCAGGGCGAAGCCGATCACGAAGAACACCAGCAGCGAGATGATCGCCGAGCGGTAGCTGCCGGTGATCTGGTAGGCGAGGCCGAAGACCAGCGGGCCCATCCAGCTGGTGCCGCGGTCGCTGACCTTGTAGAGGCTGAAGTACTCCGCCTCCCGGCCCGCCGGTATGAGGTGGGAGAACAGCGAGCGGGAGAGTGCCTGGCTGCCGCCGAGCACCAGGCCGATCATGCACGCCAGGACGAAGAACCAGGCAGGCTGGTGGGCGGGCATGACGTATCCGAGGGCGAGGGTGACCACCCAGCCGACCAGCGAGCCGAGGACGGTCCGCTTGGCACCGTACCGGCGGGCGATCCGGCCGAGCAGCAGCGCGCCGCCGATCGCGACGATCTGGACCAGGAGCACGGCGGCGACCAATGAGGTCTGGTCCATGCCGAGCTCCTCGCTGCCGTAGAGCGAGGCCTGGGAGACGACGGTCTGGATGCCGTCGTTGTAGCAGAGGAAGGCGCCCAGGTAGAGCAGGGTGAGCGGGTGCTCGCGCATGCCGCGCAGCGTGCGGGCGAGTTCGCGCAGGCTCCCGGCGGTGGGCCGGTCGTCGGGTGCGGCCGCGGCGCGCTCGGGCGCCGCGCCGGCCCGGGACGGCAGCCGCAGCATCGGGACGATGGTGAACAGCGCCCACCACAGGCCGGCCGAGGCCAGGCAGATCCGCACGGCGGTGCCGGAGGACAGGCCGAGCGCGTCGTGGCCCTCGAACAGCGCGAGGTTGGCGACCAGCAGCAGGCCGCCGCCGGCGTACCCGTACGCCCAGCCCTTGGAGGAGACGGTGTCGCGTTCGTCGGGGGTGGCCAGGGCCGGCAGGTAGGCGTAGGAGAGCGCGACCGACACCGCGTACGCGATGTTGGCGACCACCAGCAGCGCGCCGCCGAGCAGGTAGCGGTCGCCGTCGAGGAAGAACATCCCCATCGTGGCGACCGCGCCGACGTAGGCGGCGCCGCACATCAGCTCCTTGTGCCGCCCGGTGCGGTCCGCGACCGTCCCGGTCAGCAGCATCGCCGCCACCGAGATCAGCACGGAGAAGGAGACCGTGTAGGGGAAGAACGATCCGGCGCGGATCGAGAGGCCGAGCGGGTGCACATCGCCGGCCGCGTCGGCGGCGTTCTTGGCCACCGAGGTCAGGTACGGCCCGAGGAACACCGTCAGGACGGTGGCCGAGAAGGCGGCGTTCGCCCAGTCGTTGATGTACCAGCCGAACTGCATCCGGCGCAGGGCCCGGTCGTCGGTGGTGACCGCCTGGCGGTCCGGAAGGTGGGCCGTGGTGCTCATGAGGCTCCTGTCACCGTGCTGGAGCCGGTGCTGCCGTCGGTCCAGCAGCCGCGCTCGCCGAGGACGTCCCGCAGGACGTCGATGCGATCGGCCATGATGCCATCCACCCCGAGGTCGAGGAGAGCCCCGATCCGTGTGGGGTCGTCCACCGTCCAGACGTGCACCGGCAGGCCGAGCCGGTGGGCGGCGCGGACGAAGGCGCGGTCGACGACCGGCACGCCCCGGTGCCGCTCCGGCACCTGCGCGCACACCCCGGCGAACGGCGCCCCGGGGCCCCGCAGCAGCGGCCCGGCCAGCGAGCGCAGCCGCAGCCGGGCCACCTCGCGGGGGCCGAGCGAGGTGGCCAGCCGGGGGCCGGCGGCGGCGCGGACGGCCGAGAGGCGGCTGTCGGAGAAGCCGCCGACGCAGACCCGGTCCCAGGAGTTCGTCCGGCGGACCGCTCCGACCAGCGGTCCGACGGCCGGCATCGCCTTGACGTCGACGTTGAAGCGGGCCTCCGGGAACGCGCCGAGCAGGTCCTCCAGCAGCGGTACCGGTTCGGTGCCGCCGATCCGGGCCTGCCTGACGGTCTCCCAGGGCAGGTCGGCCACCGCGCCGCTGCGGTCGGTGACGCGGTCCAGGCGGGAGTCGTGGAAGGCCACCAGGACGCCGTCGGCGGTGGCGTGCACATCCGTTTCGAGGTAGCGGTACCCGAGGGCCACGGCGGCCTCGAAGGCCGCGAGCGAGTTCTCCGGACGGCCGAGGTCACCGCCCCGGTGTGCGAAGGCCAGCGGCCCCGGCTGGTCGAGGAAGGGGTGCATGTCGTGCTCCGAGCTCGCTGGGAGGGGCCCGTCGGTCCGGCGCCGCCGGCGCTCGGGCCCGTGCGCGTTACAGTATTACGCACCCTGTCAAGCAGTAATGCCCGCTGGCGTGGTGGGCAGGTCGGGTACCGCTCAGCCGCGCACCCGGCGGGCCCGGAGGTACTCGCGGCCGAGCAGGCGGAGGGCGGCGGGCCTGCGCGGTGCGGCCGAACGGCGCAGCAGGGCCGGGACGTCGGCGCGGGCGGCGGCGCTGGTCAGTTCGTCCAGGCCGATCATGCAGCGGACCATCGGCCGGTGGGCGGGCGGGACGAGGGCGATCAGGGCGGGGCCCTCGGCGAGGGCGCGGTCGACCAGGTCGAGCTGTTCGGTGACCAGCGCCCGGACGGCCGGGAGGTTCTCGCCCCGCTCCAGATCGGCGCGGGCCACCCCGTGCCGGGCCAGGGTCTGCTCGGGGATCGTCAGACGGCCGTCGGCGAGGTCCTCGGCGAGGTCGCTGACGAAGTCCAGCCGCTGGCTGGCGTCGATGAAGGTGCGGCAGGCGCTGCGGTAGGCGGTCTGGTCACCGTCCGGGCCGAGCAGGGTGGCGACGACCATGAACGCGGGCAACGAGTAGGCGTCCAGGTAGCGCTGGTAGTCGGCCTCAGTGGCGAAGCCGGTGAAGTCGAGGTCGGCGACGGCTCCGGCGAGGTGCTCCAGCGCGCGGTCGCGCAGGGCGGGGTGCGCGGCGACGGTGTTCAGCAGCGGCCGCAGCTCGGGGTCGTCGGTCCGGCCGGCGGCGAGGCTGTCGGCGACCTCCCGTTCCCAGCGCGCGTACACCGCCTTCCGGCCGGCCGGCGGGCCGCTGTCGAGCAGGGTGTCGGTGCGGTGCATGTAGGCGGTGGCCGCGATGACGTGCGGCACGAGCCGGGCGGGCAGCAGGAGCCGGGCGGCCAGGACGGCCTCCGGCTTGTACCGCGTCACCTGCCGGCGCTGCCGGCCGTAGTCCTCGCGCAGCCCGGGGTCGGTCACCCCGGCCGCGTCCAGTGCCCTGTCCCAACCGCCCACGTGTCGCCCTCTTCCTTGATCGCCGACCCGCCGAGCCTAGAGGGTGCACCCGGGGCCCGCGGCAGCGAGCGGCTCGCTACGGCGCGGAAGCCGGGGTGCGCCGAAGCCGCCGGCTTCGAGGCCGGACGGGGACGCAAGATCCTGGTGAGCCCATCACGCCGATTGCCGGCCCCGTTCTGACCGCCTGGAAGCCCCGGAGGCCCGGAGGGCCCGTCAGGCCGCGTGGTCCACGGCGGTGGGCCCGCCCCGGGGGAAGGCAGGGTCAGCACGGCCTACGGCCCGACACGCCGACCGGTTCACCTGCCCGAGACAGTGGTTTGTCGGGTGCGGCGTCCGGTGGGTAGCGTCGCCGTTCATGAGGCAGACCCCGATCCTGCGCACCGAGCGGCTGCTCCTCGACCGCTACGTCCCCGAGGACGAGGAGGCCTTCGTGGCCCTGTTCCAGGACGTGCGGGTGTCGCGGTGGATGGGCGACGGCCCCGCCTCCGAGGAGGAGGACCGGGCCCTGTTCGGGCGGATCTTCACCAAGGTCTACGCGCAGGACCTCTTCGACGTCTGGGCCGTCCGCCGGGACGGCGTGTTGATCGGGCACGCCGAGATCAAGCCGACCGACGCGGTCGGGGGCCACGAGATCGTCTACGCGCTGGCTCCGGCGGTGTGGGGGTCCGGCCTGGGCACGGAGTTGGCCCGGGCCCTCGTGGGCCACGGCTTCGGCACCCTCGGGCTGCCCGAGGTGCATGCCACGGTGGCCGCGCCGAACAGCGCCTCGCTGACCCTGCTGACCAGGATCGGCTTCGCACACGTCCGGGACATCCAGGAGGACGACGGCAGCACCACCCGCGTGCTGACCGCCCGCCCGGCTGTCGGACCGGAGTCCGGCCGCCGGTGAGGCCGGACGGGCCGCTGTCCCGTCGAAAACGCCTGGGAGCCCGGCGCCTCCCGCGCGTAGGGTGCCCCGGTGGAGATCACCTACCGACGTTCCCTGCCCGACCGGCCCGCCGAGACGGACGCGCTGGTCGCCTTCCTCGGCGGCCACGAGTGGCCGTTCCACAGCACCGCCCGGGTCCACGCCGACCAGGCTCGCCGGTGGGTGGCGGACGGCCTGTTCGACGGTCCGCGGACCCGGACGTTCTGGATCACCGCCGACGGCCGGGACGTCGGTCTGATCCGCCTGGAGGACCTGGGCGACGAGACCCCGGTGTTCGACCTGAGGCTCGCCGCACCGCACCGCGGCCAGGGTCTCGGCAGCCGGGCACTGGACTGGCTGACGCGCTATCTGTTCGACGAGTTCCCGCAGGTGAACCGTGTCGAGGGAACCACCCGCCGGGACAACCTGGCCATGCGTCGCACGTTCCTGCGCTGCGGCTACGTCAAGGAGGCGCACTACCGGGAGGCCTGGCCCGCGGGCGACGGCCCGGCTCACGACAGCGTCGGGTACGCCGTCCTGCGCCGTGACTGGCTCGCGGGCACCGCCACACCGGTGCGGTGGGACGACGAACCGGACCTCACCCGCCCGCGGTCATGACCGGCCCCCCGGCTGAAGCCGTCGGCGCGACAACTCAGTGGGGAGATGGGCGCAGTGCCATCGAATGCGAACGCGAGGGCGGCTCGGTGGAGCACGGACGACGGGGGCGGGTCTGACTCGCCGGGGCCCGTACGTACTCCAGGCTCCGGATTCACAGTGGCGCGACCGTGCCGGCTTCTCACCGGTCTTCCACACACCGTCGTCTTCAGTTGTCGCAGGGACGGTACCGTGTCGCGGGAGCGCCGCCAAGGTCGTCGCGGGGGTGCACGCGCCCGGCCTGCCCCCGGCGGTCTTCTGGCGGCTCGACGTCCGTCCGCTGTCGGTCACCGAACTGTCCGGGCGCGCGGGGCGGTGGAACCTGCGCTGCGGCCGGGACCTCGGGTAGGGCCGGGCGCCGACGGCGGGCCGGCCCGGGGCGCGGCTCACATGTGGGCGCTGATCCGGCCGCCGGTGCTGAGCACGATGTACACGCCGTTGGCGACGGCGCCGTCGTCCTGCTGGTTGGCCTCCAGGGTGCCGACCTCCTCGTTCCCCATGCCGAGGATCTGCGCGCGGTAGTGCAGCTCGCCGACCTTGGTGACCTTCGCCGTCCAGCCGCCCGCGAGCTTGAAGGTGCCCGGCCCCTGCTGCGCGCCGCCCATCCAGGAGTGGACCTGGCCGTCCATCGAGAGCACGACGAACATGTCGTTGGCGTCCAGCCCGGTGTCGCTGTTGTTCGTCTCCAGCGTGGCCAGGACCGAGCCGCGGCTGACGATCTTGGCGCGGTAGTTCTGGTTGCCGAGGTCCTGGATCTCGGCGGTGCTGCCGTCCACCAGGGTCTGGGTGTGGCCGGGCGACGTCGCCTTGGGCGGTACGGCCGGCGGGGTGGTCGGGCGCGCGGTGGGCGTGGCGGTCGGCTTCGCGGTGCCGGGCGCGGTGCCGGGCGCGGTGCTCGGTGCGGTGCTCGGCGCGGCGGTGCCGGTCGAGCCGGGGGTACCGGTCGGTGCGGGCGTCCCGGTCGCGCCGGGCGCCCCCGTCGCGGCAGTGGTCGGCGCGGCGGTGCCGGCGGCGGTGCCGGGGGAGGAGGAGCAGGCCGTCGCGGCGGACACCAGCACGGCGGTGGTCAGGACCGTGCCGGCCAGCGAGCGGACGGCGGACGCGCGGCGGGTCGTCTTGAGGGACATGCGGGTTCTCCCGTGCAAGTAAGGGTGAGGACGGGCACGTTGTCCGCCCCCTCCCTGGTGGGGGCCGGGCTGCGGCGGTGCTGTGCGTGATCGAAGGTAGTACGAACAGTCGACGGAATGGATCATTCCGTGTCACCGGACTGCTACGGGCGCCGCCCGCCCGGTGGGGCTGGTCCGGTCGGGCGAGCCACCGTGTCGGCGTCGTTGACGGTGCATCGGCCATCCCGTACGACTGCCCAAGATGCCCGATTGACCTTGTATGTGACGATCAGTCATCCTTCGGTAATCCATCGGATGATGACATTCGAGCGATGCGCCGGTGCCGGTGCCGTCGCGGGCGGCAGCTTCCCGGTCCCGAACGGCATCCTCGACCCCCACGGGACGAACACCGTCGCGATCGCGGTGTGGAACCTCGACGGCTCCACCGGCGGTCTCGGCGAGGTCGCCCTCACCGCCTACGGCAGCTACGCCTCCTCGCTCGCCGTCCGGCAGAACGACAGCCCCCGCTACGATAGCGGGCGCTAGGAGCCCTGACCCGTGCCACCCGAGCCCCGCGGGCGCGGTGGACGGTGCTCGGCGCCGCCCACCGCGTCCCCTCGGCTGTGCCCACTCAGAGCGGCCCGCCGTCCGCGCGCGGTACGCGCGGGCCGCGGAACGGCAGCGTCCGGCTCAGGACGAGGTTGGTGGTCGTGCTTCCCAGCTGGGCCAGCGCGTCCACGACCTCTTCCAGATGGCCCATCGACGTGGTCGCCACCTTCAGGACGTAGCAGTCGTCCCCGGTGGTGCGCAGGCACTCCAGGATCTCCGGACGCTCGCCGACCAGCCGGCGCAGCGGCTCGTGCCGCGTCCCCGGCCCCGGGTACTTCAGCCGGACCACCGCCAGCACCGGATGCCCCGTCCGCTCCAGGTCCACCTCGGCGCGGTAGCCGGTGATCACCCCGGCCGTCTCCAGTCGCCGGACCCGTTCCGTCGTCGCCGACGCGCTCAGGTTCACCCGGCGGGCCAGCTCCGTGAAGGGCAGCCGGCCGTCCTGCTGGAGCTCGGTCAGGATGGCCCAGTCCGTCGCGTCGAGAGTCTCGGTCATCCGCTCAGATTACCGGTGAATCCACGGCCGGAGCCCCCCTGAACAGGCAGGAATCCCTTCTGACGGCCGGTCCGGCCTGGCTAGCCTGTGCGGTGTGAAGATCGGAATCAACGTCCCCAACTTCGGCCCGGGCACCGACCCGGGAGTCCTGCGCGACTGGGCCCGGACGGTGGAAGACCTGGGCTTCGACCTGCTGATGGTCTCGGACCACGTGGCCATCACGCCCGATGTCGCCGAGCGCTACCCCGCCCCCTTCTACGAGCCGTTCACCACGCTGTCCTGGCTGGCCGGTGTCACCGGCCGGGTCCGGCTCGGCACGACCGTCCTCATCGCCCCGTACCGGCACCCGCTGCTCGTCGCCCGGATGGCGGCCAACCTGAACGAGCTGAGCGGCGGCCGGCTGGTCCTCGGCGTGGGGGTGGGCTGGGCCCGGCAGGAGTTCGCCGCCCTCGGGGTCCCGTTCGAGCGGCGGGGGCGGCTGACCGACGCCCACCTGGCGGACCTCAGGGCGGCCTGGGCGGACACCGCCTCCTACGGGACCGCGCGCATCCCGCTCTGGGTCGGCGGCAACAGCGAGGCCGGCCTGCGCCGCGCGGTGCGGTTCGCGGACGCCTGGCACCCGCTGCGCTGCACCCTGCCGATGCTGCGCGGATCCGTGGCCCGGCTGGGGGAGCTCGCCGCCGAAGAGCGGCGCCCCGTCCCCGCCTTCGCCCCCCGGATCGCGCTCCGGCTCACCGCGGAGCCGGTCACCGCACCGGAGCGGCTCGCCGGCGAGGGCACGATCGAGCAGGTCATGGCCGACCTCGACCGGCTCCGGCTGCTGGGCGCCGACACCGTCGTCCTCGACCCCTACCACGGCGACCCGCGCGAGACCCGCCGTCCGCAGGCGGCCTGGCAGGCACTCGCCACCGTGGCCGCGCACATCCAGCCCCCTCTCACCCCTACGGAGCAGTCATGACCGTCCCCGACGACCACACCCTCCTCCGGCGGGCGATCGCGCTCGCGGCCGAGGCCCGCGCGAGCGGCAACCCGCCGTTCGGATCGCTGCTGGCCGGCCCGGACGGCGCGGTGCTCGCGGAGGAGCGGAACACGACCCGCACCGAGCGGGACATCACCGCGCACCCCGAACTGAAGCTGGCGCGCTGGGCCGCACGGGAGTTGGACGCGGCCACGGCGGCGGCGACCACGATGTACACCAGCTGCCAGCCGTGTTCCATGTGCGAGGCGGCCGTCCAGCAGGCGGGGCTGCGGCGGGTCGTGTTCGCCCTGTCGAACGATCAGCTCCTGGGCATCCGGCCGGGCAGCGGCCGGCCGCCCGTCCCGCAGGAGGGCCCGGCCCTGTACGACGAGGTGCGGGCGGTGGTCGCGGGCTACTACCACTGACCGTCAGGACCGTGGCCCGGCGGCCCCGGTGGGCCCGGGCCGGTGTCCCAGGGCGGTGCGGGCCCGGGTGGTGCACTGGTCCCGGGACACAGGCAGGACCACGGCCTCATGCCCTCGCCCCGGCGGATTCCTACCGTGGGAGCACGCGGTGGGGCGCTCGGCGCGGGAGACCGGAGAGCGCCCCGCGCGGAGCGGGCCGGGAGCCTTCCGGTCCGTCGCTTCTCCAGCGGACTACGGGAGGTCCCAGATGAGTTGGAACCAATTCACGCTCTCCTCGGCCGGCAGCGCGTCGGTGTCGAGCAGGGTCGCCGCGGTCTCCCGGATCCCCGGGAGCATGGAGCTCTGGTGGGTCGCCCAGGACGGCTCGGTCCAGGGCGCGTACTGGTACGACGGGTCGCCGTGGCGGCGCTACCAGCTGGCGCCGGCCGGCAGCGCCTCCGTCAACGGCGGCATCGCGGCCGTCTCCCGGATCCCGGGCAGCATGGAGGTCTTCTTCGTCGGCGCCAACGGGTCGGTCCAGGACCGGTACTGGTACGAGGGCGCCGCCTGGCAGGGCTTCGAGCTGTCGGGCCCCGGCAGCGCCTCCGTCAACGGCGGGATCGCGGCGGTGTCGCGGATCCCGGGCAGCATGGAGGTCTTCTTCGTCGGCGCCAACGGCTCCGTCCAGGACCGGTACTGGTACGAGGGCGCCGCCTGGCAGGGCTTCGAACTCTCGGGCCCCGGCAGCGCCGCCCCCACCGGCGGGGTCGCGGCCGTCTCGCGGATCCCCGGGAGCATGGAGGTGTGGTTCGTCGGCGCCAACGGCTCGGTGCAGGACCGGTACTGGTACGAGGGCGCCGCCTGGCAGGGCTTCGAGCTGGCCCCGGCCGGCAGCGCCTCCACCCACACCGGCATCGCGGCGGTCTCGCGGATCCCCGGGAGCATGGAGCTGTGGTTCGTCGGCGCCAACGGCTCGGTGCAGGACCGGTACTGGTACGAGGGAGCCACCTGGCAGGGCTTCGAGCCGGCCCCGGCCGGCAGCGCCTCGATCACCAGCGGGGTCGCGGCGGTCTCGCGGATCCCCGGGAGCATGGAGCTGTGGTTCGTCGGCGGCGACGCCTCCGTCCGGGACCACTTCTGGTACGACACGTCGAGCAAGAACTTCGACCAGGACGTCACGACCGACATCGCCGTCGGAGGCTCGGCGCACGTCGTGATGCGGCAGGACGGGTTCTACTCGTTCACCACGCACGCCCACGACAGCGGCTTCGACAACATCGACTACACCATCTCGGCCGCCGTCATGACGCCGGACGGCACGGTGTTCACCTTCCAGCACTCCGGCCACACCGAGGGGACCGTCGCCGGACTGCCCTTCGGCACCCCGGACCGCAACGACGACTTCACCTTCGTCGGCAACAACCCGCAGATCACCGCCAAGTGGGACGGCATCCTCAACGGCACCTTCAAGGCCACCCTGGACGGCACCGACACCCTCGCGGCCGGCGTCACGGGAGCCCTGGGCGACCTGGTGAAGGCGATCGTCTCCGCGGCGGGCAAGGCCGCGGCCGAGGCGGTGATCAAGCTCGTCGCCTAAGTGTCCCGACCGCCCCGACCCGGCGGCGTCGGCCCGGCTCCCGAGGGGGGAGCCGGGCCGGTGCCCCGCGCTCCGCGCCCCGGTGCCTTCCGCTCAGCGCCGGACGGCGGACGCGCCTCCGGCGGCGTCGACCACGAGCAGCGTGCCCACCCGTCTGGCGGCGGCCGCCCGCTGGGCGGCGGGCAGGTCGGTGCCGGTGACCAGGACGTCGACCTGGTCCAGGGTGCCGAAGACGGCCAGCCCGCCGCTGCTCCACCTGGAGCGGTCGGCGACGAGCACCACCCGGCGGGCGGCGTGCAGGAAGGCCCGCTGGGTGGCCGCCTCGGTGAGGTCGGCGAGGGTCAGGTCCCCCCGGCGGGTGATCCCGCGGCAGTCGAGGAGGAGCAGGTCCAGCCGGGTCGAGCGGACGGCCTGGTCGGCGATCGGGCCCACCAGGGCGCCGGAGGCCGTCCGGAGGCCGCCGGTGAGCGTGACGGCGGCGGTCGGGGCCACCCCGGGCGGACCGGCGGGGTGGGTGAAGACCCGGGCGATCCGGAGGGAGTTGGTGACGACCGCCAGGTGGTCCACGGCGGTCAGGTGCCGGGCGACGGCGTAGGTCGCCGGGCCGGCGCCGAGGCCGACGACGTCGCCCGGCCGGACCAGCGCGGCGGCGGCCCGGGCGATCACGTCGAGGTTCGGCAGCGGGCCGGTGTCCGGCGGAACCCGGCGTCCGCCCCCGCCCCGGGCGGCCTCGGAGCGGACGGCTCCACCGCGGGTCCGGTGCAGCAGGCCCTGCTCGGCGAGCGCGCACAGGTCACGCCGGACGGTGGCGGCGGAGACGCCGAACTCGTGGGCGAGCTGGTCGGTGACGGCGGTGCCGTGCTCCCGCACACTGGTGTGGATCAGCCGGCGGCGCTGTTCCGCCAGGAGGGTCGCCGGCGGCCGGGCGTCCTGAATCATGTCGTGGGCCTCCTGGTGCACGCGTGGCGGTGGGCACCGCCGTCGTCCTCGCCGGTGTGCGGACGCCGGTCCGGCTCCGGCCCCGCAGGCTGCCGCCCGCGGGGCCGGAGCCCCGGCGGACCAGCCCTAGTTGACGGACCAGATCTGCCGGGTCGACCCGGTGTCCGGCTGCTGGGTCACCAGGGCGCCGTTGGCGGTGCCGGCGGTGGTGAGGAGCAGGCCGCTCGCCTTCGAGGCGACGGTGTAGCCGCCGCTCACCGGGGTGAGGATCCAGCGCTGGTTGGTCGCGCCCGTGCAGGCCCACTGGATGATCGGGTTGCCGGCCGCGGTGGAGCCGCCGCTGTCGTCCAGGCAGAGCGCGGACTCGCGGTTGGTGAGCCGGTAGCTGCCGTCGGACTGCCGGGCGAAGGTCCAGCTCTGGTTGGTGCCGCCGTTGGCGGTCCAGGTGACGAGCTGGGTGCCCTGGGTCTTGGAGTGGTCGGGGACGTCGAGCGCCTTGCCTCCGGTGGTGAGCGTGTGGATCCCGTCGAGTGAGCCGCCGGCGTCACCGGTGGCAGTCAGGGTCAGCACCTGGTCGGCCGCGGTGGCGCCGCCGCCGACGGGGTTGCCGGTGGTGTCGGTCCAGCTGCGGGTGGGCGTGGTGCCGGTCAGCGCGCCTGCGGCGGACGTCATGCCGAGCACCAGTCCGCTGTAGCGGTTGACCAGCCGGAAGGCGCCGGTCGACGCGCCCGCGGCGGTCTTGCCGGGGATGACGAACCACTGCTGGCCGACGGCGGGCCCGCCCGGTCCGGCCGCGGTGACGGTCGGCGCCGTCCCCCAGGCGCGGTCGGCCTTGCCGGTGGAGCCGACGCCCAGCAGGCCGCCGGTGGCGGAGTTGACGACCCGGTAGGCGCCGTCGCCGGTGGGGGCGAAGCTCCACGACTCCAGGCCCGATCCGCCGGCGGCGGCCGTCGAGGTGGTCGCCTGGCTGCCGGAGACCTGGGCGAGCACCCGGCCGGTTCCGTTGGCGATCCGGTAGGTCTTGGCCGGGTCGACGGGCGCGGGCGCGGGGGACGAGGAGGTGATGCCGAGGTTGACGTACTCGCCGGAGGCGCCCGCCGAGCAGCCGAACGCGCAGTAGGCACGGAAGTTCTTGCCGACGATCGTCGAGTTCGTCCGGTTCGCGCTGTCGACGAACCAGCGGTACCACGAGGCGGTGTGGTAACTGCCGGTGTCGCCGATCGGGAACCACTTCTGGGTCGCGAGGTCGTCGGTCGCGTAGAGGTACTGCGGCGAGGTGCCGTCCTGGTTGACCGCCTGGGGCTCACCGATGTACAGGCCGAGGTAGGCGTTGTAGGTGATGTCCATGACGAAGAGCGGCGAGGTCGGCGGCATCTTCCCGGCGGCGATCTGCTGGGCCGCGGTGCCGGTGTTCGCCGGGTCGTACTCCTTGGCGACGGGGGTGTACCCCGTGCTGCTGGCCGCGTCGACCGGGACCATGTTGCTCTCCCGGCCGCCGACGCCGGGCTGCGACCACGCGCCGTCGTACCACTTCTGCCAGGAGTCGGGCGCCATCTTGGCGGACATCGGCGCCCGGGCGACGTGTTCGTAGAACGCCTTCCAGCTGCCGCCCTTGTCGACGATCCGCGAGCCGTAGTAGACGTAGAAGTAGCCGGAGGCGGTGTCCACGAAGAGCCGCGGGTCACCGTCGCCGTAGTCGTAGGTCTGGTTCGGGAAGGCGGCGGTGTCACCGCGTACGGTGCTGTACGGCGAGGTGATGACGTGGTTCCTGATGGTCCACGTCCGGCCCTGGTCGGTCGAGACCGTGTAGTCGATCGCGTCGAAGTGCAGGCCGTCCCCGAAGGGCTGCGGGGTGAACTCGTTGTGCACCAGGCCGTACCAGTCGCCGGTGTCCGGGTCGACCCAGACCCCGGTGAGGTCGCAGTAGTTCTTCTGGGCGTAGCCGGAGCCGCTCGGCGCGAAGCTCGACTCCCGGCCGGTGGGGCTGTTGTTGCAGCGCCAGGTCGTGTTGTTGTTCGCGTCCTGCGGGTTGGCGGGGTTCACCGCGTCGCTGATCGCGGCGGACCTGGTGGCGGAGTCGAAGTCCGCGCCGGTGAAGAACTCCCACTCACGCGGGTCGGTGGACCCGTACAGCGCCGCGGACTGCTGGAAGTAGAAGGTGCCGTCCTTGTCGGTGTACGGGGCCGCCGTGGTGTCGGTCGGGGTGGGGTAGCGGCCGGTCGAGCCGATGCTGACGGTGTAGCCGGTGACGGCGGGGGCCGCCGACGCGGGTGGGGCCGCGAGGGCGCCGCCGGCCAGGGTGAGGGTGGCGGCCGTGAGGGTGGCCACGAGGGTTCTGGGAAGGGATGGCACGAGCACTCCTTCGGGGGTGGGGGCGTACTGCGGTGCGCGGACCCGGGGTCGGTCCGCGGCCGCGGCGGCCACGGAGGGAGGGCCGCCGCGGCTCCGCCCCGCCGGGGCGGGGCGGAGGTCGGGGGGTCAGGTCTGCGACATCCGGAAGTCGTAGACCGGCGGGACCGGCGTCCCGGGGTGGACGGCGAGCCAGAGGGTGTCCAGCGAGTCCTCGCCCTCGCGCATGTTGTCGACCTGGATGCCCTCGGCGAGCAGCCGGCGCACCCGGTCCTGGTCGCCCAGGGCGTGCGCCGCCCTCGCCTCGGCGAGGCGGATCCGGCCGTGCCGGCGGACGCTCCCGGTCAGGCCCTCGACGACGGCGAGGGCCTGCCGGTGGCGGCCGGCCGCGGCCAGGGCGTCGAGGAACTCGACGGTGAGCTCCAGGAGGTCCGGGCGCAGCCGGACCGCGTGGGCCAGCAGGTCGGCCGACTCCGCGGGGGAGTCGGTGAGGAACGCCAGGGCGCGCAGCGCCCACGGGGTCGGCCGTTCGGCGACGGAGCGCTTCCAGGCGGTGCGGGCGGCGTCGTCCTCGCCCTCGGACAGGTACACGAGAGCGAGCTGGTGGAGTACGTGCCAGTCCGGCTCGGCGGCCTCCAGCCGTTCGCGCCAGTGGCCTCCGGTGACCGGGGCGGCCGGCGGGTCGCAGAGCGGCAGCCGGCCGGTGGCCAGCAGCTCGGCCCACGGCCGCTGTTCGGCCCGCGCGTCACCGAACGGCCGGGCGGCCGAGGCGCGCAGGGCGCCGGCCGCGATCTCCAGCGCTCCCCAGCCGGACCCCTCGCCGAGCAGTTCCGTCGGTTCGCCGAACTCCGCCACCCGGGACAGCGCGTCCTCCAGGCGGCCGGGCGGGACGAGGGCGGCCAGCGCGGCCGCGGCGGCCGAGCGGGCCGTCCCCCAGTCGCCGTGCGCGGCGGCCGGGTCGACTTCCAGCAGCCCGTAGGCCTCGACCCAGGACCAGCTCTCGCCGGCCGGCATCGGCAGGTGCTCCAGCTGGGTCCTGGCCAGGCCGGCCTGGATCTCCAGGTAGGGCGCGTCGGGACCGGAGAGCCACTCCTGCCAGTGCGCGCCGCCGGTGGCGGTGCCCCAGTGGAAGAGCTTGCGGCCGCGCAGCCGGTCGGTCGAGGCCTGCACCAGGCCGGCGCCGGTGCCGTCCAGGGCGGTGATCCACCGGCGCTCGGCGTCCGGGATGTCCAGGAAGTAGTCCGCCGCGCGGGGCAGCCGGCCGGGGTAGCTGCGGTCGGCCCCGTCGTACTCGGGGAACGGGACGTGCCGCAGGTCGGCGGTGTAGTCGAAGTGGAAGGCGTGGTCGGCGGGGCCGACCACCCTGGTTTGCCCGGTCTCGGGGACGGCGATGTTGGACCACCAGTAGACCGGGACCTCGGCGTCGTTCGGGTTCTGGACGGAGACGTGGACGTACAGCACCGGCGAGCCGGCCGGCAGCCAGGCGTCGATCTGCAGCACCAGCCGCCGCAGCCGTTCGAACTCGTACATCCGCAGCACCGGCGTGCCGTCCGCGGTGGTGGTCCGGACGGCGTGCAGCGGCTCGCAGGTGAGCGGCCAGTGCCCGGTGGTGCCGAGGTTCCACTCCACCCCGCCGGCGATCCAGGCGTCCCGCAGGGCGAGGTTGGCGGGCTGCAGGACGGGGTTGCGGTGCAGCAGTTCGCGGCCGGAGGGGCGGTGCACCAGGGACCAGAGCCGGCCGCCGTAGCCGGGCAGGAAGGTGGCGGTGAGGTGCTCGTTCTCCAGGACGACGGTGGGCAGTTCACGCGTGGTGCGGGAGCGGTCGTAGCGGTCCTGCCGGGTGTAGGGCAGCAGGGTGTGCGGGCGGCCGTAGCCGAGGTTGCGGCGCATCTCGGGGTCGGTGGCCCCGGCGTCGTCGGCGGTGCGGGCGGGCAGTCCGCGCAGGATCGGGAGGCAGCCGGCGGCCGGGTCGGCCGCGCCCTCGATCCGCAGCAGGCCGGTGCGCAGGGTGGAGGTCATTTGCCGATCCCCACCGTCATGCCCTGGATGATCCGGGTGCCCAGCCAGGAGAAGAGGGCGAGCATCGGTGCGAGGATGAGGCAGACGCCGGCGAACATGGTCCCCCAGTCCATTCCGTTGAGCTGCTCGGTGGCGACGAAGTTCGCCAGCGCGACCGGCAGCGTGATCTTGTCCTCGCCGTGGTTGAGCACCAGGGCGAAGAGGGTCTCGTTCCAGGCCCCGATGACCTGGAGCAGGAAGGCGGTGATGAGTCCGCCCCGGGCGACCGGGACGATCACCTGGAGGAAGGTCCGCAGCGGCCCGGCCCCGTCGAGGGTGGCGGCCTCCTCCAGGACGGCCGGGACCCCGCTGAAGAAGCCGGTCAGCAGGTAGACGGTGAACGGCATCGCCAGGCCCACGTAGACCAGGCCGAGGCCGAGCAGGCTGTCCGTCAGGTTCACCTGGGCCAGGCCGATGAAGAGCGGCACGACCAGGACCTGCCCGGGGACGCCGAGTCCCATGGCGAAGGTCATGGTCAGCGCCGAGGAGGTGCGGGTGCGGCGCCGCGCCAGCATGTAGGCGGCGGGTGCGGCCAGGGCGACGGCCGCCACCGAGGAGAGCGCGGCGACGAGCACGCTGTTGAGCGCGGCCCGGCCGAAGCCGCCGTCGTCCAGCGCGCGCCCGTAGTTGTCCGGGTGCGGGTCGGTGGGCAGGCCGAAGGGGTGGGCGAAGATGTCGGTGCTGCCGCGCAGCGAGGTCAGGAAGACCCACAGGATGAGCAGCAGGTCGACGGCGACGACGACCCACACCACGCCTCTGGCGATCCGCATCGCAGGCCCCGCGGCTCTGTGCTTGGTACGCACGGGAGTTGCCTTTCTGAGGGGGTCAGTATTCGACGGCGGCGCGGCGCATCAGCCGGCGCAGCGCCAACGTGATCACCCCGACCATCACCAGGCTGACCAGGGCGGCGGCGGTGGCCATGCCGAGCTGCGGCGCCGAGGTCTGCGGGAACGCCTCGGCGTAGACGTACATCGCGGTGTTCCAGGTGTCGACCGGGGGCTGGCTGGAGTTGCTGCCGCCGTACATCAGGATCAGTTCGAAGATCTTCACCGAGCTGACCGTCCAGAGCACGGCGCAGACCGAGATCACGTCCCAGGCGAGCGGCAGGGTGATGTGCCGGAACCGGCGGAAGGCGCTGGCGCCGTCCAACTCGGCCGCCTCGTAGAGGTATTCGGGAATCTGGTCGACCGCCGCCATGATGATCGCGGTGTAGTAGCCGGTGGCCGTCCAGACCAGGGTGGCGACGATCATCGGGAAGAGGTTGTCGGTGGCGAGCCACTTGGGCGGCGTCGCGGTGCCGAGCCAGTGCAGCACGGTGTTGACCGGCCCGTCGGGGGAGAACAGGAAGCCGGCCGCGATGCCGAACACCATCGCGTTCACCAAACACGGGAAGAAGAGCACCGAGCGGGCGAACAGCCGGGCCCGCATCTCGCGCAGGACCAGGGTGAGCGCCAGGCTGATCGCGAAGGTGATCGCGCCGCCGACGAAGAGGATCTCCAGTGTGTTGACCAGGGAGGTCCGGAACGCCGCGTCCTCGAAGAGGATCCGGTAGTTCCGCAGGCCGCGCCAGTGCTTGGCGCCCATGCCGTCCCACTTGTAGAGGCTGGTCCAGGCGGCGTAGCCGATCGGGACCAGGAACAGCACGCCGTAGACGAGCAGCGCGGGACCGACGAACGGCCAGAAGATGCGCCGGTGCTGGCGTTCCAGCGGTGAGGTGCCGGCGTTCACCGGCTGCGCGCGCCCGCCGCCGCGCACGGCGGGCGGGTCCTGGAGTGCGGTGGCCATCGTCGCCTCAGCCCTGGCTCTTCCAGAAGGCGGCCTGGTCGGACTTCATCTTCGCGACGAACTGCTCGGCGGAGGTCTTGCCGTGCCAGAGGTCGAGGAAGTTCTGGTTGAAGACCTTGGTGGGGTAGTCGCCGGCCACGCCGTCGTAGGTGAGGCGGACGGGTGCGGCGTCCAGCGCCTTCTGGATGTCGGTGAGCGCGGCCGGGGCGGGGATGTCGGAGCGCGGCGTGATGTTCCCGGCCTCGGTGGAGATCCCGGCGAGGGTCTTCTTCTGCAGGAAGTAGGCGATGAACCTCTTGGCCGCGGCGGAGTGCTTGGCCTTCTTCGGTATCGCGAAGCCGAACATCATCGAGTCCGCGTTGACGGCGCCGGGCGGCAGCATCGCGCCCATCTTCCAGTCCGCGGGGAGCTGCTTGGCCACCTCGTCGGTGACCCAGCTGCCGTCCGGGTAGAACGCGGCCTTGCCGGCGGCCCAGTTGGTCTCCTGGGCGGGGAACTTGGTGGCGTCGTAGCCGCTGATCAGGTGGCCGCCCTTCACCAGTTGCTCGGTCTGCCTGGCGGCGGTGAGCACGGCCGGGGCGTCCCAGCTCGCGCCGGACGGGTCGGAGCTCAGCGCGCTGAAGCCGACCCCGCCGGCGGACAGCAGGTAGTCCAGGATCAGGCCGTTCTCCCAGGCGAGTTCACCGTCGGAGGCCAGACAGGCCCGGCCCCTGGCCTTGAGCGCGTCGCAGACCTTGAGGAAGTCGACCCAGCTCGCCGGCGGGCTCGGCATGGCGGCGGCGATGTCGGGGTCGGCCGTGTTGTAGAAGAGGGCGCCCGAGGAGATCTCGTACGGGATCACGTAGTGGTTCCTGCCGTCCGGGTCCTTGGGCAGGGCGTCCAGGTACTTCGCGGGGACGACGTCGGACACCTTCCTGCCCTCGCCGGGCACCTCCATGCCGAGGACGTCGGACAGGTCGAGCGCCTGGCCGGCCTGGGCGGTCGCCCCGTAGACGCCGTCGGCGCCCTGGTCCCACAGGTCGGGGGCCTGGTTGGTGGCGATCGCCGGGCCGATCTTCTTCTTGACGTCGCGTCCGGCCCAGGTGATGTCGACCTTGATGCCGGTGTCGGTCTGGAACTGGTCGATCGCCGCCTTGATCACCTTGGCCTGGGCCTCGTCGGCCCGCCACATCGACCAGTAGGCGAAGCTGCCGGACGAGCCGCCGGCCGTGCTCTCGGAGCCGCTGCCGCAGGCGGTGGCGGTCAGGGCCAGCACCGCCACGGTGGCGGTGCCGAGGACCCGGGTGGTGGTCGAGGTTCTGCCCATCGTGTGATTCCTCTCCAGGGGACAAGCGGTGGAGGGGGCCTGGGGGGGAAGGCCGCACCCTCGGGCTTGTTAGTTCGGCTAGTGTCTGAACTAAGGTGGGTATTGTCAAGGTCCAGCGCAGGCAAGGCCGTTATTCCGATCGCCGCGACAACTACCATGGGCGCCGTCGGCACCCTCGGGAACAGGAGAGACAGTGCAGGAAGCACGGGGCAGTGGCACCACCGGGGCCGCCGGCATCATGGCGGGCTACCCCGACGCCGCCGACAAGGGGTCCATGCGCCGCAACAACCTGGGCCTGGTGCTGCGCCTGCTGAGGGAGAGCGGCGAGCAGTCGCGCACCCGGATCGCCGCCGTCGCCGGGCTGCCGAAGGCCACCGTCTCGGTGCTGGTCACCGAGCTGATCCAGCGCGGCCTGGTCCGCGAGGGCGAGCTGGACCGGGCGGGCGCGGTGGGCCGCCCGCACCGCATGGTCACGCTCGACGGGCGCTGGGTCTGTGGGGTCGGTGCCGAGCTGGGCGTCGATCACATCACCGTGCTGGCGGTGGATCTGAGCGGCACCGTCGTCCACGAGCGGCGGCGCGGGATCGACCTGCCGGAGCTGAGCCCGCAGGAGGCGCTGCACGAGGTCGCGGGGATGGTCCGCGCCTGTCTGCGCGAGATCGGCGCCCGGGGGATGAGCGCGGCGGGCGTCACCCTGGTCACCCAGGGCGAGGTCGACGCCGGGTCGGGCACCGTCCTGGTGGCCACCAACTTCGGCTGGCGCGACGTGCCGGCCGCCGCCGAACTGCGCGCGCGGCTCGGCCCGGCCGCCCCGCCCGTTCTGCTCGCGAACGACGCCGAGTCAGGGGCGCTGGCCGAGTACCTCCGCGCGGCCGCCGACGACGTCCGCGAACTGGTCTACGTCACCGGCGGGATCGGCGTCGGCGGCGCCAGCCTCTCCGGCGGCAAGCTGCTGCGCGGCTCCGAGATCGGGCACATGCACGTCGACCGCCGGGAGCGCCCCTGCGCCTGCGGCCGGACGGGCTGCTGGGAGACCGCGGTGGGCCTGCAGGCCTTCCTGGACGCGGCTGCCGACCGCACCGACCGGGTGCACGACCGGTCGGTCGACCTCGCGCAGCGCCTGGACGAGCTGCTGGCGCGGGCGGACCGGGGCGAGCAGCGGACGCTGGCTGCGCTGGCCCTGATCGCGGACGACCTGGCCCTCGGGCTGGGCATCCTGGTGGACGTGCTGAACCCGCCGAGGATCGTCCTCGGCGGGTACTTCGCGGTCTTCGGCCGCTATCTGGTCGACGCCGTGCAGCGGGTGCTCGACGAGCGCCGGATCAGGCCCACCGCCGAGCGCGTCGTGGTGGCCGCCTCCACCCTCGGGCTCTCCAACGCGGCCCAGGGCGGGGCGTATCTGACCCTGGAGGGCATCTTCCTCGACCCGACGAGCGCGCCGGAGCGCCGGGTGGACGCGGGCGCCTGAGGAGGCCGGGGCGGGGAAGCACGCCGAGGGGCCGCGACGGCCTGTCCGGCCGTCGCGGCCCTGTCCGGTGCGCCCTCCGGCACCCTCCCGCGCGGTCCCGCCGTCCACGGGGTCCACGGGCCGGGCCGGCCGCCGTCCGTCAGCCGCTGGAGGCCGGGACGCCGCCCCGGTCCGCCGCGCCGACGGTCGTCAGGAGCTGGGCGGTGGTGTCGGTGACGGCCTCGCGGCCGGCCGCGAGGTAGTGGCGCGGGTCCACGCCGTTGGGGTCGCCGCGCAGGTGGGACCGGATCGCGCCGGTCATGGCGATGCTCAGGGCGGTGCCGATGTTGACCTTGCTGATGCCGACCCGGATCGCGCGCTGGAGTTCCGGGTCGCTGACGCCGGAGGAGCCGTGCAGGACCAGGGGGAGGTCCAGGGCGTGGTGCAGCGCGGCGAGCAGGGTGTGGTCGATCGTCGCGTCGCGGGTGGTCATCGCGTGCGAGCTGCCGACGGCGACGGCGAGCGCGTCGATGCCGGTCTCGGCCACGAAGCGCCGGGCCTCGTCGGGATCGGTGCGGGCCCCGGGGGCGTGGGCGCTCAGCGGCCCGGTGCCGTCCTTGCCGCCCACCTCGCCGAGTTCGGCCTCCAGCCAGAGGCCGTTGGCGTGGGCCCAGTCGGCGGCCCGGCGGGTGGCGGCGACGTTCTCCCCGTAGGACAGGTGCGCGGCGTCGAACATGGCGGAGCTGAATCCGCAGTCCGCGGCCTCGCGGAGCAGCGCCTCACTCTTCACGTGGTCGAGGTGCAGTGCCACCCGGGCGCCGCTGCGGCGCGCGGCGCTGACGGCGGCCGCGGCTATCGGGTGCGGGCGGCCGCCGTGGAACTTCACGGCGTTCTCGCTCACCTGGAGGATGACCGGCTCCCCGGTGGCCTCGGCGGCGGCGACGACGGCCTCGATGTGTTCCAGGGTGATGACGTTGAACGCGGCGACGGCGCCGCGCCGGGCGGCGGCTTCGGCGACCAGTTCGCCCGTGGTGCTGAGAGGCATGGCGGACCCTTCTCGGGGTGAGGGTGGGTGGTCAGGCCGGGACGACCTGGACCTGGGGGAGCAGACGCCGGTAGCCGTCGCGGTCGAACATGCCGGCGTAGCGGGCCTGGACGGTGGCGGCCGACAGCGCGACGGCCCGGGTCAGCGCGACCGGCAGCGGGCTGTGCTCGGCGAGGCCGACGGCGAGGGCGGCCACCACGGAGTCCCCGGCTCCGGTGGGGTTGCCGCTGATGCCGGCGTCCGCCGGGAGGAAGGCCCGCCAGGCCCCGGCCGGGTCGACGGCCAGCAGCCCGTCCGGTCCGAGGGAGGCGATGACCGTTCCGGCGCCCGCCCGCACGAGCGCCCGGGCGGCCGTCGGCGGATCGTCCGTCCCGGTGGCCTCCCGCAGTTCGGCGGCGTTCGGTTTGATGATCGTCGGCCGGGCGTCGAGGGCTTCGGTGAGCGCCGGGCCGGCGGCGTCGAGGATCACCGGGACGCCCCGGTCGCGGGCGAGCCGCACCAACTCGGCGTAGCCGCCGGGCGGAACGCCCCGGGGCAGGCTGCCGGACAGCACCAGGGCCCGGGCGGCCGGCACCAGGCTCGCCACCCCCGCGCGGAGCGCGGTCCACTGGAGCGCGGACAGCTCCGGCCCGGGTTCGTTGAGCATCGTGGCGTCGCCGTCGTGCACGACGGCGATCGTCCGTCGGGTCGCCGCTCCGGTGAGCGGGATCGTCAGATGGACGATCCCCGACCGGTCGAGGTCGGCCTTGACGGCGCTGCCCGCGGCCCCGCCGAGCGGCAGGACCGCCGTGGTCCGCCGCCCCAGGGCGTGCAGCACCCGGGCCACGTTGACGCCCTTGCCGCCGGCCTGCTCGTGGACGGTCTCCACGCGGTGGCTCTCGTGCGGCCGCAGCGCGGCGAGGGTGTAAGTGATGTCGAGCGCCGGGTTGGGCGTGACGGTCACGATCACGACGGCTGCCTCCCTGCCGCTGCGGTACGCCCGGCCGCGGGGAGCTGGACGGTGGGGGTCACGCGTCGGCGAGGATCACGGAGCGCGTCAGGTTGCGCGGCTGGTCGGGGTCGAGGCCCCTGGCCGCCGCGACGGCGACGGCCAGGCGGTGCACGCGGACCAGCTCGGCCAGCGGGTCCAGCCGGCCCTCGATCCAGTGGGCACCGGTCGAGTCGACCTGCTCGGCGAGGCCGACCGGGGCGTCGCCGAGCATCCAGGTGGCGGTGGACGGCGCGGCGATGCTGATCGGGCCGTGCCGGTACTCCATGGCCGGGTACGACTCGGTCCAGGCGAGGGCCGCCTCGCGCATCTTCAGCGCGGCCTCGTTGGCCAGGCCGACCGTCCAGCCGCGCCCCAGGAAGGTGAACTGGCCGCACTCGACCAGGCCGGCCGGCAGGGGCTCCGCCAGGGCGCGGCGGGCGTCCTCCTCCACCGCCTCGGTGTGCAGGCCCAGGTGCGCGCGCAGGAACGTCAGCGCGGTGGTGGCGAAGCGCGTCTGCACGACCGACCGCTCGTCGGCGAAGTCCAGGACGACGACGTCGTCCGCGGCCGACATGACGGGCGTGTTCGGATCCGCCGTGATCGCACTGGTCCGGACCTTTCCGCGCAGGCCGTCGAGCAGTTCCAGCACCTCGGTCGTGGTGCCGGAGCGGGTGAGTGCGATCACCCGGTCGTAGGAGCGGCCGGTCGGGAACTCGGACGCGGCGAACGCGTCGGTCACGCCCTGGCCGCCGGACTCGCGCAGGGCGGCGTACGCCTGGCCCATGAAGTACGACGTCCCGCACCCGACGACGGCGACCCGCTCGCCCGCGCCGGGCAGGGCGGGGTGGCCGGCCGCGGCCAGTGCCGCCGCGCGCGCCCAGCACTGCGGCTGGTCGGCGATCTCTGCCTCTACGTGCGTCATTGCTGACCCTTTCAAGATCATCTGATGAAAGCTGAGCTAGATGATGCACATTTAAGCATCTTCAAGCATTTGATACCAGGGTGATGCGGCCTGATGCCGACTTTGAAGTGCGCATGCAGAAGTTCTCTCGCGATCCGCCCTCGACCGCCCGTCCATCGGATCAACACCGTTGCATGGCGCGTGAGCTGGGGCGATCGCCCGTGCGTGGAGAGGGGAATGATCGCGGAACGATGCCGTTCGCCGCCTCGGAGGGCGTGATTGTCCATGAGTCAAGAGTGAGAGTTTGCGACAGTATTGATCGCAGGTTCACTTGAGGTCCGGGCGGGCGCCCGCGGACCCCGCGGGGCCGCGCCAGGGCCTGCCGGACGAGCGGCGCGGGCGGGGGCGGGGCGGGGGCCGGCGGGGGCCGGAGGGGTGCCGGTACGGCGGCCCGGTCAGTGACGGTCGGGAGCGCCCAGCGCTGTTCCCAGCCGGTCCACCGTGTCCCAGGCGTGCAGCCCGGCGCCGAGGCAGCCCGCCTCGTCGCCCAGCGCGGCGGCCACCAGGCGGGGGCGCCGGTGGAACGTCAGTCTCCGGTCGAGGCCGGCCCGCAGCGGGTCCAGCAGCAGGCCGTCCGACTCGGCGAGCCCGCCGCCGAGGACGACGACCTCGGGGGCGAGCAGCGTCACGGCGGTGGTGAGCGCGGTCGCCAGCCCGTGGACGGCGCGCTGCCAGACGGCCAGGGCGGCCTCGTCCCCCTCGGCGAGCAGGGCGGCGACCTCGGCGGCGCCGTGGACGGGCCGGCCGGTGCGGCCGCTGTAGGCCGCGGCGATGCCCGCCGCGGAGGCGATGGTCTCCAGGCAGCCCCGGGCGCCGCAGGGGCACGGCCGGCCGTCCGGTTCGACGACGAGGTGGCCGAGCTCGCCCGCGTAGCCGCCGGCGGTCAGCAGCCGGCCGTCGTGGACGATCGCGGCCGAGATGCCGGTGCCGATCGCGACGAACAGCGCGTCCCGGGCGCCCCGCGCGGCGCCCAGCCGGACCTCCGCCAGGCCGCCGGCCCGTACGTCGTGGCCCAGCGTGACCGGCAGTCCGGTGCGTTCTTCGAGCAGGGCGGCCAGCGGCAGGTCGCGCCAGCCGAGGTTGGCGGCGTAGACGGCCACGGCCCGCTCGGCGTCGACGATGCCGGGGACGACCACCCCGGCCTGCCGGACGGTGAGGCCGAGGTCCGCGGCCTGGCCGGCGAGGGACCGCAGGGCCGCCGTGACGGCGTCGACGACGGCCTCGGGCCCGGCCGCCCGGGGCGTGCGGCGCCGCTCGGTGAGCAGGACGCCCGACCGCCGGTCGACCAGCGCCCCCTTCATCCCGGTGCCGCCCACGTCCAGGGCGATGACGCACTCGTCGGGCCGGGCGTGCTCAGCCATCGCGCGCCTCCGATGCGACGGGGTGACGGGCTCTCGTACTGCTCTCGGGCACGGTGGGCTCCCTGGTGCTCGGGGGGTGGTCACAGCGGCCTGCCGACCGCCGGTCCTCGACGGTCGGCGGGTGCGGGCCGGCGGGCTACTTCACGGATCCGGCGGTCAGTCCGGAGACGACCTGGCGCTCGATGAAGGCGAAGAGCACCACGACCGGGAGGATGGCGACGATCGACCCGGCGAACAGGAAGTTCCACTGCACCGTGTAGTTGCCGACGAAGCTGTTGATGCCGACGGTGAGCGGCTGGCTGTCGGGCACGGTGGACAGGGTCAGGCCCATGACGAACTCGTTCCAGGCCGCGATGAAGGTGAAGATCACGGCGGTGACGACCCCGGGCAGCGCGAGCGGGAGCGTGACGCGCAGGAGCGCCCTGAACCGGCTCAGACCGTCGATCATGGCCGCCTCCTCCAGCGCCACCGGGATGGAGCCGATGTAGGCGCTGAGGATCCAGATCGCGAACGCCAGGTTGAAGGCGGCGTTGCAGAGGATCAGCGTCCAGACCGAGTTGAGCATGTCCAGCTGGTAGAACTCGCGGTAGAGGCCCACCAGGAGCGACGTCGGCTGGAACATCTGGGTGACCAGCACGAGCAGCAGGAAGAGCTTGCGTCCGCGGAAGGTCATCCGGGCCGTGTAGTACGCGGCGGGCAGCGCCACCAGCAGGACCAGCACGGTGGACCCGCCGGCCACGAGCAGGGTGACGCGCAGGTTCGAGCCGAGGTTGGACTCGCGCCAGACGTCGACGAAGTTGGACCAGGCGAAGTGCTCCGGGAGGTAGGTGTTGTCGCGCAGCTCGTCGGCCGGGCGCAGCGCGGTGATCACCATCTGCGCGTAGGGCAGCAGGAAGACGGCGGCCAGCAGCCAGGCGGTGGCCGCGACGACCACGGTCCGGGGGCGCAAGCGCCGGCCGGCCGGCGGCGCGGCCGGGGCGGCGGGCCGGCGCCGGCGCTGCGCGGTACGGGGCTCGGTGAGGGTCTGCTGGGTCATCGGTTCTCCTCCTCGTTCCAGCGGCTGACCTTGAGGAAGAGCAGCACCATGACGACGACCAGGGCGAAGTTGACGACGGACATGGCCGCGCTCTCGCCGATGTCGGTGTTCTTCAGCTGGTACATGAAGACGGTGGTGGTGGCGGTGTCGCTGCTCGGCCCGCCCTGCGTCATGCCCCAGATGATGGGGAAGGAGTTGAAGACGTTGATCAGGTTGATGACGACACCGACGAGGAAGGCCGGGCGCAGCAGCGGCAGGGTGATCAGGCGGTAGGTGCGCCAGGTGCCGGCGCCGTCGACCTCCGCCGCCTCGTAGAGCTCCGCGGGCACGGTCTGCAGACCGGCGAGCAGGGTGTAGGTGGTGAAGGGGAGCGAGACGAAGATCGCCACGAACATCATCCACGGCCAGGCGGTGGACGGGTCGCCGAGCCAGTCCTTGGGGCCGTCGATGATCCCGAGGTCGACCATCGCGGTGTTGAGGACGCCGGCGGTCTGGTTGAGCATCCACTTGAAGCCGATGGCGGTCATCAGGACGGACGCCGCCCAGGGCGCGATCAGCGCCCAGCGGGTGAGGCGGCGGCCGGGGAACTGCTGGTTGAACAGCTGGGCGAGGGCCAGTGAGGCGACCATGGTGATGCTGACGACGACCACGGTCCAGACGACGGTGGCGGTCAGGACGTGTCCGAGGTCGGTCTCGTCGAAGAGCTTGCGGTACTTGTCGAAGCCGGCCGAGCCGCGGACGAAGCCGCTGGTGCTGATCCGCTGGAACGAGGTGTGGACCATCTCGTAGACGGGCCACAGGACGACGGCGATGATCAGCAGGACGGCGGGGCCGATCCAGGGGAGCGGGCCGAGGCGGTCGAGGCCGCGTCGGCGGGAGGCCTTCGGGCCGGGGGCCGGCCCGGCCGCCTTGGTGCGGGAGGGGTTGAGGGACACCGGAGGCGCCTTCCGTGCGCGTGCGGCCTGGGTGCCGCACGGAGCGGGACGGTGGTGGTGCGGGGGCGGCGGCGCTGAGTCAGGGCGGTCCGCCGCCCCCGCGGTCGGGGGGCCGGGGCGCCTACTTGGTGTCGGCGGCCGCGGCTTCGGCCTTCTTCTGCAGGTCGCCCAGCACCTTGGCCGGGTCCTCCTTGACGGCGGTGCCGATGGTCTTCTTCATCTCGGCGGAGACGGTGTCCCAGCTGGTCTTGCCGAGCGGGTAGAACTTGGCCTGCGGGAGCAGCGCGAAGAACGGCTCCAGGTCCTTGTGCTTGCCGCTGGCCGTCATCTCGGTCAGGGTGTCCTGGGTGACGGGCATGAGGTTGTAGAGCTCGTCGAACTTCAGCGTGTTCTCCTTGGAGTACGCGAAGTCCAGGAACTGCTTGATCTGCTCCTTGTGGCCGTTCTTCTTGAAGGCCATCGTCCAGTCGGCCACGCCGAGGGTGGACTTGAGCGCGCCGTCCTTGCCGGGGATCGGCGCGACGCCGTAGTCGACCTTGCCGTCGGCGGCCATCTGGATCAGGGACGGGTGGCCGTTGAGCATGGCGGCCTTGCCCGCGGCGAAGTCCGCGAAGGCGGTCTTGCGGTCGGTGGTGGCCGGGTTGGCGTAGGTCAGGCCGGGGTCGACCAGGTTGGTCTTCAGCCACTTGAAGGTGTCCACGTTGGCCGCGCTGTTGAGCGTGTAGTTGCCCGAATCGTCGGTGATCGCACCGCCGTTGCCGAACTCCCACATCGCGCTCTCGCCCTGGGCCTCCTCCGGGCCGAGGGGGAGCGCGTACGGGGTGACGCCGGGGACCTTGGCCTTGATCAGCTCGGCGTCCTTCTTGACGTCGTCCCAGCTCTTGGGGGCCTCGGTGATGCCGGCCTGGGTGAACAGGGCCTTGTTGTAGAAGAACGCGCGGGCCGAGGAGACGAACGGTATGCCGTACTGGACACCGTTGACCTCGCCGGCCGAGGCGAAGGTGGAGATGAGGTTGGCCTTGGTGGCCATCGAGATGACGTCGTCGGCCTTGTAGAGCAGGTCGTCCGTGACCTTGTCGGCGTACCCGCCGGTCTGCAGGATGTCGGGCTCGTTGCCGCTCTGGATCATCGTCTTGACCTGCTTGTCGATGTCGTTCCAGTTCACGACCTGGACATCGATCCTGATCTTGGGGTTGGCGGCCTGGAAGCGCTGGGCGACGTCGTCCCAGTAGGCCTTGGAGCTGTTGCTCGCCTTGTCCCCGTAGTCGGCCGCCACCAGCTTGAGGGTGACCGTGCCGTCCGCTGACGCGCTGTCGCCGCCGCTGCTGCCGCAGGCGGTGAGGGCGAGCGCGCCGACCGTACAGGCGGACAGGAGCGTGAGCGCGCGGTTCTTCATGGGAGACCTCCTCTGGCCCCGGGGGCGATGCCGGGTGCCGGACGTGTTCTTCGAGCCACGGAACGTCGCATCCGGGCTTCTGGGAGGACCGTCGTCAGACCTGCTCGACCGACGGAGAGACTGCGACTTGCTGCGCGAATATGCGCAAATCTAGCAGGAATGAATCATCTTGTGGCGTCTTCTGATGGCTCAGTGTTCATCAGCCGTTCGAGCCGGTCCAGCCCTGTTGCCAGACCGTTGTCAATGCGACACCCACTATCGACCCTTGACGTGTCCTTGCGATACACCCCGTGACGAGTCAGCTGCACTGCGCGCCCATGCTCGGAAATCGGCCTGACGAATCACAATCAATCACGCCAAGCGGCCCCGCGTCGTCGTCGCCGGGAGGGGCCGCGACGGCGCGTCCGCCCGGGGCCGGAACCGTCGGTCCGAGGCCCCCCGGCGGCGGCCGCCCGTCATACCGGCCAGGGGGCGGGCGCCGTAGACTTCGCGGCGATCGGAAGATCGGCACGGGGAACATCGGGGGACGCTGGTGGAGCTGCGGGACATCGAGATCTTTCTGGCGCTGGCCGAGGAACTGCACTTCGGCCGGACCGCCGAGCGGCTGCACATCTCCCCGGCCCGGGTCAGCCAGGCGATCAGGAAGCAGGAGCGCAGCGTCGGGGCGATGCTGTTCGAGCGCACCAGCCGGACGGTGCGGCTGACCGAGGTCGGCCGGCAGCTGCGGGACGACCTGCGGCCGTGCTACCAGGGCCTCCAGGACTCGCTGGAGCGCGCGCGAATGGCCGCCCAGGGGGTGAGCGGGCGGCTGCGGGTCCTGATGATGCCGTTCAACGTCGGCGACCTGCACGTCTACTGGAAGACGTTCCGCAAGCGCCACCCCCAGTGGGAGCTGCAGGTCCGGCTGTCGGTCCTGGACGACCCGTTCGGCAAGCTGCGCGACGGCGAATGCGACGTCTTCGTCGCCTGGCTCCCCGTCGAGGAGCCCGATCTGACCGTCGGCCCCACCCTGTTCACCGACCCGCGCATCCTCGCCGTAGCGGCGGACCACCCGCTCGGCGGCCGGTCGTCGGTCCGGCTCGAGAACCTCGCCGACTTCCCGCAGGGCAGCGGCCGGATCGGACTGGACTACTGGGAGGAGGGGTACCTGCCCTTCACCACCCCCAAGGGCCGCCCGATCGAGCGCGCGTACCAGGTGACGCACTCCTCCGAACTGATCGACCTGGTCGCCATGGGCGACATCGTCCAGCCCTTCCCGAGCCACGTCACCCGGTACTGGGGCATGCCCGACGTCCGCTGGCTGCCGATCACCGACCTCGCCCCCCTCTCCTTCGCCCTCGTGTGGCGCACGGAGGCGGAGGACGACGCCATCCGCGCCCTCGCCGCCACCGTCCGCGACCTCGGCGTGTTCGCCTTCTAGGGTCCGCCCGGCTGGTCGGGCGGGTGGTCCGCCGGATGCCCGGAGCGCCTCGGGGCGCCGAGAACCGGGCGACGTACTCGGCGAACGGCGGGACGCTCTTCTGGGGTCCGCGGCACGCCGTCCGCGTCACGCCGTCCCCCTCACGCCTTCCGCGGCGGGGCCGCTCGCCCGACCGGATCGTGAAGCCGGGGGTTAACGATCGTTGCGAGAATCGCCGTTGTTCGCTCCCGGCACGGCGACCAGGCTGGACGGCATGAACATCACGTCCACCACCGTGGCGCTGGTGGTCGGTGACCCGGCCGCCTCCAGCCGTTTCTTCACCGAGCACCTCGGATTCCGTGAAGTCCTGCGCACGGACGGCTTCGTCCAGCTCGAACGGGACGACGCCGCCACGGACATCACCCTGGTCCTGTCGGACTTCGCGGTGGCACCGAACCCGCCGCTCGACGGCTACGTGTCGTTCACCGTCACCGGCATCGCGGAGGAGGCGGCCCGCCTGGTAGCGGCAGGGGTGAAGGTGACCGCGCCGCTGACCCTGCAGCCGTGGGGCGCGTGGACGTTCGGGGTGCTCGACCCCAACGGCATCGACGTCCAGCTCGCGGAGTGGAGCGAGCCCGGGGGAGCGGCCCGGTCCTCCGGCGTCCGCACGGGCGAGGGGGGCCGGCCGTGACCGACGTCCATCCGTCGCCGGTCGTCGAAGGGCCCGCCCCCGCCCTGCTGGACCCCGCCGTCGGTCCGCGGGCGCCCGGTGGCGACCGGAAGGCCCTGGGGGGAGGCGACTTCGGGGTGGTCGCCGACACGGTGTTCGGCCTGTTCGTCCCCGCGCCGCGGACGGAGCCGCCCCGGTGCGGATCCTGCCGGCTCTGACCGCCGGACGCTGCGCGCCCCCCGTCGGCCGCGTCGCCCTCGGGCCCCCCGTCGCTCCCGCGGCGACGGGGTGTGGTCCGCGGGCCCGCCGCCGTCGGGCGCGCGGGCGGCGTCAGCCCGCCGTCGGGGAGCCGTCGCCGGGGAGCGGCTGCTCGGACCGGATGACCTTGCCGCTCGGCGTGTACCGGGTGCCCCAGCGGTGGGCGAGCTGGGCGATCAGGAAGATGCCCCGGCCGCCCTCGTCGGCGGCGGCGGCCCAGCGGAGGTGCGGCGCGGTGCTGCTCCCGTCGGACACCTCGCAGACCAGGCTGGTGTCGAGGAGCAGCCGGACCCGGACGGGCGGCGCGCCGTACCGGATCGCGTTGGTGATCAGCTCGCTGAGGATCAGCTCGGTGGTGCAGGCGAGCTCGTCGAGCCCCCACTCGGTCAGGCGGCGGACGCAGGCGGCGCGGACGGGTGCCACCGCCGAGGGGTCCACGGGGACGTCCCACGCGGCCACCCGGTCCGGTGCCAGCCGACCGGTCCGCGCGACGACCAGGGCCACGTCGTCGGTGGGGTGCGGCACGGGCAGGGCCCGCATCGCGGCCCGGCAGGTCTCGTCGGGGGTGCGCCACCCGTCGCCGGCGAGCGCCGAGCGGAGCCGCTCCAGGCCCCGGGTCGATGTCCTCGGTGCGGGCCTCCACCAGGCCGTCGGTGAACAGGACGAGCTGGGAGCCGGCGTCGAGGGGGAGTTCCGCGGTCTCGAAGGGGTGGCCGCCCACGCCGAGCGGCGGCGAGAGCGGCGTCTCCGGGAAGGCCACGGTGCCGTCGGGAGCGACGACGGCGGGCCCGAGGTGACCGGCGCGGGCGAGCGTGCAGACGCCGGAGACCGGGTCGTAGACCGCGTAGACGCAGGTCGAGCCGGTGATGGCGTCTGATCACCCCCCATCCATAGCGTTCGCCTATATGTCCAGCAACTCCCGGTCCGTCCCGGACGGGAGTGCCACCCGGGACCTGCGGACGCCTCCGGGTGACCGCCGACGACTGCGCCGCCCGTCGGCGGTCCGCCCGTTCCGGCCCCCCGGGAGCCCTTGCGTGCAACTTTCGGCTCATCCACAATGATGTGATCTGATCGCAGAGCCCGCGAGTGCTGCACAAGAGTGCAGATCTGCCGCGCCCAGCGCCCTCCCGGGGCCGCCCTGCTCCTCGCCGCACGATCGCCGCAAGAGAGGCTCCATGGACCACGCGAACGCTGCCCACGGCCCGGCGGGCGCCGCATGACCGCCACCCGCACCTCCCTGTCCGGGGCTCGCCTGGTGACCGCCACCGGCACCGTCGACGGCGGACGCCTCACGGTCGAAGGAGCCCTGATCACCGGGTTCGGGGGCACTCCCGAACCCGGTGACGTGGATCTGACCGGCCACCTGGTCGTGCCCGGCTTCGTCGACCTGCACGTCCACGGCGGCGGCGGCGCCTCGTACACCTCCGCCGACGGCGAGGAGGTGATGGCCGCCGCGCGGTTCCACCGCCTGCACGGGACCACCACCACCGTCGCCAGCACCGTCACAGCCGAGCTGGACGAGCTCTGCCACCAGGCCGCCGTGCTCGCCGAACTCACCCAGGACGGCGTACTGGCCGGGGTCCACTTCGAGGGTCCGTTCATCGCCCGCGGCCGGTGCGGCGCCCACGCCCCCGCCCTGCTGCGCGACCCCGCCCCCGAACCGCTGCGCCGGCTGCTGGACGCCGCCAAGGGCCACGCCCGCATGGTCACCCTCGCGCCGGAGCTGCCCGGGGGGCTCGACGCCGTCCGGACCCTGGTGGACGCGGGGGTCGTCGCGGCGGTCGGCCACTCGGCCGCGGACTACCGCACGGTCCGCGCCGCCATCGACGCCGGGGCCACCGTGGCCACCCACCTCTTCAACGGCATGCCCGCCCTCGGCCACCGGGACCCCGGGCCGGTCGGCGCGCTGCTGGAGGACGACCGGGTCACCGTCGAGCTCATCAACGACGGCGTGCACGTGCACCCCGCGGTGGTCGGCCTCGTCCACCGCGCGGTCGGCGCCGGGCGGATCGCGCTGGTCACCGACGCGATGAGCGCCGCGGGCATGGGCGACGGCGCCTACCGGCTGGGGCCGCTGGACATCCGGGTCCGTGCCGGCGTCGCGGAACTCGCCGACGGCAGCTCCATCGCCGGCTCCACGCTGACCCTCGACCGGGCGTTCAAGCGGGCGGTGACGGTCGACGGGTTCACTCCCGAGCAGGCCTCGCGGTCGCTCTCCGCGGTGCCCGCCCGACTGCTGGGGCTGGGCGACTGCGTCGGCTCGCTGGAGACCGGCAAGCAGGCCGACCTGGTGGTGCTGGACGCCGCCCACGACGTCGTCGCCGTGATGCAGAAGGGCGTCTGGGTCGCCGGGGCGGGCCATCTGCCGACGCTCCGCGCGAAGTCCTGAGGCGGTCGCACGCGAAGGGGCCCGGCGGCTGCCGGGCCCCTTCGAACGTCGCGGTGCCGGGGGCGGTCAGACCGAGTGCACGTCCACGCCCTGGGCGATCAGCTGCTCGACGATCTCCTCCGGGGCGTCCTTGTCGGTGATCAGCACCGTGAACTCGTTGACCGCGCAGACCTGCGCGAAGGCGCGGCGGCCGATCTTGGTGGCGTCCGCGACGATGATCACCTTGTCCGCCCGCTCGGCCATGGCGCGGTTGGCGCTGGCCTCTCCCTCGTCGTGGGTGGCGGCGCCGTTCTTGGCGTCCACGGCGTTGACGCCGAGGATGGCGTAGTCGAGGGCGAGGCCCTGGAGCACCATGGTGGCCAGCGGCCCGGTCAGCTCGTAGGAGTTCGGGCGGGCCACTCCGCCGGTGACCACCGTCTTCACGTACGGGCGCACGGCCAGCTCGTTGGCGATGTTGATCGCGTTGGTGACGACGGTCAGCGCGGTTCCGTTGCTGTGTTCGGCGAAGTCGGGCCGGGTCGCGAGCTCCCGGGCGACCTCCGACGTGGTGGTGCCGCCGTTGAGGCCGACCACCGCCCCCGGCGGGATGAGCGCGGCCGCGGCCTTGGCGATCCTGAGCTTCTCGTTCGCCTGCCGGGCGGTCTTGTAGCGCAGCGGCAGGTCGTACGCGACACCGCTCAGCACCGCGCCGCCGCGGGTGCGCACCAGCAGCTGCTGGTTCGCGAGCTCGTCCATGTCACGACGCACGGTCGCCGCGGAGACGCTCAGCAGCTCGACGGCCTCGCCGACCTCCAGCCGGCCCCGGTCGCCCAGGATCTCCAGCAGACGCGTCCACCTCTCGTGCGTCCCCATGGTCTCTCCCTTACATGTCGTGTCGGCAGGTGAAGCCTATCGCGGGCGCAGTGACCGAACCGCCAGAGATCGTGCATCTCTGTGATTGGATTGGCTAGGCAGTTATCATATTCGATCACGGAGAGCAGGTGGAGATCACGGCTGCGGAGAACCCCGTGACCCACCGCGCCGAGGTCCCGAGCGCCGTGGTGATCGGGCTGGAGGTCGGCGTCGCGCAGATCCGGGCCGTCGCGATGGCGCCGGACGGCTCGCTCGTGCACAGCGGTCGGCGGCCGACCCGTGCCGACCGCGGACCGGACGCCGTCCTGGAGACCGTCCTGGAGTACGCCGCCGACCTCGCCCGGCACCACGCGCCGTCGGCGGCCGGCATCGCGGTGCCCGGCCTGGTCGGTGAGGCGACCGGCACCGCCGTCTTCGCCGCCCACCTCGGCTGGCGCGAGATCCCCGTCCGGCGCTGGCTGGCCGAGGAACTCGACGTTCCGGTGGCCTTCGGCCACGACGTCCGCGCCGGTGGCCTGGCCGAGGCCCGGCTCGGCGCCGGCCGCTCGTGCCGCTCCTTCCTCTACGTCCCGGTCGGCACCGGCATCGCCGCCTCGATGGTGCTCGACGGGCACGCGCCGGGCGGCGACGGCGAACTCGGCCACGTCGTGGTCCGCCCGGGCGGCGACCCCTGCCCCTGCGGCGGGAGCGGCTGCCTGGAGACGATCGCCTCGGCCGCCGCGATCGCCCGCCGCTACCGCCTCGCCACCGGCGAGGCGCGCGTGACCGCCAGCGACGTCCAGGCCCGGGCCGCGGCGGGCGACGGGACGGCCGCCGCCATCTGGCAGGAGGCCGTCGAAGGCCTCGCCGAGGTCCTGGCCGCCGCGGTCGGCGACACCGCCCCCGAACGGATCGTCATCGGCGGCCCCCTGTCCCTCGCCGGGCGGACCTACCTCGACCCGCTCCGGAAAGCCCTGTCCGAGCGCCTGACCTCCCCGGACCCACCCCGCGTCGTCGCCGCCGCCCTCGGCCGCCGGGCCGCGGCACTGGGCGCGGCCCTGCTCGCCCAGGACCTGCGCCCACCCCGTCACCCGGCCGGCGCGGAGGCCGCCGGGCACCACTGCGCGTAGCCGGGGGGTGGCGAGACGCCGAACTCCCCATCGCCCGGGACCCGGTACCGATGGACGTGTCCGGCCGGGAACGAGGGTGCCGGGGGCGGGTGACGAGGGGGCAGGTCCGGGGTGTTCACGTAACGGTTGGCCCCAGGGTCTTCCTAAACGATCGTCGGAGCCACTAGACCCGAGGGACAAGCCGCGACGAAACGAGCAGGACGATGACGAACCCACCCCCCGGCTACGGCCACCCGTCGGACGAGAACCCGTACGGCAAGCAGCCGCCGCCGGCGCAGCCGGGCTACGGGGCCCCGCAGGGCCCCTACGACCCGCAGCCCGGCGCCGCCTACCCGCCGCCCGGCTACGCCCAGGGCGCTCCCGGCTACCCGCCGCCCGCGCAGGGTTACCCGCAGGGCGGCGGCCAGGCTCCGCCGTGGGTCGGCCCGGCGGGTCCGTACGGACCGCCGCCGCCCGGGAGCCGGACCCTGGCCACCCCGGCCGACCGCTTCCTGGCCCGTCTGATCGACCTGGGCGTGCTGCTGATCCCGTTGATCGTGCTCCAGCTGGCCTTCACGACCGTGGCGGGTTCGATCCTGGCCGCCGTCATCGGCGCGCTGATCGTCTTCGCCTACGAGGCGGCGATGATGCTCAGCCAGGGCCAGCAGACCGTCGGCAAGAAGGCGATGAAGCTGCGGGTGGTCTCGGCGACGCACGGCGGCCGCCCGAGCGACAACGAGCTGTGGACCCGCAGCGCGGTCTACGGCCTGCCCCAGGCGGTCTACTGCGTCGGCTCGGTGTTCTCGCTGGTGAACGTGTTGTCGCTGCTCTGGGACAAGCCGCTCCAGCAGTGCTTCCACGACAAAGCGGCCAAGACCGTGGTGGTCAAGGAGTCCTGACCGCGGGCCGGTCCGCCCGGCGGGCCCGATGGAGCCCGGTCGCCCCGATCGTCGTCGGCGGTGACCGGGCTCCGTGCGTTCTGGTCGCACCGGGCGGCCCGGCGGCACGCCCCGACGAGGTCAGCTCGGGGCGGACGGGGCGAGGGGCGCTTCGCCGGCCAGGAGCCGGTCCTCGCACCAGGCCACCGCGTCGTCGCGGCTGGTGAAGGCCTGCCAGTCGGGGTGCCCGTCGGCCGCGGCCAGGAACGGCTCCTGGGCGGCGACGACGATCCGGTGGCCCCGCTGGGCGATGTCCGCCAGACCGGCGGCGAGCATCGCGGCGGAGCCGGGGCGGATGCCGGTGACGGCCATCAGGTCAAGCACCAGCCAGCCGGGTGTCGCGGGGACGGCCCCCTCGACGGCGCCCAGCAGCTGCTCGGTCTCGGTGAACTCCAGCTCGCCCTGGGCGCCGACGGCGATGATGCGCTGCCGGCTGCGGTTGAGCAGCGCGGTCTGCTCCGGGCTGCGGGTGCGGGAGGAGCGCGCGCCGTGCCCGGTGTCGGTGACGGTGGCCGTCAGGTGCACCGGTGCGTGCATGAGGTGGAGGGTGAGCCGCTCGGACATCGCGGTGAGCGCGGCCACGCCCCGCACGGAGTTGCCCTCCCGGTCCAGCGGCGGGCTGTAGACCGCGACCCCGAACCGGCCCGGGCTGGCCGCGATCAGCCCGCCGGCGACCCCGCTCTTGGCCGGCAGCCCGACGTTCAGCAGCCACTCCCCGGCGCCGTCGTACATCCCGCAGGTGGCCATGACCGCCAGGGTCCGTACCGCCACGCTCCGCTCCACGACCCGCTCGCCGGTGACCGGGTTGCGGCCGCCGTTGGCCAGGGTCGCGGCCATCACCGCGAGGTCGGCCGCGGTGACCAGGACGGAGCACTGGCGGAAGTAGGTGGCCGTCACGGCGTACGGGTCGTCGGTCAACGAGCCGGCCGAGCGCATCAGGTAGGCCAGCGCGCGGTTGCGGTCGCCGCTGGCGGCCTCGGAGGCGTACACCTCCTCGTCGTAGCCCAGTCGGCGGCCGGCGAACGCGGACAGGCAGTCCAGGATCCGGGCGGACCGCGCCTCGGGGTCGGCCGCCGCGACCAGGGCGGTGGTGGCGATCGCGCCGGCGTTGACCATCGGGTTGGCCGGGCGCCCGGTGACCGGCTCCAGGCTGATGGCGTTGAAGGCCTCGCCGCTGGGCTCGGCGCCGACCCGTCGGAGCATCTCGTCGGGCCCGAGGTCGGTGAGGGCCAGTGCGTAGACGAAGGGCTTGGAGACCGATTGGATGGTGAACTCGGTGTCGGCCTTGCCCGCCTGGTAGCGGCGGCCGCCCATGCTGGTGATGGCGATCCCGAAGTCGTCGGGGTCGGCCTGGGCGAGCCTCGGGATGTAGGAGGCGACTTCGCCGTCCGTCAGCCCGCTGATCCGCCGGTGCAGTTCGTTGAGCGCCTTCGTCACCGGGTCCATGCGCGCACCCCTTCCGTTCCCGCTCCGCCGTTCCGGTCTCCCGGTCCCCAGGGCGCCCGCTGCCGCTGCCCACCGGGAGGCCCACCCGGCGGCCCATCGGTCGGGAGGCCGGTCGGGAGGCCCGGTCGGGTGGGGCCGGACGAAGCCGCGCTCAGCAGCATGCCAGGGGCGCGGCCCGCACCCGCCCGCGACGCACCGGCGGCGGTCGCCGCCCCGCCGCCCCGCCGACCGGGGGGCGCCGGTGCCCGGGGCGCCCGGCGCACGGGGCCCGCTCGGGCGCAGCGTCCGTTCCGCGGGTGCCGGGAACGGACGCTGACCGGCCTTGGTGTGATGAGCCCTCTATTCGGGACATCTCGCGGAAGGCTGTCCGGATCCCCCCGGCAGGCCCGATCCTGGACGGACGAGTGGTCACCCACCCCGGGGGAGTGCCGAATGTGGTCCGCAGCTGTCTCCTGGCCCCTGCCCGAGGGCGCCCCGGGCCCGTGGCAGGACGTGCTCTTCCGGGCCCTGCTCACCGTCGTCGTCCTGTCGGCCGCCCAGGAGCCGCTGCGCGGGCTGGGAGTCGGTGCGACCTGGCGGCCGGGCACGCTCGGCGCGCGGGTGGGCGACCGCCTCGTCGGGCCCGCGGTCCGGACCGTCCTCGCCGCCGTGCTGGTGCTCGCCGGGTGCGCGTTCACGGCCGGTCTCCTCCCGGTGACGGCGACGGTGGTCATGGCCGCGGTCTTCGTGCCGGTCACCACCGTCCACCTGTCGCAGGAGTTCGCCGGGTACGTCACCGAGGACGACGACGGCACCCGCCACTTCAAGGTGCACCACCACCTCCACCTGACCGGGCTGGCGCTGCTCGCCATGGCGGGTGCCGGGCTCGCCGCCGCTCCCGGCGCCGACCCGCACCGGGTGACCGCGTCGATGGCCGGAGGGCTGTGGGGGGCGGTGGTGGCCCACTACGTCGTCTCGGCCGTCTCCAAGGTGCGCAAGCGCGGGCTGCGCTGGCCGGACCGCCGGCTCTTCCCCTTCTACCTCACCCTGTTCGACCGGTTCCGGACCGGGGACGGCGAGCGCGTCCGGGACGCCCGCCCGGTCCGCCTCCTGGTCCGCCGGCCGGGCGCGGGCGTGCCGCTCCTGTGGGCGACGCTGCTGCTGGAGGCCGGCACCCCGCTGATGCTCGCCGGGTTCTGGCCGCGCGCGGCGATCGGTCTGGGCCTGGTGCTCTTCCACCTGGGCTCGCGGTGGCTGCTCGCGGTCGACTTCCGGGAGAACGCCATGCTGGCGGGGCTGGCCGCCCTGCCGCTGCCGGCCGGTGCGGGGCCGGGCCTCGCCCCGGACTGGACGGGCCCGGTGGCGTTCGCGGTGTGCGCGGTGCTCTCGTTCGCCCTGGACGACCGGGTCTACCCCTTCTCGAACCTGCCCATGTTCGCGGACGCCTACCGCCCCTCGCCCGTGGTCACGCTCCGCTGCTCCAACGGTGCGGACATCCTGCCGGCCCCCGCGACGGCGGGCTGCTCCACGGCCGGACTGTCGCGCGAGTACGCCGCCGCGGACGGCGATCCGGACGCCTTCTGCGCACGGGTGCGCGAGCGGGTGGCCGCCACCGGAGCCGTCCTCCCGGCGGACACCGCGCTGTGGGTCGAGACCGTCGACGTCACGCCCGGCGGTACGGTCGCCGCGGCGCTGCGCCGGCTCCGGCCGCTCGCGCCGGCCGACGAGGAGCGGGAGCCGAGCCCGGGCGCGTGACCCGCCGTCGGGCCCGGTGCTCGGGTCCGGTGTTCCGGTCCGAGCACCGGACCGGAGGCCCGGGCCCGGTGCTCCGGCCCGGTCGGCAGGTCAGCGCCGGGGCTTGTGCGCGAACACCCAGCGGTTGCCCGCCAGCGCGTCGTTCTGCTCGGGCAACGGGCCGCGGCCGTGCCGGTGGGTGAACTCGAAGGGGGTGCTGACGGAGGTGGTCCAGCCCCGGTCCGCCAGGGCGCCCGCCGAGTCGGGCCGGGGTTCGAGGTTGAACAGGGTGAGCAGGTCGATCCCGATCTGCTCCCTCGTCGCGGTGTAGAGCGGGCTGTCTCGGTACCGCAGCAGGTCCGGTTCGAGCTTGGCCTCGTACGCCAGGGCGCTGCCGCCGGTGCTCAACCGGTCCACCGCGCCGACGAGGTGCGACTCGACGGCGCTGGGCAGGTAGAACAGCAGCCCCTCGGCCAGTCAGACGCTCGGGGCGGCCGGGTCGAAGCCCGCGCCGGTCAGCGCCCCGACCCAGTCGGCGCGCAGATCGGCCGGGACGGGTACGCGCGTCGCCCTCGGGACGGCGGACAGCCCGTCGAGGACCCGGTGCTTGAACGCCAGCACCCCGGGCCGGTCGATCTCGAAGACCACGCAGCCGGGCGGCCAGTCCAGCCGGAACGCCCGTGCGTCCAACCCGGCTCCGAGCAGCACCACTTGGCGGGCGTCGGCGCGGACCGAGCGGAGCAGGAAGTCGTCGAGGACCCTCGTTCGCAGACCGAAGTAGCGGGCGAACCGCCCCCAGAGCGGGTTCGCGTCCCCGCCCGGGGCCTCCCGCCCCCGGACCGGCCAGCCCGCGGAGGCCGGGGCGGCGCGCACGAAGTGCTCCGCGAAGGCGTCCTGGGCCAGGCTGTCCCGGCGGTGGGTCTCGATCGCCCGTGCGGCGGCGACCAGCAGCGCGGTGACCCCGACGCCCCCTTCCACGCCGCTGTTCCGATCCGTGGTGTCGGTCATGCGTCCCTCCCTGGGGTGAAGCCCTACCGCGATGGCGTGGTCGAGGACGGCGCTTCCGTCGCCGGCCCGGGCACCGGGTGGCCGGCGGTGCGGGCCGTGCGGGCCGTCGGCGTGGTGCGGGCCGGCGGCGCGGCACGGCGGCGACGCAGCGCCGCGCCGACGACCTTCCGCAGGACGGAGGGCTGGAAGAGCAGGGTGGGCGGCGCGACCATGTTGGCGACCCGGACGAACCGGGACCACACCTCCGGGTCGTGCACCGCCACCGTGAAGACCTGGGAGTTGTACCAGTGGGCCACCCGGGCCGGCAGCGGCCGCCCGTCCGGGTTCCACATCAGGTCCGAGTTGCTCGACAGCGTCCAGGGCACCAGCAGCACGCGGGCCAGCCGGCGCTGGAACCGGCGGCCCAGTCCGTCCAGTCCCTCGCCCCCGGCCCGGCGGGCGGCCAGCATCCGCTGCAGGAGCCGGGCCTCCAGCGCCGCCACGGTGAGCCCCTGCCCGTACACCGGGTTGAACACGCAGACCGAGTCGCCGACGGCGAGCAGGCGCTCGGGCCAGTCCCTGACCCGGTGGTACTGGCTCCACTGGTTGTTGGGATTGACGTACCGGCGGGTCGGCTCCGGGCGGGTGCGGCGCTCGATCAGCTCGGCCAGCAGGGGGTTCGCCAGGCTCCGGGCGAAGTCGAGGTACCCCTGGTCGTCGGTCGGCGGCACCTGGTCGTCGAAGCCGAACAGCGAGCACGTCCAGCGGTTCCGCTCGACGGCCAGGATGACGCCGCCGCGCGGGATGCCCGGCGCGAAGGTCATCTGGTAGGCGGCGTCGAAGTCCGGGTGGTCCCGCTCCGGCCTGGCGAAGACCATCGAGGTGTAGGTGATCTTCGCCTTCACCACACGCGGCGCGGGCACCCGCACGCCCAGGGCGTCGAGCCGGTCGTCCAGCCCGCCGGCGCGCCCCGAGGCGTCGACCACCAGGTCCGCCGCCAGGGTGGCCGGCTCCTCGGCGCCGGCCACCCGGTACACCACCCCGGTCACGGCCCCGGGACGCTCCGCGAGCAGACCCTCGCAGCGTGCCGGGGCCAGCAGCCTCACACCGGGCAGGGCCAGCACCCGGCGCCGCAGCCGGCGTTCCAGCTCGTCCCGGGTGAACGACTGGATCAGCACGCCCGTCGGGTGCCGCGGGGCGAAGCCGGCCGGCTGCAGGAAGCTCATCCGCTCCCCGTAGTCGTAGACCGGGGCGCCGAGTTCACGCAGCTCCTCGCGCAGGCCCGGGAAGAGCGTCTCCAGCACCTCCGCGCCCCTGGCCAGCATGGCGTGCGCGTGGTGGCCCTGCGGGGCGTGCGGGTGGACGCCGGTGTGCTCGTCCACCTCGTCCCGCTCCAGGAGGACGACCTCGCGGAAGCAGTCGGTCAGCACCCGCGCCGTGACGAGACCGGCGTACCCACCGCCGATGACCACGGCCCTCTCCCAGCGACGGTCCGACTCGTGCGCCCGCGTTCCCATGGACCCCTCCTCCGACGGCCCGGTGCCCGTCTCCCGCACCAGGGTGCAGGCGCGTCGGGACCGCTGACCAGAGCGACGCCCGCCCACTGCTTCCACGCGCCCCCATGTGCCCCGTCGCACTCCGTCGGTCGTACCGCGGCCGCCGGGGGTCCGTCCGGGCGGGGCGGCGGGGGTCGGAGAGCCGTCCCGCGTCGTCCTGACTGAGGATCCGGTCCTCGGTCTCCGGAGGTACCCGCGTCTGCCGCGCGAAGGAGACTGTGTCGCAAGGGAGTTGAGAGAGTCGATGCGGGCCGGGCGGAACCCCGGTCGCCTCGGCCGGCCCCTCGCCGTCCGACCGGCTCGCTGGAGTGGGTCGCCGGCTGCTCCCAGCCGACGAGGGTACGAACGCCGCGCGGTCCGGCCGGGCGGGGATCGGGGTGCGCGGTGGGCGGCCCGCCGCCTGCTCACCGAGGAACGCGTCACCCTGCTCGTGCCGCTCCGCCCCGGCGCCACGCTCCCCGACTGGCTGTCCCCGGCCAGTCGGGACGGCTGGACCCTGCTGTTCGGCGCCCGCTCGACACCCCTGCTGCCCGTCCTGGAGGACCACCCGATCCGCTACGTCAGCAGCGCCAACCGCACCGGCCACCCACCCGCCGCCTCGGCCGCCGATGCCACCGCGATGTTCCCCGACACCGTGCCCGTGCTCGGCGCCACCTCCCTCACCGGCGCCGGCCGCGACCCGGCCGAGCCACCCCGCCGGGCGACCACCACGCTGCGCCTGCACGCCGACGGTCGGATCGACCTGCACCGACACGGCGCCCAGGACCACCCCCACGGGAGCGCCGACCGGTACCTCGAGCGGGTCCGGGGCCGGCTACGGGGGCACGGCGGCCCCGAACGGCCGCCCCTGAACGAGCTGTGACGTCGTGTCGGGACGCCGATGCCCGCGCGTCACCCGGCCGACTTCTTTGTGTCATCCGCCAGTACGGCCGTCGCACCGCGCGGAGGAGACTCGTCGCCACGGCCCCGGCGGGCCTCCACCCGCCGCGTCCGGCGAGCCGGAGTGGCCGCGTACCGGACGAAGCACGGGCGAAGGACATAAAGGGGGCGGCACGTGAGCGTGCAGCAGTACGACGGGATCGGCGAGGCGTTCGAGGGTTTCAAGTCCCTGCCGCTGATGCGTTACGGGGAGGTGCCGAGCTTCCTCGGCATGGTCGGGGACGTGAAGGGCAGGTCGGTCCTCGACCTGGCGTGCGGCACCGGCTTCTACAGCAGGGAGTTCAAGCGGCGCGGCGCCTCCGAGGTGTTCGGCGTCGACATCTCCGTCGAGATGATCGCCGCCGCGCGGGACATGGAACGGCGTGAGCCGCTGGACGTGCGCTACGAGGTCGGCGACGTCGCCGAGCTGGCGCCGCTGGATCGGCGGTTCGACCTCGCGCTGGCCGTGCAGTGTCTCAACTACGCGGAATCCGTGGAGCAGCTGGAGCGGATGTGCCGCAACATCCACCGGAACCTGGTGCCCGGCGGCGAGTTCTTCGTGTTCGCCCAGCGGCCCGACTACGCGTTCGACTGTCCGTCCCTGGAGCGGTACGGGTTCCGCTGCGAGCCGATCGGTGAGGAGGCCGGGACCGGTCCGCGGGTGCGGGTCACGGCGCTCCTCGACCCGCGGCCGATCAGCATCGTCAGCACCGTTCCGCGTCGCGAGGTCTACGAGGAGTGCCTGCGGGCGGCCGGATTCCGTGACCTGGAGTGGGTGCCGATCCAGGTGTCCGAAGCCGGCCTCCGCGAGTTCGGCGCGGAGTTCTGGGCGGACCTCCTGGCCAAGCCGCCGCTGGTGATGCTGCGCTGTCGTGCCTGAGGTGCGTGCCTGAGGTGCGTGCCTGAGGTTGGTGTCGGGTCCGGTGCCGAAGAAGCTTCGGCACCGGACCCCGGGCGATCCGGCCCTCAGAGCGGGAGGACGGGACGGGTCGAGAAGTCCTCGCAGAGACCGTCGCCGTCCGGGCCGTGCACGAACTCGGCCATGAAGGGGTTCCGGTTGGCCGTGGCCAGCGGCAGCCACCCCAGCAGGAAGCCGTACCCGCCGCACACCGACTCGCCGCCGTCCCCGCCGTGGACGGACGCGGTGTCGCTGCTCACCTCGGTGCGGTAGGTGTCGTAGGCGATGCGCAGCCCGAAGGCGTTCGGCCGGCTCTGCGGCCCGTCCGGCTCTCCGTAGGGGAGGCGGTCGAGCGGGCAGTCGTCGCCCCAGCGGAAGAGGGTGGTGGCGCCGGCCCCGCAGGCGTGCTCCCACTCGTCCGGGCTCGGCATCCGCAGCCCGCGGGCCGCGAGGACGGCCGGCATGTCGCAGGAGGCCTCGGTCAGCTCCTCGTCCTCCACGGCCATCAGCACGGTGGCCAGGGTGACGGTCCGTCGCGGGCTGAGCACCTGGGCGAGGTGCTCCCGGAGGTCGGCGCCGTAGCCGAAGCCGTTCTCCAGGCTCGCCGCGTAGTCGGCGCTCTGCTCGGGCGTCGGCCGCCAGGCGTCGAGGTCGAACCCGAGCGTCACCCGGCCGCCGGGGATCAGCGCGAACTCCTGGTCATCCCGTTCGATCCGGACGCGGTGCAGCGGGGCGCCGAGGTGCTCGACGGTCTCCAGCGCGGTCACCCGGCCGCCCACCAGCTCCGCCGCCCCGTGGGCGACGCGGCGTGCGGTCGGCAGGTCGAACGACCGCCACTGGTCGAGGCTGAGGGCGCTGAGGGACATGTGCCGCAGTGTGCCACGGCCCTCCGACAGGGAGGCACGCTCCGACACCGGCCATGACCGAAGGCCCGCCAGGGCCGTTCAGCGGTCCAGCAGTTCCGCGAAGCGGTCCAGCGCGCGATTCGTGCGGTCGCGGTCGCCGGTGGTGGTGAGGTCGAACAGCAGGCCCCGGACGACGGCCATGATCAACGTGGGCGTCACGGTGTCGCCGGGGCCGCTGGAGACGTCGCGGAAGGTGGCGCCGAGCGTGTCGAACCAGTCCGTGATCGCCTCGCCCTGCTCGGGGTAGGCCTCGGGGTGAACCAGCCCGTCGGCGTGCACCTCGAAGAACAGCCGGACGAACGGGGCACGTTCCTCCGCGCTGATCCACGCCCAGATGCCGCGCAGCCGCTCCTGGGCGGTGCCCGTCGTCGGCCCAACGTGCCCGGTCAGGCGCGCGGCACCTCGGCGCCGAGCCTCGGCGAGGACCGCCGCGACCAACTCCTGTTTGCTGCCGAAGTCGTAGAGCAGCATCCGCGGGCTGGTGTCGAGGGCCGCGGCCATCGGCCGCAGGCTGAGTCCGGTCAGGCCGTGCGCCAGCACGTAGTCGGTCGCCCGTGCCAGCGTGCGCTCCCGACGGGCGGGGTCGGCGGGTCGCCCCACGGTGGATCTCCGCTCGGTTTCTCGAAGTTGAGACAGCATCAGCGAGTATATGGTACGACTGTTTCACTAATGAGGGGAGATCACCTTGCACACCTTCGACCGAGCACTCGTCCTGGGTCCCGGGGGCCACGTCGGCACCGCCTGGATGGCAGGGCTGGCCCACGGGTTGCGCCTGCGCGGTGTGGAACTGGGCGGAGCCGACGTGATCGTCGGGACCTCGTCCGGCGCGATCGTCGCGGCGCTGCTCGCCACCGGCCAGGACCTGGAGCGGCTCGCGACGGCGGCCCGCCGGCCGGAGCACCGGGTCACGGCGGACCCCGGACGGACGGGCGAGGTGTTCGCCGTGCTCGGCGACCCCGGCCTGGAGCCCGACGAGGCCCGCCGCCGCGTCGGCCGCCTCGCGCTCGACGGCGCCGACCCCCACGCCGAGGAGGCGCTGATAGCGGGCCGCGCCGCGCTGATCGGCGCGGACACCTGGCCCGAGCGCCGACTGCTGATCACCGCCGTGGACACGACCTCCGGTGAACCCGTGGTGTGGGACCGCGACAGCGGTGTGCCGCTGGCGCACGCGGTGGCGGCGAGCAGCGCCTTCCCCGGGGTCGCGCCGCCCGTCGCCGTCGACGGCCGGCGGTACATGGACGGTGCGCTGCGCGCGGGGCCCAACGCCGACCTCGCCGTGGGAGCCCGCACGCTGGTCGTGGTCGAGCCGATGGCCCACCTGTTCCCCCGGGAGCTGCTCGACCAGCAGCTGGCGGCCGTGGGAGCGGCGCGCGTCGTGACCATCGGTCCCGATCCGGCCTCGGTCAGCGCTTTCGGCCCGGACCTGGGCGACCTGGCGGCCTGGGAGCCGGCCTACCAGGCGGGCCTTCGCCAGGCGGGCGACGTCGACGAGGAACTCCGCGCCACGTCGACGCCGGAGCCCGACGCGCGCTGACCCCCGACCACGTCGGCACACCGCCGGCGGCGACAGCCCACCGGACGGTCACGGCATAGGCAGACCCGCCCTCCCCGAGCCCCCGCCGGGACCGCTGTCCCGCTGTCCAGCCTCTTCCGGGCCCGCTCAACCGGCCGACGACGGTGCCGCGGTCGGCCGAGCGGGCAGCCTTCCGGCCCGTCCTGGCGGAGGTCAGTCGTCGTCGGCTCCCGCTCCCACGGCGCGCAGTCAGTGGTTCGCGTCCTGGGCCTGCCAGATCAGTCCCCGCCCGGCGGCCGCACTGGCGTAGGCGTCGTCCCAGTTGTCGTAGTACAGGGTGCCGGCCGCATCGTTGAACCGCGATGCGGCCCTCCGGAGGAGGTCCTGCAGCTCCTCGGTGAAGCACGGAGCCGCGTAGGACAGCTGGGCGGCGTCCGTGAGGCCGACGGCGGCGTTGCCCTTGTCCCGGTAGCTGATGGCCTGCTCGGCCTGGGCGGCGATGTCGTCGATGGTGTTGAGCGCGCTCCCACAGGCAGGTGTCGCGGGGCGGGCGGTGGCCGTCGTGACGACGCTGCCCAGGCCGACGGCCATCGCCGCGGTGACCACGGCGAAGCGGCCGAGAGTCTTTCGCATCATGCTTCCTCCACTCATGCCGCCGGAACCGTGCGCGATCTCCGGGGCTCGTTCCCGGTCGAGGTGTCCCGCCGGGCTCTCCACCTTCGCGAGAGCTCACGTTGTCCACAACAGGAACGGGCGGAACCGCAGTTCGGCCGCGGACAACGGCCATTGTCCGCGGCCGGAAGCCGTTGCGTCCGCCGTCGGCGGCCGGGCGTGCCGGTCCGGCCGGGCGCCCGCCGCGCCCCGTCGCGGCGCAGGAGGGCGCCGGCGCCGGCCGACGACGGGCAGGATCACCGCCCGGCATCGGGTCTCCGCCCCTCGGGTGCGTGGGGGCGGGTTTTGGGGGCAGGCGCTGGATACGGACTGAAAACGGACGGAGGATCGGGCCATGGGCGACGCGTCGGTGAGGGCCACGGGATGGGCCCGTTCATTCCCCATAGCGGGCGGTGTCCGGGCGGGGCGGCGGTGGACTCGGAACCACCTGCGCTCGCTCGCGTGGACGCGGGACGCGCCCGAGACCGTGGACGCCGTCCTGCTCACCGTCTCCGAGCTGCTGACCAACGCCCACATCCATGCCCACAGCAGCGCCGAGCTGGTGCTGGTGTGGGACGGCCGGTGCCTGCACGTGTCCGTCCACGACGGGAGCACCGCGGTGCCGGAGCCGCGCAGCGCGGGCACCGACGCGCTCAACGGGCGGGGGATGGCGATCGTGGACGCCCTCGCCGACGAGTGGGAGATCCGCCGCCAGCGGGAGGGGAAGACGGTGATCGCCTGTTTCCACCCGCCAGGCGAGCGGGACCCGCACCCGCGCGACACCGCCGGGCGGCTGTGCGGCCCGGCCTGAGGGTCCGCCGGGGCCCGCCCGCCGATGTCGCGGTCCGCGCAGCGCATTGTGCAGGGGGACCGTGCCGGTGGCGGCGTCGAGGACGGGGCGGGCAGGGTGCTCGGCTGCCCGCCCGTGAGGGCCCGGCCCTGGGGCCGGGGAGACGGCCGGCGCCTCCCCGGCGGCCCCGGGACGGCGCTGTGCCCGGTCGGTCGACGGGCTCCGTCACCAGTAGTGCTTGCGTCCGCCGACGGCGTGCCCGACCGCTCCCAGGATCCACAGGATCAGTCCCACGACGACGAGGACCGCTCCGATCGTCCACAGGATGCCGAGGCCGGTGAGGAGACCGATGACGAGAAGGATGATTCCGAGGACGATCATGCCGCGCTCCTTGGGCTCTGTGAGCTCTTCCCCCGCGCCGTGCGTCTGCCCGATTGCCGACGGGTCAACCGGCCCTCGCCGGTTTGTTGTCGCCCGGACGGGCCGCCCCACCCGAACGAGCCCGAGGTGCCCCGCCGAGCCCCGGGCCGCCCGTCGGGACGCCCCGCGCGACGGGGATTGGCCGCCGGGGGACGGGAAAGACGCGGGGTATGTCCATCTTGCGAGCCTGTGCCCGACCGATGCTGGCGTCGATGTTCCTCTACGGGGGCGCCGACGCCCTACTGAACCCCGCCCGGCTGGAGGCCGCCGCCGAACCGGTGGTCGACCCGCTCGCCGAGCGCGTCCCGGCCGTTCCGCGCCGGCCCGAAACGGCGATCCGCCTCAACGCCGGGGTCCAGGTGGTGGCCGGCGCGCTGCTGGCGTCCGGCCGTCTCACCCGGCCCGCCGCCCTCGCGCTTGCGGCGACCCTCGTCCCGGTCACCCTGGCCGGCCACCGGTTCTGGGAGGTCAAGGACGAGGAGGAGCGCGCCCGGCAGCGCATCCACTTCCTGAAGAACCTGTCGATGTGCGGCGGGCTGCTGATCACGGCGGCGGACTCCGGAGCGGGGCCGTCGCTGGCCTGGCGCGCCCGGCACCGGCGGTGGACCGGCTGACGCCCGCTCCCGGTGCGCCCGCCCACGACGGGCGGGCGCACCGGGGCGGACCCGGCGTCAGCCGGCCGCCGCGAGGCTCTCCCGCGCGGCCCCGGCCACGGCCTCGGCGGTGAGTCCGAACTCGCTGTACAGGCGCCGGTAGTCGGCGGAGGCGCCGAAGTGGTCGAGGCTGACGATCCGGCCGTGCGGGCCGACCAGCTCGCGCCAGCCGAGCGCCACGCCCGCCTCCACGCTCACCCGCGCCGCCACCGCGGGCGGCAGGACGCCGTCGCGGTACTCGCGCGGCTGCGCGGCGAACCACTCCAGGCACGGCAGCGACACCACCCGGCTCGCCACGCCCTCACCGGCCAGCTGCTCCTGCGCCGCCAGCGCGAGGTGCACCTCGGAGCCGGTGGCCAGCAGCAGGACCCGGGGCGGGGCGCCGTCGGCCGGGTCGCGCAGCACGTAGCCGCCGCGGGCGGCGGCGTCCGCCGGTGCGCACCCGCCGGTCCCGCGGTCGAGGACGGGCACCTTCTGCCGGGTGAGGACGAGGCCGGTCGGCCGGTCGTGGTGCTCCAGCAGCGCGTGCCAGCAGGCGGCCGTCTCGTTGGCGTCGCAGGGGCGCACCACGTCGAGGCCGGGGATCGCGCGCAGCGCCGCGAGGTGCTCCACCGGCTGGTGGGTGGGGCCGTCCTCGCCGAGGCCGATCGAGTCGTGCGTCCAGACGTAGACGGTCGGGAGCTCCATCAGCGCGGCCAGTCGCACCGCGGGCCGCATGTAGTCGCTGAAGGTCAGGAAGGTGCCGCCGTAGGGGCGGGTCAGGCTCTGCAGGGCGATCCCGTTGAGGATGGCCCCCATGGCGTGCTCCCGGATCCCGAAGTGCAGGGTGCGGCCGTACGGGCCGCCCTTCCACTCCGCGGTCTCCACGCCCTCGGGCAGGAAGGAGGGCTCGCCGTCCATGGTGGTGTTGTTGCTCCCGGCGAGGTCGGCCGAGCCGCCCCACAGCTCGGGCAGGACCGGTGCGAGCGCGGTGAGCACCCGGCCCGAGGCGGCGCGGGTGGCCAGCCCCTCCCGGTCCGCGGGGAAGGCCGGCAGGTGGTCGGCCCAGCCGTCCGGCAGCCGGCGCTCCGTCAGCCGGTCCAGCAGTGCCGCGCGCTCGGGGTGCTCGTCGCGCCAGCGCTCGTAGTGCGGGGTCCAGGCCTCGCGGAGTTCACGGCCGCGCTCGCGTGCCCGGCGGGTGCGGGTGAGGACGTCGTCCTCGACGGTGAAGCTGCGCGCGGGGTCGAAGCCGAGCAGTTCCTTGGTGGCGGCGACCTCCTCGTCGCCGAGCGCGGAGCCGTGGGCCTTGCCGGAGTTCTGGAGGTTGGGGGCGGGCCAGCCGATGACCGTCCGCAGCACCAGCAGCGAGGGCCGGGTGGTCTCCGCGCGGGCGGCCCGGAGCGCGTCGAGGACGGCGTCGACGTCCTCGACGTAGCGGCCGGTACGGGTCCAGTCGACGGTCTGCACGTGCCAGCCGTAGGCGCGGTAGCGGGCGGCGACGTCCTCGCTGAACGAGACGTCGGTGTCGTCCTCGATCGAGATGTGGTTCTGGTCGTACACCATGGTCAGGTTGCCCAGCCGCTGGTGGCCGGCCAGCGAGCTCGCCTCCGCGGTGACGCCCTCCATGAGGTCGCCGTCCGAGGCGAGGACGTAGACGTGGTGGTCGAAGGGGCTCTCGCCGTCCGGGGCGTCCGGGTCGAGCAGGCCGCGTTCCCGGCGGGCCGCCATCGCCATGCCGACGGCCGCGCCCAGCCCCTGGCCGAGCGGGCCGGTGGTGATCTCCACGCCCCGGGTGTGCCGGTACTCGGGGTGGCCGGGGGTGGCGGAACCCCAGGTCCGCAGGGCTTCCAGGTCGGAGAGCTCCAGGCCGTAGCCGGTGAGGTACAGCTGGACGTACAGGGTGAGGCTGGTGTGTCCGCAGGACAGTACGAAGCGGTCGCGGCCCAGCCACTGGTCGTCACCGGGGTCGTGGCGCAGGACGTTCTGGAACAGCAGGTGGGCCAGTGGCGCCAGGCTCATCGCCGTCCCGGGGTGGCCGTTCCCGGTGCGCTGCACGGCGTCGGCCGCGAGCAGCCGGGCGGTGTCCACGGCCCGGACGTCCACGGCGTCCCAGCCCGCCCGTGCGGCGACGGGGTCGGCCAGCGACTGGTGGCGGGTCGCGGGGTGCTTGTCGGGGGGTGTCACGGGTGTCCTCCCAGGGGGCCGGTCGGGGTCGGTGAGGTCGCCGGGGACGGTTCGGCGCGTCCGTGCGGCCTCCAGCGCCTACCCGGTGACCGGACCCGCATGGCCCGATCCGGTCCGGGATTCACCCGCCCGGTCCGGCCGGCGCGCGGCTGCCCCGTCCGCGACCCGAAGGGCGGGCCCTCCGCACTCCGGTGTCGGGGCGGCGCGCGGGGGTAGCCTCCCGACATGCCACACCACGATCTTGTCGTCCTGGGCGCGGGCTCCGGCAACACGGTGATCGACGACCGCTTCGGCGGCCTCGACGTCGCCGTCGTCGAGGAGGGGCCGTTCGGCGGGACCTGTCTGAACCGGGGCTGCATCCCCAGCAAGATGCTCGCCCACACGGCCGACGTCGCGGACACCGTGCGGGAGGCCGGCCGCTTCGACGTGGACGCCGCACCGGGCGTCCTGCGGTGGCCACGGGTACGCGACCGCGTCTTCGGGCGCCTCGACGGGCAGGCCGCGGAGGGGGAGCAGGGCCGGCGCGGCTCGGACTTCGTCACCGTCCACCGCGGCCGGGCGCGCTTCACCGGCGAACGGACGCTGGTGGTGGAGGGCGACGGGAGAGAGGTGCACATCACCGCGGACCGGGTCGTGGTGGCAGTCGGCAGCCGCCCGGTGGTCCCGCCGCCGGTCCGCGACAGCGGGCTGCCCTACGAGACCTCGGACACGATCATGCGGCGCCCGACGCCGCCGCGGCACCTGGCCGTCCTCGGCGGCGGCTACATCGCCGCCGAGCTGGCGCACGTCTTCCACGCGGCCGGCAGCCGGATCACGGTCATCGAGAAGCAGGAGACCCTGCTCGCCCCGCAGGACGAGTCGGTGTCCCGTGCCTACACCCGACTGGCCCGCTCCGCGTTCGACGTGCGCACCGGCGTCGAGCTGACCGGACTGGAGGGGGAACCGGGCCGGCTGCGGCTGCGTCTGGACGACGGCTCCGCGGTCGAGGCCGACGCCCTGCTGGTGGCGGTCGGCCGGACCCCCAACAGCGACACCATCGACGCCGACCGGGCCGGCATCGCCCTGCGGGAGGACGGCCGCGTGGTGGTGGACGCCCACCAGCGGACCACCGCGCCGGGCGTCTTCGCCCTCGGTGACGTGTGCACCCCCGTACCGCTCAAGCACGTCGCCAACCGGGAGGCGCAGGTGGTCGCGCACAATCTGCTGCACCCCGACGACCTGATCGCCACCAGCTACGACGCCGTCCCCGCCGCGGTCTTCACCCGCCCCCAGATCGCCCAGGTGGGCCGGACCGAGCAGGAGTGCCGGGACGCCGGCCTCGACTACACGACCGCCACCCGCCGGTACGCGGACGTCGCCTACGGATGGGCGCTGGAGGACACCGCCGGCTTCTGCAAGGTGATCGCGGACCCGGGGACCGGCCGCCTGCTGGGCGCCCACGTCCTCGGCCCGCAGGCGTCCACCCTGATCCAGCCCCTGGTCGTCGCGATGAGCCTCGGCATCGACGTCCCCACCCTGGCCGGCACCCCGTACTGGATCCACCCCGCCCTCACCGAGGTCGTCGCCAACGCCCTGCTCGACCTCGACCTCTGACAGCGGCGCCGGGACGGGCGGACGGTGCCCGACCTCTGACGGCGGGCCCGGACGGGCAGGCGGCGCGGGCGTCCGGAGGGCGCCGTCCGGACGGGATGCGCCGGCCCGGCCATGAAACGGCGGTGTCCGGGCAGACGAGGGACGTGACCACAGGGGTAAGGCGTCCGCTCCGAACGATCGCACCGGCACTGCTCGCCCAGACGGTGCTCATGGTGCTGGCCGGTCTCACGATCACCCACCCGCCGCTGCACCTCTGGCGGCCGGGGGAGAACGCGCTGACCGACCGGCTCGCCGCGGGCCGGGTACCCGTCCTCGACACCGTCACCGCGTGGCTCTCGGTCCTCGCGAGCACCGGGGCCGTGATCGCCGTGGCGGGCGTCGCCGTGCTCGCGCTGCTGCTGGGCGCCCGGTGGTGGCGCGAGGCCGCCTTCCTCGGCGGCTCCGTGGCCGCCCAGTCCGCGGTCTTCCTGCTGGTCACCCTGTGCGTGGACCGGCCCCGGCCGACCGCGCCCCGGCTCGACGGCGCACCGCCGACCTCCAGCTTCCCGTCCGGCCACGTCGGCGCGGCGGTCGCGCTGTACGGCGCACTGGCCGTCCTCGCCGTCCTGCGCCTGCGGGGGCCGCTCCGGCTGCCGCTGTGCGCCCTGGCGGCGCTGCTGCCGGTGCTGGTCGGGTTCAGCCGGCTGTACCGCGGCATGCACCACCCGACCGACGTGCTGGCCGGGCTGGTGAACGGCGGCGCCGTGCTCTGGATCATGTGGCGGGCTTTCCTCTCCGACCCCAGGGAGACCACCGTGGCAGCCGTACCCGATCACCCGTCCGCCGGCCGGGCGGTGGTGGTCTTCAACCCCGTCCTGGTCGACGAGGACACCCTCGACCGGATCGACCGCGTCCTCGCCGGCCACGGCTGGGCGGCGCCGACCAGAACCGCCACCAGCGAGGCCGACCCCGGCCGGGGCGCCGCGGCGGCCGCGGTCGCCGCGGGGGCCGACCTGGTGGTGGCCTGCGGCGGCGACGGCACCGTGACGGCGTGCTCGCACGCCCTCGCCGGTACGGGCGTCGCGCTGGCCATCGTCCCCTGCGGCACCGGGAACCTGCTCGCCCGCAACCTCGGCCTGCCGGCGGACCCGGCGCGGGCGCTGGCGGACGCCCTCGCCGGCGGGCCCCGCCGGATCGACCTCGCCCTGGCCGACGGCGACGGCATCACCGCCACGGTGGTCAGCGCCATGGCGGGCATCGGCCTGGACGCCGCGGCGATGGCCGGCACCAGCCGCCGCGCGAAGAACCGCTGGGGCTGGCCCGCCTACCTGCCCCCGCTGCTCCGCCACCTCGGCGACCGCCGGATGCGGCTCACCGTCACCCTGGACGACGCGCGCCCGCTCCACCGGCGGGCCGCGATGGCCGTGATCGGCAACGTCGGCGCGCTGCAGGGCGGGATCCGGCTGCTGCCGGGCGCCCGGCCGGACGACGGCCTGCTCGACCTCGTCCTGGTCCACCCGCGCGGCCTCGCCGGCTGGCCGGCGGCGGCAGCGCGGCTGCTCACCGGGCGGACCGGCGCGGGGGGCGGGTCGGCGCCGTTCGAACACTTCCAGGCGCGCCGGATCCACCTCACCGCCGACCGGGACCAGCCGCGGGAGCTCGACGGGGAGTGCCTGCCGGCCGGCCGCACCCTGCGGCTGGCCGTCCGGCCCGGCGCCCTGCTGGTCCACACGCCGACGGCCGGCGGGCCCCCGGTCGGCGGAGCTGCGGTCGGCGGGCCCCCGGGCGACGGAGCCGCGGGTGACGGGGCTGCGGTCGACGGGTCCCACCCGGTCGGAGCCGATCCCGTCCCGGCCGAACGGAGCAGCTGAGTGGGAACCGCCACCCGCGTCGGCCACCGCGGCCGCGAGCCCGAGGAGCTCTCCGCCGACGAGGCCGTCACGACGCTGCGCGCGTACGGCCGGTGGCAGCTGCTCAGGGACGCCTTCCTGCGCTTCCGCTACGCCGACGGCTTCAGCCACGCCCGGGCCCTCGCCTTCCAGACCGTGCTCGCCCTCGTCCCGTTCGCGATCGCGGTGGTCGGCCTCTCGTCCGTGCTGCACACCCAGTGGCTCGGCCGGGTGACCGAGCTGACCATCGCCCGGCTCACCGCGGGCCCGAGCTCCGACCTGGTCGACCAGGTCCTGCGGAGCGGCCGCGAGCGCGCGGGGGACGGCGGGAGCGTCGCCCTGTGGGGCGGCGCCGTGTTCTCCCTCGTCAACGTCGCCACCGCGATGTGCCAGATCGAGCGCGGGGCCAACCGGATCTACGGCATCGAACGCGACCGGCCCTTCCACCGCAAGTACGCGCGCGGACTGCTGATGGCCGTGCTGGCCGGTCTGCCGCTCGGCCTCGGCTTCGTCCTGCTGGTGGCGGGCCGGGAGATCGCCGCGGCGGTCGTCGAGGCGGGCGGGCCGGGGACCCATCGGGAGGCCCTCGTCTGGGCGGTCCTGCGGTGGCCGGCCGGCATCGTGCTCGCCCTGCTGTCCGCGAGCGTCATCTTCCACCGGGCACCGCGCCGCCGACAGCCCGGCCACACCTGGCTCGCCTTCGGCGCCGCCGTGTACCTGGTGCTGTGGGTCGGCCTGACCGCGCTGCTCGGCCTGTACCTGCGGCTGAGCAACTCGATCGACGCGGTGTACGGGCCGCTGAGCGTGATCATCTCGCTCCTGATGTGGGCCTACCTGACCGCGATCGCGCTCTTCCTCGGGATCGCCTTCGCCGCGCAGCTGGAGGCCGACCGGGCGGGCGTCGAGGAGCCGGTGCTGCCCGACCCCGAGGATGATTGCGCAGGTCGTGGGTAGACGAGCCGTGATGACAGCTGACCGGAGGCCGCACCGAAGCCCCGCCCGTACCCGGGTCCCCGCGTTGCGCCGCCTCTCCCGGCGCTGGATCACCCGGCGCCGCTTCTCCCAGCGCCGGGCCGACCGGCGCTTCGGGGAGCGCCTGCTCGGGGCCGTCCTGGCGTTCGCCGTGGCGGCGGTGCCGGCCGCCGTCCTGCTGGTGCTGATCGAGGCCGGCTGGGAGCCGCTGCGCGAGCTGGACGCCGGGGCGGCGGTGCACCTGAACGAAGCCGTCCGGCACCACCCGCTCCTGCTGGAGACCACGCGGGTGCTGAGCAACTGGGTCTGGGACCCGGTCACGATGCGCCTGCTGGTGGCGGCCACCGTCGGCTGGCTGCTGTGGCGGCGGGCCTGGCGGCTGGCCCTGTGGGCGGCCCTCACCGAGCTGGCCGCCGGACTGACCGGCCTGCTGGTCAAGGTCACGGTGGCCCGGGTCCGGCCCCGGCTGCCCGATCCCGTCGCCCACGCGCCGGGCTTCTCCTTCCCGTCGGGGCACGCCATGACCGCCATGGCCTCGTGCGCGATCCTGCTGCTGGTGCTCCTGCCGGTCGTGCCCCGGCGGGCCCGCCCGGTGGCCTGGGCGATCGCCGCGGTGACCGTGCTCGGGACGGGCCTGACCAGGATCGCCCTCGGCGTGCACTGGGTCAGCGACGTCCTCGGCGGCTGGCTGCTCGGGTTCGCGCTGGTCGCCTCGACCGCCTGGGCGTTCGAGGCCTGGCGGCGGGAGAGCGGCCTCCGCACGCCGAGGCTCCCGGAGGGCCTGGAACCCGAACTCGCCATGGACGAGGACCCCGGCAGCCGCCCGCACCGACCGGTGGGGTGAGGCGCCGGCCGGTCGCCGGGGGCGGGCGGGAAGCCACCCGGCCTGCCGGTCGGACCGGCAGGCCGGGTGAACGAACAAGGCCCGGGGTCGGCGCACACTGTGCGCCGACCCCGGGCCTTCGTCGTAGCGGGGACAGGATTTGAACCTGCGACCTCTGGGTTATGAGCCCAGCGAGCTACCGAGCTGCTCCACCCCGCGTCGGTGAACCCGACTGTACGCCATCACGGGGGCGAGGGCGAAATCAGGGCCAGCGCCCGGGCGGGCGCGGCGCAGCCGTGTGGCCCGGGTGACCTCGCGGGCCCGGCCGGCGCCGTCCCTTCGCGCCGGCCGGACCTGAACGGGTCTCACGCCTCGGGCGCGGCCACCTCCTCCAGCGTGCCGCCGGCCAGCCGCAGCCACCGGTCCACCCCGATGCCGGCCAGGAAGCGCTCGTCGTGGCTGACCACGACGAAGGCGCCCTGGTAGGAGGTGAGGGCGCTTTCGAGCTGTCCGACGCTCACCAGGTCGAGGTTGTTGGTCGGCTCGTCGAGGAGGAGCAACTGGGGCGCGGGGTCGCCGCACAGCACACAGGCCAGGGTGGCGCGCAGCCGCTCGCCGCCCGAGAGCACCCCGACCGGGAGGTGGGCGCGGGCGCCGCGGAAGAGGAAGCGGGCGAGCACGTTCATCCGCTCGGGCGCCGGCAGCTCCGGCGCGGCCGCCGCGAAGTTCTCCGCCACGCTGCGGTCCGGGTCCAACAGGTCCAGCCGCTGGGAGAGATAGGCGACCCGGCCGTCCGAGCGCCTGAGCCGTCCGCCGTCGGGGGCGAGGTCCCCGACCAGCAGGCGCAGGAGGGTGGTCTTGCCGGTTCCGTTCTGTCCGAGCAGGGCGATCCGCTCGGGCCCGCGGACGGTCAGATCGACGCCGCCACCAGCGAACAGGGGCGTGCCGCCGCGCAGCACCTGGAGGTTCTCGCCGACGAAGAGGTCGCGCCCGCTCGGCACCCGGGTGCCGGACAGGTCCAGGGTCAGGCGCTGGTCGTCGCGCAGGGCGCGCTCGGCCTCGTCGAGCCGGGCCCTGGCCTCGCCGAGGCGGGCCGCGTGGACCTGGCCGGCGCGTCCTGCGGACTCCTGGGCGCCGCGCTTCATGGTCCCGGCGAAGATGCGGGGCAGACCGGCGTTCTTGAGGTTGCGGCCGGCGTTGCTGGCCCGGCGGTCGGCGCGCTCCCGGGCCTGCTGCAACTCCCGCTTCTCCCGCTTGAGTTCCTGTTCGGCGTTGCGGATGTTCTTGGCCGCGACCTCGCGCCCGGCCTCCGCGGCCTGCTCGTATGCGGTGAAGTTGCCGCCGAACAGCCGCAGTTCGCCGGAGTCGAGCTCGGCGATCCGGTCCATCCGGTCGAGCAGCGCACGGTCGTGGCTGACCAGCAGCAGGCAGCCGGAGAAGTCCTCCAGGACGCCGTGGAGCCGGTGGCGGGCGGCGAGGTCGAGGTTGTTGGTGGGTTCGTCGAGCAGCAGCACGTCGGGCCGCTTGAGCAGTTGCGCCGCGAGGCCGAGCTGGACGATCTGGCCGCCGCTGAGGGTGCCCAGCCGCCGGTCCAGGCCGACGCCGGCCAGGCCGAGACGTTCGAGCTGGGCGAGGCTGCGCTCCTCGACGTCCCAGTCGTCGCCGATGGCGGTGAAGTGCTCCTCGGCCACGTCACCGGACTCCACCGCGTCGATGGCGCGGATCACCCCGGCGACGCCGAGGACGTCGGCGACCGCGAGGTCCGCCGTCAGCGGGAGGTCCTGAGGCAGGTAGCCGGGTGTGCCGCTGATGGTCAACGATCCTGCGGCGGGCGTCAGTTGACCGGCGATGAGCTTGAGCAGCGTGCTCTTGCCCGCGCCGTTGGGAGCGACCAGGCCGGTGCGGCCGGTGCCGAGGGCGAAGGAGAGGTCCTGGAAGACGGGGGTGTCGTCGGGCCAGGAGAAGGAGAGCTGGGAGCAGACGATGGACGCATCGGACATGAGGACAACCCGGAGGATGGGCAGGCGGAGACACCTCGGCCTGCGAGCAGACAGGGGGAAGGGGAACGACGAACGAAGCCGTTGGCCCGGGGCACCGATGCCCGCCGACGGCTTCAGGACCGGGTCTCACCCGGAGATGTCGTCGTCACCCGCCATGTCTGCTCCACGCTTTCCGTCAGATGGGTTTTCCGCCGTCGAGCATAGCACCGTGTGTGGGCGATCGGTCGGGACCGGCCGCGGGGGGCGGGCCGCCGCGCCGGGCCGGGCGCGTCACGGCGCGCCGGCCCCCCGCAGCAGGGTGTCGACCACCAGGTCGGCCGCCGGTCCGGCGGCCAGGTCGGGCGCCTGACGTGTCACCAGGTGCACGAGCTGGGGCAGCAGGGCGGCGACCCAGCCCTCGGGGAGGCCTGGGCGCAGCAGCCCTTCGGTGACGGCGCGTCGGAGGAAGTCCCCGACCTCGGCGACGGAGCTGTCGCGGCGCCTGCGGGTCTCCTCGTCGGCGAGCATCCGGGCCAGGTCCACCGGCCAGGCGCGGTTGACCTCGATGACGTTCTCCACGTAGCGGTGCAGGGCCACGGCGACGGGGGCCTCGCGCAGACGGGCGTCGGCGATGGCCCGCTCGACGGCGTCCAGGCGGGCGGAGTGGATCGCGGTGAGGAGGTCCTCGCGGGAGCTGAAGCGCCGGTAGACGGTCCGCCGGTCCACCCCCGCCTCGGCCGCGATGCTCGCGATGCTCGCGCCCGGGTCGGCGGCCAGCATCCGCGCTCCCGTCGTCAGGACGGCTTCGATGTTCCGCGCGGCGTCAGCTCTCACGGGGGGAGTCTAGCGGCGGTGTGCAGCTTCGGCTCGCAACCACCTCGTCGCTGTGTCAGTAGTGCGGGGACCTGCGCCGGGAGGGGGCCGGTCCCCTCCCGGCGGCGCGCCGTCAGAAGTGGTCCACGTCCACGACGGCCTGGGCGAACGCGGTCGGCGCCTCCTGGGGCAGGTTGTGGCCGATGCCGCCGAGCGTCCGGTGCTCGTACTTCCCGGTGAACATGGCCCGGTACGAGGCGCCGTCGCCGGGAGCGGTGAACGGGTCCAGCGCGGGGTCGAGGGTGATCGTCGGCACCCCGATGGTCGGCTTCAGGGCCAGCCGGTCCTCGTAGCGGTCGTAGCGGCGCTCCCCGTCGGCGACGCTGAGCCGCCAGCGGTAGTTGTGGATCACGACCGCGGCGTAGTCGGGGTTCTCGAAGGCGGCCTCCGTGCGCTCGAAGGTCGCGTCGTCGAACTTCCAGGTGGGGGAGACCTGCTGCCAGACGAAGCGGGTCAGATCGTGGCGCAGGCCCTTGTCCTCCATGGCCTTCCTGCCGCGCTCGGTGGCGAAGTAGTACTGGTACCACCAGGTGTGCTCGCCCGCCGGCGCGATCGGGTCCAGCTGCGCCTGGCGGTTGGTGATGAGGTAGCCGCTCACCGACACCAGGCCCTTGACCCGTTCGGGCCACAGGGCCGCGAGGACGTCCCCGGTCCGGGACCCCCAGTCGAACCCGGCCACCACGGCGCGGTCGATCCGGAGGGTGTCCAGCAGGGCGATGACGTCCATCGCGATGGCGGCCTGCTGGCCGTTGCGGAAGGTCCGGGGCGACAGGAACCGGGTGGTGCCGTGTCCGCGCAGGTAGGGGACGATCACGCGGTACCCGAGGCCGGCCAGGAGCGGGGCGACGTCGACGTAGCTGTGGATGTCGTACGGCCAGCCGTGCAGGCAGAGCACGACCGGTCCGTGCGCCGGGCCGAGTTCGGCGTAACCCACGTTCAGCAGCCCGGCCTCGGCCTGCTTCAGCCGCGGGAAGGACGTGTGCGTGCCCGGGGTGATCGTGGGCACGACCGGGGCCGCGCCGGGGCCGCCGGGGCCGCCGGGGACGGGCGCGGCGGTGGCCGTGCCCGGCAGGGTGGCCATCGAGACCGCGGCCGCACCGGCACCCAGTCCCAGGGCCCTGTTGAAGCTACGCCTGTCGATCATGTCGAGCCTTCCGTGTGACGCGGATGTGTCCCCGGACGGGGCGGGTGTCCGTCCCGTCCGGCGCACCGCACTCTTCCGTTCCCGGCGGGCCGGCACATCAGTCAGTTGACGGTCGGGGCGGCGGCCGCGCCGCGCCCCTCCGGGTGTCTCCGGGTCCGCAGTCGAATGACTGATGCCGCGCGCCGACGCCGTGCGGAACCGTCGTGACGGGGCGAGGCCCCCGGTCCGCGCGGCATCGGACCTCGGCGGTCGGACGGACCGCCGGCACCACCCCGCCAACAAATGCCACCACAGCGAGCTGAAACAGCGAGTAAGTGCTACTGTTGGGTGACAGATAGCGAAGGAGTGGAAGCGTGATCGTCTATGACCGGCTCTTCATCGCAGGCGCCTGGACCGAGCCGAAAGAGGCCGCCCTGCTCGACATCCGGTCCCCGCACGACCGGACGGTGATCGGCCGCGCCGCGCAGGCCCGGCGGGCGGACGTCGACCGTGCGGTGGCGGCGGCCCGGGCCGCGTTCGTCGAGGGCACCTGGCGCGACACCCCGCCGCTGGAGCGCGTGGCGGTGCTGCGGCGCTTCAACGCGCTGCGCGAGCGGCAGGCGGAGCGGATCGCTGCCCTGATCGCCGCCGAGAACGGCTCCGCGGGCTGGTTCACCCGGGCCGGCCAGCCGGGCCTGACCCGCCAGGCCAACGCCTACCTGAAGGCGGCGGAGGAGTTCGGGTGGGAGGAGACCCTGCCGCCCTCCGACCCGGCCTCGCCGGTGCGGAGCGTGGTCCGTCGTGAGGCCGTCGGCGTGGTGGCCGCCGTGATCCCGTGGAACTCGCCCTTCTCCTCCGCGACCACGAAGATCATCCCGGCGCTGCTCGCCGGCAACTCGGTGGTCCTGAAGGTCTCGCCGGAGAACTCGCTCAGCATGGGCCTCCTCGCCGACCTGCTGGCCCAGGTGGGGCTGCCCGCCGGGGTGATCAGCGTGCTGCCCGCCGACCGCGAGACCAGCGAGTACCTGATCTCCCACCCCGAGGTCGACAAGATCGCCTTCACCGGCTCGACCCCGGCCGGCCGGCGCATCGCCGCGATCGCGGGGGAGCAGCTCAAGCGGGTCAGCCTGGAGCTGGGCGGCAAGTCCGCGGCCGTCATCCTGGCCGACGCCGACATCCACCGGGCGGTGCAGGGGCTGAAGTTCTCCTCCCTGCTCAACAACGGCGAGTCCTGCATCGCCCAGACCCGCGTCCTGGCCCCGCGCAGCCGCTACGAGGAGGTGGTCGCGGAACTCAAGGCGCTCGTCGAGTCCCTGAAGGTCGGTGACCCGGCGGACCCGGACACCTTCATCGGACCGATGATCCGCCCCGACCAGCAGGAGCGCGTCCGCCGGTACATCGCGATCGGCATCGAGGAGGGCGCCCGCCTCGTCACCGGCGGCCCCGAGGTCCCGGCGGGGCTGGAGGGCGGCAACTACGTGACCCCCACCCTCTTCGCCGACGTGGACAACGCCATGCGCATCGCCCAGGAGGAGATCTTCGGCCCCGTCCTGGTGGTCATCCCCTACGAGGACGAGGACGACGCCGTCCGCATCGCCAACGACTCCGAGTACGGCCTGTCGGGCGGCGTGTGGTCCGCCGACGAGGAGCACGCCCTGGCGGTCGCCCGCCGGATCCGGACCGGCACGGTGACCGTGAACGGGGCCGGTGTCGGCTTCGACGGCCCCTTCGGCGGCTTCAAGGCCAGCGGCATCGGCCGCGAGTTCGGCGCCGTCGGCCTCGGCACCTACACCGAGTACAAGACCATCACCCTCTGACGCGCGCCCGCGCGGCGGTGGCCGGACGCCCGGCTACCGGGCCCGCACCTGGATCGGTGGGGGCCCGGCCTGGTTGGATTCCGGTATGACGAATGACCTCTCCGACGGCTACGAGATCTCGACGGACCCGGCGCGCCTCGATGCCGAACTGATCCACCGGTGGCTGTCCCAGGACGCCTACTGGGCACGCGGCCGCCCCCGGGAGAAGCAGGACTCCGCGATCGCCGCCTCCCTCAACTTCGGTGTCTACGACCGGGCTGCGGGTACCCAGCTCGGCTACGCACGGGTGGTCACCGACCGGACCACCTTCGCCTGGCTCTGCGACGTGTACATCGAGCCCTCGGCCCGTGGCAGGGGGCTCGGCACGGCCCTGGCCGCCGCCGTCCGCGACCACCTCGCCCCCTACGGGCTGCGCCGCGTCATGCTGGCCACGGCGGACGCCCACGAGGTCTACGCCAAGGTTGGGTTCGTGCCGATGGAGAAGCCGGAGAAGTGGATGGTCCTCGGCGAGGAGTGAGGGCGCCGCGGGGCGGGGACCACCCGCGCAACGCTCCGGCCGTCCCGGGGTGGGGACGGCCGGAGCGGAGCGCTACTTCGCGCAGGTCCGGTCGCCCTTCGGCAGCCGGCCCCCCGCCAGGTAGGCGTTGACCGTGTCGTCCACGCAGGCGTTGCCGTACAGGCCGTACAGGGCGTGCCGGTTGGCACCCTCCAAGGTCAGCAGCCGGGAGGCGGGCAGCAGCCCGTGCAGCGCGACGCTGTCCCGGTAGGTGGTGCGCGGGTCGCCGGTGGCGGCGACTATCAGCACCTCGGCGTCGCGCCGCACCTCGGTGCGGCGCTCGCGCGGGCGGTCCCAGAAGGCGCACGGGTTGATGTTGTGGACCAGCGGGCCGAACAGCGGGTGCTCGGCCCGGCTGCGCTCGATCTCCCGCCAGTACACCTCGGGGTCGCGCGGCGCCGAGGCGTCCGCGCACATGACCGCCTGCTGGGAGCTGCCGGTGGGCGACGCCTCCCCGGTGAACGCGAACCGGAGGATGGCGGTGAAGGCCGCCGACGGCAGGGCCGGCCGCCCCGCCGCCGCCTCGGTGAGCACCGCGATCTGCTCGGCCAGGCTCGCGCGTGCGGCGTCGGTGTCGTCCGCGAGTCCGGCGAAGAGCAGGAACGGCACCCGGGTGTCGTCCAGTCGGAAGGTGTCGGTGCCGCTGCCGACGGTCAGCGGGGCGCGCGCCGACGCCTCGACGAGCCGCCGGATGCCCGCCGTCACCTCCTCGGCGGTCCGGCCGAGCCGGTAGGTGTCGTGGCGGTCCGCCGTCCAGGCCGCCCAGTCGGCGAGCGCCTGCTCGTTCTCCGCCAGCAGGTGGGGGAGCAGCACCGGCCCGTAGGTGCGCGGGTCGAGCGCCCCGTCGAGGACCACCCGGTCGTAGCGGCCGGGGAACATCTGGGTGTAGACCGTGCCCAGGTACGTCCCGTACGAGACCCCCAGGTAGGAGATCCTCCGCTCGCCGAGCGCGCCGCGGATGACGTCCATGTCGCGGGCCGTGTTGCGCGTGCCGGCGTGCGGCAGCAGCGGTCCGGCCGCCGCCCGGCACTTGGCGGCGAGGTCCTTCTGGAGAACGACCTGCCGGTCGAAGCTCGCCCGGCCGAGCCCGGCCGAGACGAGGTTGGTGCCGACCGGCCAGCCGCAGTCCAGCGGGGTGCTGCGGCCGACGAAGCGCGGGTCCATGCCGATGATGTCGTAGCGGCCGGCGGTCTCCTTGAGCGCCGTGTGGACCCGCGGCGGGCTCCCGAGGGTCTGGCCGCCCGGGCCGCCGTCGTTGAGCAGCAGCGGACCGATCCGGTGGCGGGTGTCGGTGGCCTTGATCCGGGAGATCGCGACGGTGATCGTACGGCCCCGGGGGTCGCCGTAGTCGAGTGGCACGGTGACGTCGGCGCAGGTCGCGCCCGCCTCCTCCAGGCCCGCGCCGACCTGGTCGTCCGGGCCCTGGACGCAGCTGCGCCAGTCGAGGGGCTGGTGGTAGTAGTGCTCCAGGCCCCGGGGGGTGGAGGCGGCGCTGTCGGCGGAGGCGGACGCCGCCCCGGCGGCGGGAGCGGTCACGGCGGACGCCACCGTCAGGCAGGCGGCGAGGGCGAGGCCCGCCGCCGTGGCCCGGCGGGCGACCGGCCGGGCCACGGCGGCCGGACCGAAGGGAAGGTGATGAGCTGTCATGTGACCAACGCTAGGAACCTGGCGGCCGAAGATCACGACAGCACACCCCCGGACCCGCCCGGGGGACAGCCCCCTCCGCCGCCTTCACTTTCGGGCAGGAGTACCGGCCGTCGGCCGGGACTCCTGCCCGTCCGGCCCGCCTCCGGTGCCCCGACGGCCCGGGCGGCCGCCCGGTCAGGAGTACCGGCGGAGGCGGGTGACCATGGTCAGCGCGTCCTCGCCCTCGCGCGGGTCGTGCACGCGGAAGCCCTCGCGCTCGTACAGCCGGAGGGCGGGGTTGTCCCGCTCGACGCTCAGCGAGACGCGTTCGACGCCGGCCTCGGCGGCGGTCCGCAGCAGACGCCTGATCAGCAGGGTTCCGATGCCGCGGCCACGCTGGGCGGCGGTGATGCCGATGCTCAGCTCCGGCACGGCCGGGTCGACGAAGCCGTAGCCGGGGTCCTCCGCCGGGAGGTACCGCAGCCACGCGGCGCCGACCGGGAGCGGCTGCCACCCGGTGGCCTCCCCGGTCGAGAGGGCCACGATGCCCAGGTCGCCCCGACCGGGCCAGCCGTCCACGTAGTGGGCGTTGCGCGGGTCGGAGAGCACCGCCTCGCGTGAGACATCCCGGCCGGGTGCCCAGTTGACGGCGGCGACCACCAGGTCGCGGAGGAACTCGGCGTCGTCGGCGAGCGCGAACCGCGTGTGGATGTCGGACGGCCCCCCGTCGGGGTAGATGTCGTCCTCCCTGCCTTCGGGGGCGATCTGCCGCAGCCTCGGGCCGTGGAACATCCATACCCGGAAGTAGGACTGCTCCTGGTCCATCACGAACAGCTGCACCAACTCCGGGTGGACCCACGGGACGCGCTCGACATGGGCGACCAGTCCGGCGAGGTCCGCGTGGTTGAGCGCACCGGCGAAGACCTCGCACTCCGGGTACTTGCCGCCGCCCCAGCGCGTGTCGCTCCCGGTCGTCTCGTTCAGCGACCCGACCCACCCGACGGCGCCCGGTTCGTAGCCGCGTCGTGGGGCGGACGTCCGCAACCACTGGCTCAGCGCTTCGACGGCCGGCCGGTCGGTGAACTCGACGGAGATCATGATGTTGGCCACGTGACTCACGCCGGAAGTCAACACGACCACTGATCGACCTGCCACCGAGTTCCCGCGTGGTGACCGGCGGCGCTCAGCCCGGCTGTCGGTCGTCGTCGCTCTGCGACACCCGCAGGCGCTCGGCCGCCCCCTGGACGGCTTCGTGGGCCTTGGTGGCCCGGTCGTCGGCGGTGCGCGCCGCGTCCTCGGCGGATCGCGCCTGCTTCTCGGCGCGCGTGAGGCGCTCCCGGGCGAGGGCTTCGCGGTCCTGCGCCTCGGCGAGCGCGGCCCGGGCCTGCTCGGCTTCGGTCTCCGCCCGTCGGCGGGCCGACTCCGCCTCGTCGAGGGCCCGAGCGGCGTCCGCGGCCCGGGTGTCGGCCTTGTCCGCGGCCTGTTCCGCGCCGGCCAAGGCCTTGCGGGCCTGTTCCTGTTCGCGCCGGCGCCGCAGTTCGGCCGCGGCCTGTGCCTTCGTGGGGCGCGAGTCGCGCGCCGACGCGGGGGACGTCCCGGCGGCCTTCTTCGTCGCGGCCCCGGTCCCCGGCTTCCGGCTCCCCGGCTTCCGGCTCCCCGGCTTCCCGGCGTCCGGCTTCTCGCTGTCCGGCTTCCCGGCGCCCGGCCACAGCACCGGGTCCAGCGGAGCCGTCAGCCGCCCCGCCGCGAGGGCGCGGGCGGCGTCCGGGTCCGCCAGCGCGGCGCCCAGCGTCCGGTCCACCTCGGCGACGGCGTCGGCGCCGAGCGGGTGTCCGGCCTCCGCCGCGTCGCGCTCGGCCTGCCCCGTCAGCGCCCGCACCAGCTGCCGCCGCTGCTCGGTGAGCGTGCGCAACTGCTCCCCGGCGAGGTGCTCCTGGGCGTCGCGCAGCGCCTGCCCCAGGTCCAGCAGCTGCCCGACCAGGTCGCCGTGCCGGTGAGCGAGGAGGTTGGCGGCCCAGGCGGCCTGGGTGGGGCGGCGCAGCGCACGGACCTGCTTGGCGAGCTGCGGGTCGGTCTTCTTCAGGGCGTCCGCGTGCCGGTTCCGGGCCGCCGTGAAGTCCTGCGGGGCGAGGGTGTGGAGCTCGTCCGCGATCGCGTCGAAGTCGGGTTCGTTGCCGGCCATCGTTCGGGACCCTACGGGCGCGGGCCGCTCCGGCCCGGTACGACTCGCCCGGTCGGGCACGGTCGACGCCGCCGGTCCCCGGCCGGGTCGTCGGGAGTGGACCCGGGCGCGGCGGCCCTCCTCGCCCGGGTCCACTCCCTCCCGGTGCCACCCGAGCCGCCATGCCGTTCGAGCCGTTCAACCTCCAGCCCCACCCCGGCAGGCAGGGGGCCGAGCGCGGCGGCCAGCACAAGGACCCGCCACATCAAGAAGACCAAGAACCGCACCAAGTTCCCGGGGTTCTGCCGCTTCCTGCGCTCACTGCATCCGGCGGACGTGCGGATCGCGATGGTCTGTGACAACTCCTCGCCGCACCTGACAACGAGGCGGTGTCAGCGGGTCGGGACATGGGCGGCCGCGACCACCATGGAGATCGCCTACACCCCGGCCAACAGCTCCTGGCTCAACCGGATCGAGGCCCAGCTCACCGCTCTGTGCTACTTCGCCCTCGACGGAACCGACCACCCCAGCCACAAGGCCCGGGGGCAGCATGATCCGCCGCTGCATCATCTGGCGGAACAAGCACGCCACCGACGAACGCCTCTGCGAGGTCGTCACCAGGGCGAACGTCGCCTGAGGGCATCAGACCCGTTCGTCTGGATCCACGTTCGCGAGCACCTCGCAGTCGCAACCGCCGCCATCGGCCAGCAGGCCCGCTTCCAGCTCGGACCACGCCACTGAACAGGAGTCGGCCCAGGACCGGGAGTGCCTCAGCGTGTGATCACATCCGGTCTCCGCGAGACGCTCTTCGACGTGACCGAGAAGGCCGTCGAGCTGTTCACGGTCGATGCCGAGCAGGTTCCCACTCATCACGCTTGCGCTCTGCCTTGTAGGCGTCGCGAAGGATCCGCCGTCGTTCCCTCTCCGAAGACATCTGCGCTACTCGCTCCTCATCAGACCAGCTGGAGCCCCAACCCTGCGGTCGTCGACACCAGAGCCCGTAGCCGGGGCGAAATCACGACGTCGTCCTCTGAACAGGGCGAAGGCTGTCTGATGCGGCGCTAGCCGCACCCCGGCCCGTACCCCGGCCGCGTCACTCCGGTCGGAGCAGGCTGCCCGTGACGAAGCGGTGGAAGCCGCGGGCGAAGGCCCGGGCCTCGTCGGCGGGCCAGTCGGCCAGCGAGGCCTCGATGTGGGCGGCGAGGCGCTCGCGCGTGGTCCGGATGACGCGCTCTCCGGCGTCGGTGAGGGTCAGCAGCGTCGCGCGCCCGTCGTCGGGGTCGGGGACGCGGCGCAGCAGGTCGGCCTCTTCGAGGCGGCTGGCGCGGCGGGTGACGCCCGAGCGGTCGAGGCCGATCTCCTCGGCGAGTCTGGCGGCGCTGCACGGCCCGGTGCGGGCGAGCGCGCTGAGGACGGGGTAGGTGACGGCGTCCAGCGCCCCGTCCAGGCCGCTGGTCAGGAGCTCGTAGAGGTGTGTGCGAGAGCTGCGTCGGAGGACGACGGCAAGTGCGTCGGCGATCTCGTGTCCCACGTCGTTCGGCATGCGTCCAAGAATAGCGTGCGCGACGCACGCACCATGGGGTACTGTTCAGATGCGTGCTCGACGCACGCAAAGTCTCGTCACTCCGACGCTCACGCGTCACTCCGACGCCCAAGGGGACCCGTCATGACCACCGCCACGCGGACCGACATCGCCACTGCGCTCACCGCCCTGCTCTTCACCCCCGGGCTCGACCTGGCCGAGGCCGTCGACCGGCACTTCGCCCCGGACTACCGCCAGCGCACCGACGGCAGCTGGGCGGACCGGGCGGAGTTCACCGCCCACATCGCCCACCTGCGCGAGGTCGTCGCGAGCGGCCGCGTCGAGGTCCTCGACGAGCTGGTCCAGGGGGACCGCTACGCCGACCGCCACGTGGTCGACGTCACCAAGACCGACGGCTCCACCGTGCGCATGGAGGTGTACGTGTTCGCCGAGTTCGCCCCCGACGGCCGGTTCCGCCGCCTGGAGGAGACCACCCTGATGCTTCGGGGCGGCGAGGAGGACCGCGACCTCGGCAGCGCCCGCTGACCGACGACGACCCGGCCCCGCCCTTCCATCCCGCCGAGCGCGGCGGGATGGAAGGGCGGGGCCGCCGTCCGTCCGGGGCCGTTCAGTCCTCCTCGGCCACCTCGTGGTCGGCCTGCGAGCCGATGTGGGCCCGCGCGGCCCGCTCGGCCGCCTCCGGGTCCCCGCTGCGCAGCGCGGCGATGATCGTGTCGTGCTCCTCGATGACGGCCTTCCAGTTGTGGAGGTCCATCGGGGCGGTGATCCGGTGCCGGCGGATGGTCAGCAGGAGCTGCTCGGTGAGCTCGCCGAGGACGCGGTAGCCACCGGCCCGGGCCAGTGCGCGGTGGAACTCCGAGTTGTGCTCGGGCAGCCGGTCGACCGCTCCGGTGGCCAGGGCGGCGCGCATGTCGTGCTGGGCCGCCTCGAGGTCGGCCAGCAGGGCGTCGGTGACCCGCTCGGCCGCCAGCCGGGCGACCAGCCCCTCGATCGCCTCCCGGGCGAGGAAGACCCCGCGCATCTCGGTCTTGTCGATCTCGGCGACGGTGACACCGGCGTGCACGCGGGAGACGACCAGGCCGTCGGCCTCCAGGCGCTTGACGGCCTCGCGGATGGGGATCTTGCTCACGCCGAGATTGCGGGCCAGCTCGTCCATGTTGATGCGCTGGCCCGGACGCAGGTCGCCCCGGGCGATGGCGTCGTGCAGGCTGCCGTAGACGAGGTCGGCCTTGCTCTTCACGGGCGGTATCGGCTCAGCCCAGCTCTTCTGGCTCATTCGTTCATCGTATGCGATATCTCTCCGGCGACGAACGGCCCGGTGGCACTGTGTCGCGGGTGGCGTCCGAAGGCGCCGTGGGATGATTTCGTATATCGAATACCTTCATCCCGTGCCTGCGAGCCGCCTGTGACGGGACCGTCGTCCGGTCCCGCCCGAGTCGCGCGCGGAACGGGCCGACCCCCGGGCCCGTTCCCTGCGACCGCGCCTCGTAGGCCGATCCGCGGTGGAGCACTCGCCCGTCGCGCTATTCCTTGACGGCTCCTCCGGTGAGGCCGCGGACGAAGAGGCGTTGGAGGAGGACGAAGCCGATGACGACGGGGACGGCGGCGAGGACGGAGCCGGTCGTCAGGAGGTCCCAGTTCCGCCGGGCGGTCGTCGGGGCGGGAGCCGCCCGCCGGGGCTTCGGCACGGACCCTAGAGGACCCGCCAGAGGGCGAGCGCGAAGACCGCGGCGACCCAGGTCCAGAGGACCGAGAGGCCGATGTGCGCGGCGGTCCGCAGGGGGTCGCCGCGCCAGAGCCTGGGGGAGAAGACGGCGAACTCGAACAGCCAGCGCAGGCCCCAGAAGAGCGTCTGCCCGGCCAGCAGGGCGGTGCCCAGGCGGGTGCCGGCGAGGAGGTCGGCGGCCAGGCAGAGCGGCATCAGGCCGAGCAGCGCGCAGGTCAGCGCGATGAAGAAGAGGTGGACGTAGGAGACCTGGCGGGTCAGCAGGCTGGCGCCGGACAGGTCGGCCGGCCACTGGACGATGCGCGGCAGGACGGCGTGGAACAGGCCCATGCCGACCAGGGCCGCGCCGACCAACCTCAACTGGGCTTCCAGGGTGAACAGTTCGGTCATGCGGCGGGACTCCGGAAGGCGAAGGCGGTGATCAGTGTGGCGATCCGGCGTTCGGCGGCCGGGTGCAGTCCGGCCTCGGCGGCGTGCCGCAGCCAGGTGGCGCGCGGCTGGAAGTGCCAGGCGCCCGGGCCGTAGGCGGCGGTGTTGGCGAGGTCGCGCAGGTGCTCCACCAGCAGCAGGGTACCGCCGGGCCGCAGGGTGCGGACGGCCTCGGTGAACAGCGCCGTGCGGTCGGCGGGCCGACGCAGTTCGTGGGCGGCGAGGACGGTGAGCACGGTGTCGAGGGAGCCGGTGGCGGCGGGCAGGGCGTCGGGGCGGGCGGAGACGGTGCCGGGGGCGGGCGGGGCGTGGCGACGGGCGCGCCGGATCGAGCCCTCGGTGGTCAGGGCCGGGTCGTAGAGGTCGGCGACGACCTGGCGGGCGGTGGGGTACCGGGCGGCGACCGGGCGGCTGGCCTCGTCGAGTCCGGTGCAGACGACCAGGTGGTCGCCCGGGCCGTCGGGGAGCAGGTCGGACAGCCAGTCGTAGGAGTGGAGTTCGGAGCGGTCGTAGACGTGCCAGGTGGCCAGGGTGCTGGTGGTGAGGAGCGCGGCGGCGCCGGCCGAGGCGGCGCGGGCGAGGGCGGCGGGCCGGGCGGGGAGGTGACGGGCCAGCGCCCAGCCGGTGGCGGCGGTGACGGCGCCGGCGGCGTACATCGGCCAGTTGTAGCGGATCACCTCGCGGACACCCGAGGGGCGCCGCGCGGGCCCGGCGGGCCGGGCGGCCCGGGCGTTCATCGGCGGGCTCCGTCGAGGGCACGGCGGTGGCCGGCCTCCCAGCCGTAGTCGACGTCGGCGACGTGGAAGGCGTTGGCGAGGACGGGGCGGCTGCCGGTGAAGGGGCCGTGGTCGAAGAAGGTCAGCCGGGGGACCTCGACCGCCACCGGGACGGGGTCCCAGTGGGTGCGGGTGGCCTTGACGACGATCATGGAGCGGGTTTCCGGCTCGTACTCGAAGGTGTAGGGCAGTGGTCCGGCGAACCGGCGCGCGGCCCGGGCGTCGGCGAACGGACTGCCGGGCGGTAGGGGTGCGGGGCTGCTCGCGAGGTCGGCGCGCACATGCAGGTCGGCGCGGCCGTCGGTGCTGAGCACCTTGAACTCCAGGGTGTCGCCGAGTACCCGGGTGCCGATCCTGGCGGAGTGGTAGTGGTAGCGGGAGAAGAGGTTGCCGCCGGCGGCCATCAGCCGGTTGTCGGTGTCGGAGCGCAGGATCCGCAGTCCGCGCATAGTGCGCCCGCCCGGGGTGGGGAACTGGGTGAAGATCCGGTAGCCGGTGAGGATGAAGTCGCGGCCGAGGCGGGCGGGCAGGGCGGCCGGGCGCAGTGCGCGGGTGTCGACGACGGCGGCGGCGACGAAGCCGTGCTCGGTACCGGTGGGGTCGGTGTAGGTGTCGAGGGCGAGGCCGGGCGGCACGAGGGGCGCGAGGAGGTGCGGCGGGAGGGCGTAGGTGAGGACGAGGGAGTGCGCGAAGTGGGTGCGCATCGGGAAGGGGTGGCGTTGGAGCAGGTGTCGCACGGTCGACTCCGGGGGTGGGCGCGAAGCGGTGGGTGGTCCTCGGAACCGGGGGCCTTACGGGCCGGGGCTTTCAGAGCCGGGGCCTTGAGAGCCGGTGGGCCTTCGGAGCCGGGTGGTCTTCGGAGCTGAGTGGTCCTCGGAACCGGGGGGCCTCAGAACCGGAGCACCCGGATGACGCCCCAGAGCAGGGAGCGGTCCTCGGCGGCGGCGCCCGGGCCGGCGGGGCCCGGTTCGCGGATGCTGCGCAGGACGGCGGTTCCGCCGGGGCGGACGGCGTGCTGGACGGCGGCGCGCAGGCGCCGGGCGAAGGCCGGGCCGGGGCCGTCCAGGACGTTGGAGAGGGTGACGGCGTCGTAGTGGCCGGCGGGGGAGCGTTCGAGGTGGTCGAGGACGTCGCCGGCGAGCAGCCGGACGGTGGCCGCGGCCGGTCCGACGGGGGTGACGGGCGGCCCGGGCAGTTCGCGGCCGAGGAGCAGGCGCCAGGCGTAGGGGTTGTCGGCGTTGGGGTGGCGGGCGACCCCGCGGGCCAGCCGGGCCCGCAGGGCGGTGTCGAAGCGGTGGGGCAGGACGTCCCGGAAGGCGGGCCGCACGGCGGTGGCGAGCGTGCCGGCGGGGCGCAGGGCGGCGGCGAGCAGCAGGCGCAGGCCGGGTCCGTCGAGCCGGTGGCGCCAGTGGCGGGCCTGGGCGGCGGGGTCGTCCAGGCGCAGGAAGCGTTCCAGGGCGGCGGGTCGCCAGGCCGGGAGGACGGCGGCGGCCGCCGCCCGGCCCGCGGCGAGCAGGTGTTCCGCGGAGCCGGTGGCCGCGGGCGCGCCGGTGGTGAGCCGGCCGCGGGCGTAGGCGAGCTGGGCGGGGTTGAGGTCGATGGCGGTGACCTCGTAACCGGCGGCGGCCAGTGCGGCGGCGGTGTCGCCGGCCGAGGCGATGCAGAGCACGCGGGCGCCCGGTGCCGGGAACGCGCCGAGTTCGACGGCCGGGTCCTCGTACATCCGGCCGAACAGGACGCGCGGGCGGCGGGTCTGGAGGCTGAGCAGTCGGCCTTCGGTCCAGGGCGTGGCGGTGCTCATGCGGCGACCGCGATCGGGCGGGTGCGGTCGCGCCGGGCGGCGGGGAGGGTCCAGACCAGGGCCAGGAAGGCGATGTCCTGGACGACGAGGCGGCCCGGTTCGGGGATGCGGTCGGCGCCGAACAGCAGGCCGCCGGTGTTGAACCCGACGACCAGCAGGGTCTGGACGATCGCGGCGAGCCTGGCCCGGCGTCCGCTGAGCACCCAGGCGCCGAGGGCCAGCTCGGCCAGGCCGATGGTGATCAGCAGCGGCGTCACGGCGCTCCCGGGCAGGAGCGGCAGGCCTTCCACGATGGCGCGCTGGTCGGCGCGGCCGGGGAAGATCTTGCACCAGAGGCCCTCGTAGCCCCACATCAGGGCGATCGCGGAGGCGGTCAGCCGGGTCTGCCAAGGAGTCGGCACGGTGGACGGTCCTTTCTTCCGCTGCCGGCGAGCGCGGGTGCGCCGGGGCAGGGCGGGGCACGGCGGGGCGGTCCGAACCCCTCGGTCGGGGTCGGGGGCTCCCGTTCGGGATCATCATGGCGCACGGGTTTGAACATGTTCAACTAGGGGGCGTGCCGTGGTGCCGGGCGGGCGCGCGGGCGCCGTGTCCGCCCCGGGGACGCCGCTGGGCGCCCGCTCGGATCGAGCGGGCGCCCAGCGGCGGGTCGGGAGGGCGGGCCCGTCGGAGCGGGCGCCCACGGTCGGGACGGCGGGCCGGTCGGAGCGACGGTCAGAGCGGATCTCCCAGCGGCCCGAACTCCGCCTCCAGGGAGTCGGCCCAGTGGGCGGCGAAGTCCGGTCGCGTGCCGTCGGCGTCGGTGAACCCGTACTCCCGGTAGAGGCCCCAGGTGGCGAGCGCCCGGCCGGTCTTGGCCATGACGGCGGGGTCGGCGGCCAGCGCGGCGACCGCCCGTCCCAGGTAGGCGGGGGTTTCCGAGTGGGCGAAGTTCGGGTCCTGGGCGACGCCGTCGCGCCAGTTGGCCTCCGTCACCCCGAAGTGCTCCAGCATGGCCTCCGAGCGCAGGAAGCCCGGCGTGATCGCGACGGCCGCGACGTCGTGCGCCTTCAGCTCGGCGGCCTGCGCGACGGCGAGGCGGATCACCGCGGACTTCGCGAGGTCGTAGAAGAACGAGCCGCGGTAGCGGGCGGTGTTGCCGTCGGTGACCTCCACGACCAGACCGCTCCGGCGCGCGACCATCAGCGGCAGTGCGAAGCGGCTGGTGATCACATGGGTCTCCACCGCCCGCCGCAGCAGCCGGAGGCCGGTGTCGAGGTCCTGCTCCCACAGCGGGTGCGTCCAGTCCGTCAGCTGGTCCCCGCCCCATACGGAGTTGACCAGGACGTCGAGCCGGCCGTCCTGTTCGGCCGCGATCCGGTCGACCAGGGCGCGGACCTCCTCCGGGCGGCTGTGGTCGGTGCGGACGGGGACGCCGACGCCGCCGGCGGCGGTGATCCGCTCGGCGGTCTCCTCGACGGTCTCCGGACGGTCCAGGTCGGAGCGCCCGGCCGTGCTGCTGCGGCCGGTGACGTACACCGTCGCGCCGGCCGCCCCGAGCTCGACGGCGATGCCCCGCCCGCCGCCCCTGGTCCCGCCGGCGACCAGCGCCACCTTCCCCGCCAGCGGCCGGGTGTCGTTCGTCATGCTTCCTCCAGGTCGTGGCGGTGCCGGGGTGGCTGGTGCGGGGCCAGGAGGGCGTCGAGCTCCCGGCGCAGCCGCTGCGCGAGGGTGCCCCGGCGGTCGAGTGCCCAGACGAGGCCCACGCCGGCGGTGACCGCCTGGACGGACCCGGCCACCGCCGCGACGTCCGTCCCGGCCCGGAGTTCGCCGGCGGCGACGGCCTCCGCCAGCAGTGCCCGGATCACTCGTTCCTGGGCCCGGTGGGCGGCCAGGGCGGGCTCGTAGAGCTGCGGGTCCGTGAGATCCGTGCACAGGAAGGCGAGGTGGTTGGCGAAGCTCTCCGGCGTGGCCATCGGAGCCATCGACTCGACGACCAGCGCGGCCAGCGCCCCGAGGACCGATGGGTGCGCCTCCCGCACCCGGCCGTGCAACGCGTCCGCGTCCTTGACGGACTGTTCGGCGAGCGCCACCAGCAGGCCGTGCTTGGAGCCGAACCGCTGCACGAGGGTGCCGGGCACCAGCCCGACCTCGCGGGCCACGGCGGCCAGCGTCAGCCCGGCGGGCCCCACCCGGCCGATCACCTCGGCCGTCGCGCGCAGGATCACCACGTCGTCCACGCCTCGGGGACGTCCTGCCATCGCTACCCCCTCATTAATAAATGCCTGTTCATTTATTAAAGCCCCCGATCGCCCGCAGGGCAACCGGGGGCCGCGGGCCGCTGCGACGGCCCGTCTCACCGCCAACGGAACCGGGCCCCTCGATCACGCGGCCACGAGGTCATGAGGTCGCGGGTCGCGGGTCACGGGGCTACGCGGGCCCGTTCAGGAGCGTCTCCCGGTGCAGCCAGGCGAGGTGGAGCAGTTCCGCGCCCGCCGGCTGCATCGGCTCGCCGGTGGTGAGGCGCTCGACCTGTTCGGCGGTGAACGGGATCCCCACCGCGTGCCCGGTGCCGTCGTCCAGCCGTACGCGGTGCCCCTCGTCGTTGGTGGAGACGATCCGCGCGAACACCGTGTCGAACAGCTCGGCGTCGAACACCGCGACGGTCAGCAGGTCGGTGACGAAGGTGAGCGGGTCCATGCCCAGGCCCAGCCAGGACACCCGGAGCGTGCCGGCCGCGCGGGCCTCGGTCAGCGTCCGGTTGAACGGCCACCCGTCGTAGTCGATCGGGGCCGCGCCGCTGCCGTAGTCCTCGCTGCCGCCGAGCAGTTCCTCGCTGAGCTCGCGCACGACCGCGCGCCACAGGTCGAAGTCGTTGGCCTCGTTCCACGGCGCGTCGTGGGAGGCCTGGAACATGCCCACGGGCATGACCTGGAAGAGGCCGCCGCCGGTGGCGACCTTGGCCGGGTCGCGCCGGTGCAGGACGAACTCGGCCGCGCCGGTCCGCCGGTCGTGGCGGATGACCAGGGTGCTCACGGCGGTCATGACCGGCCGCCGGTCGAGATCGGTGGGATCACCGAGGGCGGCCCGCAGCGGCGTGGCGCCGCCGGCCGGCACGGGCCGGCCGGGCGCGGCCAGCGCGGCGGCGGCGTACTCGTGAGCGGCGGCCTCGCAGACGTTGATGACGTCGAAGTAGGTGCCGCGGCCGAAGGTCAGCGTGGGCGCGACCGCGTCCGGCGCCACCGCCAGGAGCCGGTAGCAACTCCGGTCCTCGAACAGCTTCGGCCTGGCCAGGTCGCGGACGGCGTCGGCGTAGCAGGGGTACGGGGTGCCGTCGTCGCGCCGGGCGCGGGTGGCGTCCAGTTCCGGGCCGCGGCCGTCGACGGGGGCGGCCGGGGTCCGCTCCTGCCACCGGAGCCGCACCCGCTCCAGGGGTACGGGCGCCTCGGGAATCCAGTGCTCGCGCGCCAGCAGCCGCCCGCCCGGCGCGAACTGCCGGGCGGCCTGCTCGGCCGCGGCCGCCCGGGTCAGCTCGAAGCGGTGGCGGTTCAGATGGTCGCGCACCTGCCGCCAGCGGGCCCGGCTCGCGGCCGGGGTCACCTCCGGCGTGCCGTCCGGCGCCGGCTGCGGGGTGGTGGACACGGCTCTCCTCGGGGGTCGGCGATCCGCACCGGCGGCCCCCACGCACCGCGGGGGAGGGCAGGTGCTTCCGGGGTCCGGCCAAGTATGCCGAGCCCGGCGGTTGCCGGCCGCTCAGCCCCGCCGGCCCTCGTCGCCCGGCTGATCGGGGAGCAGGGGGAACAGCCGGGTGATGAGGGCCACCGGCCGGGCGCCCTCGGGCCGGGCCAAGGGGCGCTGTTCGCGGTGCTGGTAGGGGGCGAGCGCCTGCCGGACCGCGGCCGCGACCCCGCTCATCTCCTCGGGCGTCAGGTAGGCGACGGCACTGAACGCCTCGTCGTGCCGCCATGCGGCGGGCGCCAGCTCGCGTTGGCCGAGCCATCGTCGCCAGCTCTCGTCCTCCAGCCCCCGGGCCAGGTCGCCGAATTCCTCCGCCGAGGGAGCACCGGCCTCCGGCGCCTCCTGCCGCAGACGCCAGGGCCGTGCGCGGCCCCCGGTGTGCGGCGCTTCCTCGATGAGTCCGTGCCGGGCGAGCTGCCGCAGGTGGAACGAGCAGAGCCCGGAGCTGTGCCCCAGCCGTGTCGCCGCCTCGGTCGCCGTGACGGTGCCGACTTCGGCGAGCAGCTCCAGCAGCGCCGTGCGGACCTCGTGCGCGGGCAGCCGGTCCTCGGCCTGTCGGGACCGACCGGGTGGGGTGTTGACGTCTTCTTCAGTCACTTTGCAAAGTCTGCTACTTTGCAAAGTGACTGGCAAGCGGTCCATCGCAGGGTGGGCCAGAGGGTGAGTGGGGGAGACAGCATGTCCGTTCGTCACGAGCGGTCCGGTCCCGTCGACCGGCGGGTCCGGGTCCAGGGCAGACCGGTGGACTCCTACCCGGCGCTGTCACCCGAGGCGGAGCGCGGCTCGGTCCGCCGGGTCACGGAGGCGGGCGAGGAGGTCCTGCACCGCCCGTGCCGGGAGGTCACCGAGTTCGGCACGGCCGAACTGGCGGCACTGATCGACGACATGTTCCTCACCATGCACGTGGCCGAAGGCGCCGGCCTGGCCGCCAACCAGGTCGACGTCGACCTGCGGCTCTTCGTCTACGACTGCCCGGACGACGACGGGATCCGGCACGTCGGCCACATCCTCAACCCGGTCCTGGAGCTGCCGGAGCCGGGCGACCGCCGACTGGTCGACGACATGGAGGGCTGCCTCTCCGTGCCCGGTGCCGCCATGGCCGTCCCCCGCACCGACCACGCCGTCGTGCGCGGGTTCGACCAGGACGGCAAGCCGCTCGTCATCGAGGGGACCGGCTACTTCGCCCGGTGCCTGCAGCACGAGAGCGACCACCTCGACGGCCACACGTACCTGGACCGGCTGTCCAAGCGGGACCGCAGGGACGCACTCCGGCAGACGGTGGACCGCCGGGAGACCGTCTTCGCCCAACGCGCCGCCAGGGCCGCCACCTTCGCCCGCTGATGGGTCCGACGGCAGGGACCACGGGGGGCCCGTGCTCCCTGCCCGGACCTGCCCCGGCCTGGCTCGACGATCCCGGTCGGGTGGTCCGGCGGGTGGCTTGACGGGTGGTCTGACGGGTACGGTCGCGGCCCCGGCCGTCGGGTGACGGCCGGGGCCGGGCCGTGTCAGCCGGTGGCCTCCGCGGCGAGGGTGCACAGGCGCTTGGTGGCGCGGGTCAGGGCGACGTACAGGTCGCGTTCGCCGCCGGGGCGGGCGGCGGTGATGCCGTCCGGGTCGAACACGACGGCGGTGTCGAACTCCAGCCCGCGCGCCTGTGAGGCCGGCACCAGCCGGGCGTGCCGTTCGACGCCCGCGGCCGCGAGCTGCGCCGTCCGGTCGTCGGCGCAGATCACCCCGATCAACTCGCCGGGGTGCGCGGTGCCTTGCTCGCGCAGCTCCCGCAGGAGGGCGGTGACGAGCGACGCGCGGTCCGCGGCGAGGGTGCGCGGCACCTCACCGTGCCGGATCGAGCGGATCGGTGTGCGGTCCGGGGCGATCCGGGCGAGCAGGTCCTCGGTGACGGCGAGGATCTCCTGGGTGGTCCGGTAGCTGACGGTCAGGGTGCGCAGGTCGTAGCGCCGTCCGAGGTCCGGGCCGAGCGCCTCCTTCCAGTCCCGGGCCACCGTCGCCGGGCCCGCCTGGGCGAAGTCCCCGACCAGGGTCATCGACCGGCCCGGGCAGCGGCGCACGATCATCCGCCACTGCATGGCGGTGAGTTCCTGCGCCTCGTCGACGACGACGTGCCCGAACGTCTGCTCCGGCGGGCCGTCGACCAGGCCGGCCGCCTCGTCGAGGAGCGGCACGTCGCCGTCCGTCCAGGACGCCTCCGGAGTGCGCCGCAGCAGGGCCAACTGCGCGTCCGTGAACCGCTGCAGGTGCCCGGCCGGATCGTCGCCCTCCGCCAGCAGGGTGTGGACCACCTGGCCCGGCGTGAGCCGGGGCCACAAGTCTTCGACGGCCCGGTCGAGCGAGGCGTCGTCCAGCAGGTCGGCGCGGACGGCGTCGGCGTCGAACTCGTCGGCCCCGGTGGCCGGCGCGTCGTCGAGACCGAGGCGGCGCAGGTCCGCCGCCGCGGCCCGGTCGAGGTCGAGTCCGGTCAGCTCGGCGACCTGGGCGTCGATCTCCTCCAGCACCTCGGCGCCGCTGCGGGCCAGCTCGTCGACGAGGGCGTCGACCAGCAGCTCCTTGAACAGCCGGCGCGCCGGGTTGTGCGCGAGACCGTTGCTCCGCGCCGACTCCCGGGCCCGGACGACCTCCGCCTCCGGGAGCCGGATCCACTCCCGGCCGACCCGGACCTCGAAGTCGCCGCCCGGGGCCTGCCGGGACCGGACCACGGCGGCCAGCGCGTCGGCGAGTACGGAACTCCCCTTGAGGCGCGCCACCTCGAAGGGGTCCGCCGCGCCCGGCGCGACGCCCGCCAGTTCCTCGCACGTCGCCAGGACGACGTCGTTCTCGCCGAGCGAGGGCAGCACCTGGGAGATGTAGTCGAGGAACCGCGCGTTCGGCCCCAGCACGAGCACACCGCGCTCGGCCGCCCTCGGGAACGCGTACAGCACGTACGCGGCCCGGTGCAGCGCCACCACCGTCTTCCCGGTGCCCGGACCGCCCTGCACCACCGTCACCCCGCGGTGCGGCGACCGGACGATCGCGTCCTGCTCGACCTGGAGCGTGGCGACCGCCGCCCCCATCCGGCCGGTCCGCCTGGCCTGGAGCGCCGCCGCCAACGGACCGTCACCGACCACGTCCTGCTCGGTCGGTGCGGAGCCGTCGAGCAGTTCGTCGCTCACCCCCACCACCGTCCGGCCCGTCAGCCGCAGATGGCGCCGTCGCCGCAGCCCCATCGGGTGCACCGGCGTCGCCTCGTAGAACGGCCGTGCGGCCTCGGCCCGCCAGTCCACCAGTACCGGCAGCTCGTCGGAGTCCCGTTGCAGCCCCAGCCGCCCGATCCGCAGGACGGTCCCGTCCGCCAGGTCGATCCGGCCGAAGGCCAGCCCGTCCTCGGCCCCTTCCAACCGCCGTACCTCGCGCGCCAGTTGTCCGGCCGCCAAGTCCCTCTCGTACACCTCGCCCGCGCCGTCGGACGGCGCCGCGAGGACGCGCGCCAGCTGCTCCCGCACCCCGGCCAGCCGCTGGTCGAACAGGTCGCCCAGGGCGGAGACGTGCACCCGCTCAAGCTCCACCTCGCGGGCGGCAACCTCGTTGATCTGAGACAAGAAAGCCCTCTCGGCTCGATCCACCACTGTTTCGAGGCGCCACTATGCAGAGGGAATCCGGGAAAGTAAATATTGACCGAACCGGGTGGAATATGACCTCTGGTGCACACCCCCGGGCCGACCTGCCGTTCCGGGGCAGGATGCCGCTCGGCCCGTCGCCCGGTCGCGTGCTCGGCCGGACCGGCCGGTCGAGGACTGCCGAGTGACCGCCAGTCCGACCAGGCGGTCGAGCCGGCGGTGACCTGTCGGATGTGCCGGATGCTGCCGCCGGTGAAGGGGGCGAAGAACTCCAGGCGGCCGTCGGCGTTCGGGGCGACGACCGGGGCTCCGGCGACACCGCCGGCGAGCGGCCGCCAGTTCGACCAGCTCCCGTCGTCACCGGCGGTGTACTGCCAGCTGTGCCAGAGTGGCCCGCTCGCGCCGTCGTGGACGAAGATTTCCAAGCGGCCGTCCGCATTGCGCCCGGCCCAGGATTGGGCACGCGGCGCGGGTTTCTGACTGGACATCGGGAGACCGGGAAGGCGACTGCCCAGGGCTCCGGCCGAGGCGCTCCCGGCCTCGCGCGCTCCCCGTGCCCGAGGGCGCGCCGGAGAGGCGTCCGAGGGCGTCACGGCCGGTGCGCGCGTAACGTACAGGTGTCAACTACCTGCCGCCGGCCCGCACCGGGCCGGCCGGTCACCGGTCACCGGTCACGTAAGGGGAAGATCATGGAAGACCGAGCACTGGGCAGCCAGGGCCTGACCGTAGGCGTACAGGGTCTCGGCTGCATGGGGATGAGCGCCTTCTACGGCGCCACCGACGAGACCGAGTCCCTGGCGACCATCGACCGTGCGCTGGAGCTCGGCGTCACCCTGCTGGACACCGCCGAGAGCTACGGACCGTTCCGCAACGAGCAGCTGCTGGCCAAAGCGCTGCACGGGCGCCGGGCGGACGCGGTGGTGGCCACCAAGACCGGAGTGGAGCTCGCGGACGACGGTCGGGCGTCCGGGCTCAACGGCCACCCGGAGTACGTGCGGCGGGCGCTCGACCGGTCGCTGCGGCACCTGGGCACGGACTACGTCGACCTGTACTACCTGCACCGCATCGACCCCGGGGTGCCGATCGAGGAGACCGTCGGCGCGCTGGCCGAGCTGGTGGCCGCCGGCAAGATCCGCTACATCGGCGTCTGCGAGGCGTCCGCGCGGACCATCCGGCGTGCCCACGCCGTCCACCCGCTCACCGCCGTGCAGACCGAGTACTCGCTCTTCGAGCGCGGCATCGAGCACGACGGGGTGCGGGAGACGCTGCGGGAGCTGGGCATCGGTCTGGTCGCCTACTCCCCGCTGGGCCGCGGCTTCCTCTCCGGCGCGATCACCAGCCCCGACGACTTCGCCGCGGACGACTGGCGCCGGACGGATCCGCGCTTCCAGGGGAAGAACTTCGACCGCAACCTGGAGGTCGTGCGCGAGGTCCGCCGGATCGCCGCCGCCAAGGGCGTGACGCCCTCCCAGCTGGCGCTCGCCTGGGTCCGGCACCAGGGCGCCGTCGCCATCCCCGGCACCAAGCGCCGCAGCTACCTGGAGGAGAACGTCGCCGCGACCGAGGTGGCCCTCACCCCCGAGGACATCGCCGCGATCGAGGCGGTCGCACCCCACGGCGCGGTCACCGGCGACCGGTACCCGCCGGAGTACATGAAGACGCTCAACGGCTGACCGCCGGCCGACGGAGCCCGCGCTCCGGGGGTGTCAGCGCCACCAGGAGGGTGCGGCGGCCACCGCGGCGTCGACCAGGTCCGCCTTGGTCACGGCGTCGTCGCCGAGCCGGGCCGCGACGGCACCGGCGAAGCCGTGCGCCAGAAAGGCGGCGACGACGGGCCGGTTGGCGACCGGGACGTCCGGGACCAGGGGCGGGGTTGCCTGGGTGCGGCAGGGCCAGGCTCACCGGCCGCCGACAGGGTAGGAATGACCTCGTGCCGCCGGGCACCGCGGACCGCGGCCCGGCGATCCGATCCGCGTCGGATCGGCCCCGCGGGTGCGGTGCGGGACGCCCGGGCCTCCCGCACCGCACCCACGGAGCCGGCCTCCTCCTCCACCGGGTCGGGTCATGAGCGACGGCAGCAGTTCCTTGGGCGAGTACCTCCGAGCACGGCGCGAAGCCCTCCGGCCGCAGGGCGTGGGCCTGCCGGAGCACGGCCGCCGTCGGGTCCCGGGGCTGCGCCGCGAGGAGGTCGCGATGCTGGCGGGCGTGAGCGCCGACTACTACACGCGCCTGGAGCAGGGGCGCGAGGCCAATCCCTCGCCCCAGGTCGTCGACGCCGTCGCGGCCGCCCTCCACCTCGACGGCGAGGCGCTCGACCACCTGCGCCGACTCGTCCGGGCACCCCAGGAACGCCGGGGCGCGCCCGCCGGGCACGAACGCGTCGGCCCCCAGCTGCGGCGACTGCTCGACAGCTGGCCCGACACGCCCGCCTTCGTCCTGGGGCCCGCCCTGGACGTCCTGGCGTACAACCGCCTCGCCGGCGCCCTGCACAGCGGGTTCCAGAGGTTCGACAACCTGGCCGGGATGGCCTTCCTCGACCCCGCCGGCCGCTCCTTCTACCGGGACTGGGAGCACTCCGCGCACTCCTGCGTCGCCGAACTCCGCGCCGCCCACGGACACCACCCCGACTCGCCGCGGATCGCCGAAGTCGTCGCCACCCTGCGCGCGCGGAGCCCGGAGTTCGGCGAGCTGTGGGCCCGGCACGACGTGCGGGCCAAGACCCAGCAGTCGAAGCGGCTCGCGCACCCCGAGGTGGGCGCCCTGGAGATCGAGTTCTCCGCCTTCACCGTCAACGGCGCACCGCACCAGCAACTGGTCGTCTACCAGGCCGAACCCGCCGCTGCCGCCGCCCTGGCCGGACTCCGCGCCCGGGCCGGGCTCACCCCGGCGACGCGGGTGGCACCGGCCCGGGCGCTCAGCACCGGCTGACCCGGCGCGTCCTCCTGCCACACCCGCAACCCGGCCCGCCTCTACCGACGGGCCGGGTGTTCCGTATCCGTCGGCGCGGGTCGACACCGGCGCGCGCCGCGGCGGGTGGGTGCCCGGCACCCGGGGACGGCGCGGCCTGGTTCCGGCCACGGCGTAGCAGCAGGCTGGCTCCGCGGCAGTCGCCGCACCCACCGCCGGAAGGAACCCCCGTGCACGTCCCCCACGCCCGCCCCACCGCCGAAGACGCCGCCCTCGCCCGGATCCGGAGCCTGCCCGCCGACCGGCGGCGGATCCTGTTCACCGGCGCCACCGTCGTCACCATGGACCCGGCACTCGGCGTCCTCGACCGGGGCGACCTGCTCGTCGAGGGCGACACCGTCGCCGCCGTCGGGCCCGGCCTGAGCGCGGTCGACGCCGTCGTCGTCGACGCCACCGGCACGATCCTCTGCCCCGGCTTCGTCGACACCCACCGCCACGCCTGGGAGGCCCAGTTGCGCCGGATCATGCCGGACGTCGACGACCTGGGCGGCTACGTCACCGCGACCCTGGCCGGTTACGCCACCGTCTACCGGCCCGAGGACATGTACACCGGGACCAGGCTGGCCGCCCTGACCGCGATCGACAGCGGCATCACCACCATGCTCGACTTCTCCCACAACTCCCGCACCCGCGACCACTCCGACGCCGCCGTCCAGGCCCTCCTCGACACCGGCATCCGTGGCGTGCACGCCTCCATGGGCCCGCACTTCGGCACCTGGGACCAGCAGTGGCCCGGCGACCTCACCCGGCTCAGGGACCGCTACTTCGGCAGCGACGACCAACTGCTCACTCTGCGCCTGGCAGCCCTGGCCACCGAGGAGATCGCCGGCCCCGCGCTCGCCTACGGTCCCGAACTCGCCCGCGTCGCGGAGGACCTGGGCATCGGCGTGAGCGTGGACGCCGTCTTCGGCACGGCCTCCTCCGAGGCGGTGCTCCGCTGGGCGGAGCACGGCATCCTCGGCCCCGACGTCACCCTGATCCACGCCACCGGGCTCACCTCCGACGCCTGGAAGGCCATCGGGGAGACCGGCACCACCGTGGCACTCGCCCCCACCTCCGACGCCCAGATCGGCCTGGAGACCGCGATCCCCGCCGTGGACGAGGCCCTCGCCGCCGGCGTCCGCCCCGGCCTGAGCATCGACGTCGAAGTCGCCCTGGCCAGCGACATGTTCACCCAGATGCGGACCCTGCACGCCATCCAGCGAATGCGCGCCGTCAACGCCGCCCACGGCACCGACCGGCAGCCCTCCCGGATCACCACCCACGACGTGCTGGACTTCGCCACCCTCCAGGGCGCCCGCACCAACGGCCTCGCCGCCGTCACCGGCTCCCTCACCCCCGGCAAGAAGGCCGACCTGCTGGTGGTCCGGGCCGAGGACCTCAACAACATGCCGCTCAACGACCCGATCGGCACGCTCGTCCTCGGCTCCGACGCCCGCAACATCGCCGCGGTCCTGATCGACGGTGAGCCCCGCAAGTGGAACGGACACGTCCTCGACGTCGACCTGACCGCCCTGCGCGCCGACGTCCACGCCTCCCGCGCCCACGTGCTGAGCGCCCCGCCCACGTCCTGAGCGTCCCTGAGGCCCGGGGGCGTGACCACACCGCCGGTGACGTGGCCGGGGCCGGTCCCTCACCGGCCGCCGACGAGCGGCCGGGCGACGAGCGGCTCGGGCGACGAGCGGCTCGGGCGACGACGACCGCCTCCGGCCGACCCGAGCAGCGCACCGGCCGGGCACCGTCGGGAGACGGCCCTTCCTCGGGAGAGGGCCTTCCTCAGGCAGGTTCCGCCGAGCCGGTGAGCCGGAGCTTGCGCTGGGCGCGCTGGTAGAAGGTGGTGCGGCCGAGCCGGACGACCCGCGAGGCGGCGGGGAGCATCGTCACCTCGACGACGTCGCCCGGCCGGACGCGGCCGACCAGCAGGCCGTCGGCCTCGATGGCGAGGTCCCCGCTGTGCGGCAGGACCTCCAGGGCGAGCCGCTCCCCGCCGGAGAGGAACACGGACCGGTTGAACGCCGCGTGCGGGGCCACCGGCGTCACCAGCAGGCCCTCGGCGTTGGGGGAGACGATCGGCCCGCCGGCGGAGAAGCTGTACGCCGTGGAGCCGGTCGGCGTGGCCACGACGACGGCGTCGGCGGTGTACGACACGAAGGGCTGCCCCTGGACCCGGACCGCCACGGCCGCCGACCTGTGCCCGGGGCTGCGCAGCAGCACCACGTCGTTGAGCGCCGTCTCCCGGGAGTCACCGAACGTGGCCTGGACACCGGAGCGGGACTCCACGGTGAACCGCAGATCGTCGATCGCGTCGAGGGCGTCCGGCAGCTCCGGGATGTCGACCTCGGCGAGGAAGCCCAGCCGCCCGACGTTGACGCCCAGCACCGGGACCCGGCCCCCGGCGACCAGCCGCATCGCGCGCAGCATCGTGCCGTCCCCGCCCAGGCTGATCAGCAGATCGGCGGTGGCGGCCATCTCCTCGGCCCCGACCGCCACGGCGTCGCACCCGATCCGGGCCACCTCCGCCGTCAGTCCGAGGACCTTGGCGTCCCGCGCCCGGCTCCAGCGGACCACGGTGGCCACGGTGGGTGCGCTGGTCCGTTCGGGGTGGAGCACCAGCCCCACCGTGCCGATGAATCCCATCCCGGACCTCCTCGATCCCGATCGGCCCGCCTCGCTCCTCCCAGCATCCACCCGGACCGGGGGCGACGTCACCGGGACCCGGGCCGGCGCCCCCGGCACGCCGCCCCGCACACCGCCCCGGGCGGCCACGGTGCGTCATCGGCCGGGCGCCCGTCCCGTCCGCGATGATCGGGCGATGACCCTTCCGCTCCCCGCCGGCAGCCGCACCACGACCAGGCTGATCACCGCCGCGACCCTGCTGTTCGTGGCCTCGGAATCCGCACCGGCCGTCACCGGCCCCGCAGGCCCGGAGTCCGGCCGCTGCTCCTCGGTGGCCCACTCCCGGCCCGCCGAGGAGCTGACCCGCGCGATCACCCGCGTGGTGTCGGAGCGTCACAGCACCGTCGCCGTCGCGGTCGAGGACCCGGGCACCGGGCTGTCCTGCGCGGTCCGGGCCCGCGAGCGGTTCGACTCGGCCAGTGTCATCAAGGTGACGATCATGGGTGCGGTGCTGCGCCGCGCCCAGGACGAAGGGCGCGCGCTGACGCCGTTCGAGGAGGACAACCTGCGGCCGATGATCGTCCAGTCGGACAACGACGCGGCCACCGCCCTCTGGCGGGACCTGGGGCGGGCGCGGCTGGCGGAGTTCCTGCGCCTCTCCGGCATGGTGGACACCGTCCTCGCGGAGGGCGACCGGTGGGGGCGCACCCAGATCACCGCCGGTGACGAGATGAAGCAGCTCGCCGTCTTCGCCGCACCGGGCCCGGTGCTCACCCCGGAGCACCGCGCGTTCGGCCTGGACCTGATGAACCAGGTCGAGGAGGACCAGGCCTGGGGCGCCCCGCTCGGCGCCCCCGACGGCACCACCGTCCACGTGAAGAACGGCTGGGCGCCGCGGGAGCGCCACGCCTGGCACGTGCACAGCCTCGGGATCTTCACCGACCCGGGCGAGCCGTACCGCATCGCGATCCTCACCCGGGACAACCCCAGCGAGGAGTACGGGATCGACACCGTCCAGGCGGTCGCGCAGGTCGTCCACGCCGCCCGGGTGGCGGCGGCGAGCCGGTGACCGACCGCCGCCACCACCCGGGCTCCCCGGCCGGAGCCGCCTCCAGCCCTCCGTGCTCAGGAGCGTAGGTTGGCCGCGACGGCGTCCCGGACGGGTGTGGAGCCCGCGTTGAGTTCGAGGATCCGGCAGCGCCCGGGGGTCCTGGGCGGGCGTCAGACGAAGGCGCCGATGCCCGTCGCGGCGCGGCCGACGATCAGGGTGTTGATCTCCCGGGTGCCCTCGTAGGAGTACAGCGCCTCGGCGTCGGCGACGAAGCGGGCGATGCTGTAGTCCAGCACGATGCCGTTGCCCGCCAGCAGCTCGCGGCCCCAGCCGACGGTCTCCCGCATCCGGCTGGTGCAGTACGCCTTGGCCAGCGCGGAGTGCTCGTCCCGGAACGTGCCGGCGTCCTCCAGCTGCGCCAGCCGCACCACCATGCCCAGGCAGGCGGTGGCGTTGCCGAGCATCCGCACCAGCAGGTCCTGGACGAGCTGGAAGCGGGCGATCGGGCCGCCGAACTGCTCGCGCTCACGGGTGTAGTCCAGGGCGATCCGGTAGGCGCCCAGCATCACCCCGACCGCCTCCCAGGCCACCCCGCTCCGGGTGTGCCGCAGCACGTCGGCGGTGTCGCGGAAGCCCTCCGCCCGCTGCAGCCGGTCCGCTTCGGGGACCAGGCAGTCGGTGAGCACCACGTCCGCGTTCTCCACGGTGCGCAGGGCCATCTTGTTCTCGATCCTGGTGGCGGTGAAGCCGGGGTTGTCACCGTGCACCACGAAGCCCAGGACGTGGCCGCTCTCCTCGTCCTTGGCCCAGACGACCACCAGGTCCGCGAAGGTCGCGTTGCCGATCCAGCGCTTGGCGCCGTTGAGCACCCAGGTGTCGCCCTCGCGCCGGGCGGTGGTGCGCAGCCCGGCGGCGACGTCGGAGCCGCCCTGCGGCTCGGTCAGCGCGAAGGCGCCGATCTGCTCCATCCGGGTCATCGCCGGGAGCCAACGCTCGCGCTGCTCCGGCGAGCCGCAGCGGGCGATGCTGCCCATCGCCAGCCCGGCGTGGACCCCGTAGAAGGTCGACAGGGAGGCGTCCACCCTGGCCATCTCCAGGGCGATGAAGCCGTTCAGCAGGCTGCTGGCGGGATTCTCCCGGTAGGCGAGGCCGCAGATGCCCAGCTCGGCGTAGCGGGGGATCAGGTGGTGCGGGAACGCGGCCCGGCCCCACCACTCGTTGGCGTGCGGGGCGACCTCCTGCCGCAGGAAGTCACGGACCCGCCGCAGCACCTCGGCCTCCTCGGGGACCAGCAGGTCCTCGAACCGGTACAGGTCCTCGACCAGTACGTCGTCGGTCATGGGTGTGCTCCTCGGCTCGGTGACGACAGGGGCGGCGACATCGGTGCCGCCACCATGCCCCGCCTACCCCTTGATCGCCCTCCAAACGCAGCCCGGCGGACGGGCGACCGGGTACGGCACCGGCCCGGCCGCGGTCGACGCGCGGGAGGAGCGGATGCCGGCGGGCCGCCTCACGGCTCCTGGGCGCGGCCCGCGGCGGCGGCCCAGGCGAGGCCGATCACCACGGCGAGCACCATCAGCACCGCGCCGAGCCCGATGGACGTCCAGCCGCCGCTGGTCAGGCTGTTCAACTGCTCCTGGTAGGTGGCGTCGTGGGGCTCGGGCATGCCCTCGGAGAACGACCCGGTGACCTTGGGGTGGCAGACGTCGCCCGGCACCATCGGTTTGCCGTAGCAGGTGGGTACGGCGGTGTTCAGCTTGCTGACGCCGGACAGGATCAGGCCCGCCCCGCCGGCGAGTACGAGCAGCAGGATGACGAATCCCATGACCGGTGCGGACCCCCGTCCCGGCGCTGCCGCCGAACCGGCGCGCCCTCGTTCGCTTCGACGCGGCACCCGGCCCGGCCGGTTCCGCTGCCCGGCGGGTTCCTCGCCCCGACCGGGTTCCCCGCCTCGCCCGGCTCCCGGCCGGGGCGGGCGGGTTCAGCCGTGGGCCGCCTTGCCGTCGGCGGCGATCGCCGCCAGGCCCTTGTCGGTCGGGCCGTAGATCCGCCCGCCGCCCGCCCAGTACGGCACGGGGGTCGTCGAACCTCCGTTGGGGTGGAACCCGAAGGTCCAGCGGGGTGCGCCGGTGGCCGGGTCCAGCGCCCAGACCTTGCCGTGGACCCAGATGTAGACGGTGCCGTCCGCGTAGTGCGCCGCCATGTCGAGGAGCGGCGCGCTCGCCAGCGAGCCCGACCAGTGGACGGCGCCGGTCCGGGCGTCGAAGGACTGGACGACCACCACTCCCTTCGCGTAGTGCGATCCCACGGCGAAGACGGTGGTGCCGTCGGGGCTCGCCACGGCGCTCCGGAAGTTGCACTCCCCGGCCGACTGCCACACCACCTTGCCGTCCGCCGGGTCGACCGCGTACAGCCGGTCGGCGAGGTGGAGGAAGTAGCCGCCGGCCGAGGTGTGCGGGCCGTCGGCGAAGTAGGGCAGCCCGGGCACGAGGGCGCCACTGCCGGGGGCCAGCTGCTCCCAGAGGCTCTTTCCGCCGTTGCCGGTGTCGAGCGCCTCCAGCTTCCCGGTCCTCCGGTAGGTGGTGAGGTCCATCGCGTAGGTCTCGAACAGCAGGCGGGTCCCGGCGGACGGGACGGAGAGCCTGGAGTTCTCCAGGACGTCGTGCGGGCGCACCAGTTGCCACCGGAGCCGGCCCGTGGCCGGCTCCACCGCCCAGACGAAGGCCGCCGCGTAGGTGACCGGGGCGGTCGGGTCGGCCAGGTGGAAGGTGCCCTTCGCCTCGCCGGCGACGTAGACGAGGCCGTCGAGGAGGCCGACCACCGAGGCGGACGGCGAGACGTGCAGGTCGGGCGGGGAGAGGGTCCAGGCGGCGGCGCCGGTCGCGAGGTCGACGGCCTTGAGGGCGTACGTCAAGTTGCCGGGGCCGCCATAGCCCATCAGGTAGGCCATGGTGGCGTCGACGGCCACCGGGCGGTCGCCGAGGCCGGCGCCGGACGGCGAGGTGTAGTTGGTCAACGGCCCCCAGCGGGTCTGCCCGGCGCGGTCGACCGCCCACACGCCCGTCATCCCGGCGGCCACGACGGTGTCGCCGCTCCCGGTCAGCGCGATCACCGGTTCGACCAGCGGAACCGTCCAGAGCGGGGTCGCCACCACGTCCGTGTCCAGCGAGCGCGAGGAGTCGGTCGGGTCGGCGGCCGGCGCCGTCGCCGGCGGGCCACCGGCTCCGGGGGTCTTCGGCTTCTCGGGCGCGCCGCCGCCGGTGAGGAACACCGTGCCGCCGCCGGCCGCGGCCACCACCACCCCGCCGGCCAGGCCGAGCAGCAGTTTGCGTCGACCGGGCCGGGGCCGGACGTCGACCGGTCCGAGCCGCACCGTCTGCCGCGCGGTCGGCGGCGAGTCCGGGCCCGCCGCCGGCTGCCCGGGCGGCAGCGGCGGCAGGGGCGGCAGCCCGGACGGCGGCAGGGCCGCCGCGGCGGACGACGGGGCCATCACGGCCGCCGCCTCCTCGATCGCCGCGACCAGCGCGGGGTGCAGCCACGTCCCCGGGGTCAGCGGTCCCGCGCCCTGGGAGGCGGCGAGCTGCTGCGGCGTCGGCCGGTCGCCCGGGGCCTTGGCCAGGCAGGCGGCGACCAGCAACCGAACTCCGGCGGGCACCGCCGCGAGGTCCGGCTCCTCGTGCACCACCTGGTACAGGACGTGCAGCGGATGCCCGCCGCCGAACGGCGCGGTCCCGCCGGTACCGGCGTAGGCCAGCGTCGAGCCGAGCGAGAACACGTCGCTCGGCGGGCCCGCCCGCTCGCCGCTCGCCTGTTCCGGCGACATGAAGGCGGCCGAGCCGAGGACGGTGCCCTCGGCGGTCAGTGCGGTGCCGTCGGCCGCCCGGGCGATGCCGAAGTCGATGACGTGCGGCCCGTCCAGCGCCAGCAGCACGTTGCTCGGCTTGAGGTCCCGGTGGATCAGCCCGGCGGCGTGGATGTTCCTCAGTTCCTCGGCGATCCCGGCCGCCAGGATGCGCAGCACGTGCTCGGGGAACGCGCCGACCAGCCGGACCGCCTCGTCCAGCGCGATCCCGGGCACGAAGGCGGTCGCCATCCAGGGCACGGGCGCGTCGGTGTCGGCGTCCACGACCGGGGCGGTGAACGCGGAGGAGGCCGCCCGGGCCGCGTTCACCTCGGCCCGGAAGCGGGCGCGGAACCCCGGGTCGGCGGCCAGTTCGGGCCGGACCACCTTGACCGCGACGGTCCGGCCGCCCGCCGACCGGCCGAGGTAGACCACCCCCATGCCCCCGGCGCCCAGCCTGCCGAGCAGGGCGTACGGGCCGATCCGGGTGGGGTCGGCGGGTTCCAGCCGGCGCATGCTCAGGCCCCTTTCGCGGGCAGCGAGGTGATCGTCCGGGTCGTCGTGTCGGAGACGCAGAGCCGTCCGGCGCCGGCGCTCCAGGCCAGCTTCGTGGCGTCCCGGCCCTTGAGCCCGGAGTACTTCCAGCGGGCCTTGCCGTCGGCCGGGTCGAGCGCCCACAGCACGGCGTCGGCGCCCATCCGGTAGAGGTTGCCGTCGGCGCGGAGCAGGCGGGCCCCGAGGAAGGGGGCGTCGGGGGAGTCGGGCGGCAGCGGGGTCCGCCAGCCGGGGCGGCCGTTCGCCGGGTCCACGGTGCCGATCGAGCAACCGCCGTCCCCGTCCCGCCAGAGGAGGTAGAGCAGGCGGCCGTCCTCGCTGGTGGCGAAGCCGTCACCGAGCTTCGAGGCGCCGACGACGCCGCTCGCCGTCCACGCCGGGGCGCCGGTGTCCGGGTCCAGGGCGGTCAGCGTGCCGTCCTTGTCCGGGGCGAGCACGTACCTCCCGGCGGTTCCGAGGCCGAACGCGGCGAGCCTGCGTTCCCAGACGGTCCCGCCCTTCGCGTCCAGGGCCTTCAGCTGGTCGAGGTCGGAGACCACGATCCGGTCGTCCGTCGGCACCGTCGACTGGAGCAGCATGGTGTCCTCGCCGTGGAACCAGAGGCTCTGCCGGGTGGCGAGGTCCACCGCCCAGACGTGGGTGCCGGCCGGGACGAGGTCACCGTGGTCGTTGCCGTCGCCGAAGCCGAGCCAGTAGGCCTTGCCGGCGCGGATCCCGGCGAAGGAGAGGACGCCCGCCGCGTTCTTCCGGCCCTGCGGCAGCCGCCAGTCGAGTCTGCCCTCGGCCAGGGTGAACGCCAGGAGCTCGGGCGCCGTGGGTGACCCTCCGAAGGCGTAGAGCCGGTCGCCGTCGAGCCCGGCGACGGACCGCGGGGTGGTCGGGTCGATCGCGAAGGCGCCGCCCACGGTGGCGCCGTCCACCGTCCACTTGGTGCGGCCGGTGTCGTCCACCCCCCAGATGTTGAGGATGGAGACGCCGACCACCACGCCGTCCGCGGAGAGCACCTGGGGACAGGGGTTCGGCTGGGTCGCCTGCCAGCTCGGCCCGACCTCGGGCACGTCGGCGCCCGAGGGGCGGACGGGGGCGGACGGCGTGCTGCCGCCCGTGCTGCCGGCCGTGGCGCCGCGGCCGCCCCGGTCGTTCAGCAGCGCGATCGTGGTGGCGGCCCCCGCCGCCGCGAGCACGCCGCCGCCGACGCCGAACAGCACCGTCCGGCGGCTCGGGCGGCGGGCGGGCACCGCGTCCTCGGGGCCGGGGTCGGCGGGCAGCGGCGGCGCCGCGGGGGGAGCGCCGGGCGGGCCCGGGTCCGGGAGGGGCAGCGCGGTCAGCACACCGCGTGCGGCGATCACGTCCGTCGCGACGGCCGGCGGGAGCCAGCCGTCCGCCGGGTCCGGGCGGCCGATCCGCTCCACCAGCTCGACCAGTTGGCGCGGTGTCGGGCGGTGGTTCGGGTTCTTGGCGAGGCACCCGGCGACCAGGTGCCGGATCCCGTCCGGCAGGCCGCTCAGGTCCGGGTCGGTGTTCACCACCCGGAACAGCACCGCCGCCCCGGCGCCGTCGCCGAACAGCCGGGTGCCGAGCGCGGCGTAGGCGACCGTCGAGCCCAGCGCGAACACGTCGCTCGCCGGGGTGAGCGGCTCGCCCAACGCCTGTTCCGGCGACATGTACGGCGCCGACCCGATGACCGCGCCGGTCGTGGTCAGCCCGGTGCCGTCGGCCGCCCGGGAGATCCCGAAGTCGATGACGTGCGGCCCGTCCAGTGCCAGCAGCACGTTGCCGGGCTTCAGGTCACGGTGGATCAGCCCGGCCCGGTGCACCTCGGTCAGCGCCTCCGCCAGCCCGGCGGCCAGCGTCCGCACGGTCACCCCGGGCAGCGGGCCGTGCCGGGCCACCGCGTCCTGGAGCGGGACGCCGACCACGAACGCGGTCGCCATCCAGGGCGTGGCGGCCTCGGTGTCGGCGTCCACCACCGGGGCGGTGAACGCCCCGGAGACCTGCCGGGCCGCCGCGACCTCCTGCCGGAAGCGCGCCCGGAAGGACCCGTCCCCGGCCAGCTCCGGCCGCACCACCTTGACCGCGACGGTCCGCCCGCCGGCCGACCGCCCCAGATACACCGCGCCCATGCCGCCAGCCCCGAGCCGCCCCATCAGCGTGTACGGCCCGGCCTGACGTGGGTCCCCGGCCCCGAGTCGCTCCAACGTGTCCCCCTCCCGTGAGCCCTCACAGGCTAGGGGGAACGGTGGGGTCATGACAGGCGATCACCGGTTTCCCGCAGGAACCCGGTCCGGCCGGCTGCTCACGGGAAACCGGCGATCGCCGGCGGAGGTCAGGCGACCAGGCGAAGCCAGGCCGCCGCGAGCGCGGCGTGGGCGGGCGGTGTCGGGTGCACGCCGTCCTCGGACCAGTGCTCCGGTCCAGCCGTCGCGCAGAGTTCGGCGAACATGCCGTCGGCCGCGAGCAGGTGAGCCCCGTAGGTGCGGGCGAGCTCGCGCACGACCTGGATCTTCGGGTCCAGATCGGCCCGCCACTGCTTCCGGATCCCGGCGTCGACCAGGGCGTCGCCCGCCTCGACGGTGGCGCCGATCGGCAGGAGGAACGGTTCGACGAGGATCAGCTCGGTGCCGGCCGCGGCGAGCGGAGCGAGCAGGCGGTCGTAGCCGGCCGCGAAGTCCTCCACGGGGACCACGTGTCCCTCCGGGGCGATCGTGTGCCAGCCGACGTCGTTGATGCCGACGAGGACCGACACCACGTCCGGGCGCGCGTCGAGCACGTCCGCCTGCCAACGGGCTTCGAGGTCCCGCACCTTGTCGCCCGGGACCGCGGAGTTCAGCCAGGTCACGGCCCGCTCGGGGTGCCGCAGCCCCCACTCGCCCGCGATCCGCAGCGGGTAGCCGGAGCCGAGGCCGTGCTCGGTCGCCGGCCGCCCGCAGTCGGTGATCGAATCGCCGGTGAACATCACCGTGCTCCCGGGGCGGAGGTTGATCGTCATGGGCGTGCTCCTGGAAGTCGGTCGAGCAGGGGAGAGGAGGGGAGAGGAGGGGAGGAGCCGGGACCGCGTCAGGACGCCGGAGCGCCGAACCACCGGTCGGCGGCGGAGGCGAGCGACTTGCGGTCGGGGTCGTGGCCGTCCGCCCAGGCGACGGTGCCGTCGGGCCGGACGAGTACGGCGCCGAACCCGAGGTCGTTCGCGGCCGGCCCGGCCGCGTACCGGATCCGGCTCTCCCGGTCCCCGGCCGCCTCGCGCAGGTGCCGGTCGGCCGTGAAGTCGAGCAGGACGCCCCGGCCGTCCCGCAGCAGCTCGCCGAGGCGGGTGCCGTCCCCGAGGAGGAAGTCCGGGGCGCTGCGGCCGACCAGCGGGTTCTCGTCGCCGAGGTCGTAGCGGACCGAGGCGCCCGATATCCGCTCGAATACGAAGGTCGCTCCGTCACGGGTGCCGATCAGCTCGCGCACCACCGCCTGGATCGCCCGCCCGTGCGGGTCCGGCCGCATGGCCGCTACCTGGGCGCGCGTCCAGTCGAGCACCGCGGCGCCGACCGGGTGGCGCTCCCGGGTGTAGCTGTCGAGGAGTCCGTCCGGCGCGTGCCCGTGCACGGTCGCCGCGAGCTTCCAGCCCAGGTTCACGGCGTCGCCGATGCCGGTGTTGAGCCCCTGGCCGCCCAGCGGGGAGTGGATGTGCGCGGCGTCGCCCGCGAGCAGGACGCGCCCCTGCCGGTAGGTCGTCGTCTGCATCGCCCGGTCGGTGAAGGTCGACACCAGGTCGACCTCGCCCAGCGTCACGTCCGTCCCGGAGACCCGGCGCAGCACCGACTGGAGGTGCGCGCGGGTGGGCGGCTGCGAGCGGTCGAACGCGCCGCCGTCGAAGTCCATCATGGCGACGTGCCCCTTGCCGGGCATCCGGACGTACAGGCCCGTCGGCGTGAGGTTGAAGCCGAAAGCCAGCTCCTCGGGATCGGCCAGGGTAGCGCGCATCGAGTAGCCGGTGAGCTGCGGCCCGGTGCCGACGAAGTCGAAGCCCGTGAGCCGGCGCACGGCGCTGCGTCCGCCGTCGCAGCCGACCAGCCAGCGCGCCGGGTACGAGTCCTCGCCCGCCCGGGCCACCACGCCCTCGTCGTCCTGGGTGACCGCCGAGACCGTGACGCCGCGCCTGATCTCCACACCGAGTGCGGTTGCCCGCTCGGACAGCAGCCCCTCGACCACGTCGAGGGACGCCATCATGCTCTCCGTGGCCGAGCCGGGAAGCCGGAACGGCAGGGCGGCGACGTCGATCCTGGCCGGGTCGAGCATCATTCCGCCGAAGTGGCCGCCCAGGCGCGGCCGGGCCGACCCGGGAGCGTCGTCGAGACCGGCGGCCTTCCGCAGCCGGTCCAGCAGCCCCCGGCGGTGGAACGCCTCGGCCGACGCGGTGTTGAGGCCCCGGCTCCCGAGCGGCGCCGCCCGCCAGGGGGAGCCGGGCTCGGCCTCCCGTTCGAGAACCAGGACCGAACAGCCCGCGAGGCCGAGCTCACAGGCGAGGAACAGACCGACCGGGCCGGCGCCCACGATTACCACGTCATGCACGGGAACTCCCCTCCGAAGCCTGAACCCTTCAGGCACTCCGAGGTTCCACCGGGCCACTGATGGATCGCACACAGCTCACTGACACAACATCACAGGCCGCTGACAGCGCGCCTGCACGGGCGGGCGATCCAGGCGGTGCGCGGGCGGCACGACCGGCAGGAGGGGGCGGCCGCGGCCGCCGCGGTGTGGCGCCGGGGCAGCCGCGGCCGGCGGGAGACGGCCCGGTCAGGCGCCCTCGACGGTCTCGGTGCGGTGGACGCGCAAACCCCGGCGCAGGTAGTTGCCCAGCGCGGTCGGGTGGTCGTTCGAATCGGTGTGCAGCCACACCCTGCGGACCGACTCCGCCTCGAACGGCTCGGTCGCCCAGGCCTGCCGCAGGGCGAGGGTGAGCGCGTGGCCGCCGAGCCCCTGCCCGACGTACTCCGGCAGGAGCCCGAAGGTGACGATCTCCACCTCCCCGCCGGCCTGGGGCTCCAGGGCGGCGATCCCGGCCGTCGTGCCCGACAGTTCGACCAGCCAGTACTGGCGGTGCGGGTGCGCCCGCGCCAGCTCCGTCCACTGCTGGTCGGTCCGGCTGGAACTGCGCCAGCCGTACGCGGCCCCGACCCGGGCCTGGACCGAACGCACCAGCGCCGACAAGCCCTCCTCGCGCCGCAGCTCCATCCCGGGCACCGCCCGACCCGGCGTCAGCTCCTCGCGACCGGTCATCTCCAGATACGTGACGATCTTTCCCATCCCGGCACGCTACCGGGCCGGGCGCCGTGCCCGCACCGGAGGGCGCGAGCACCACGGGCCGGCCCGGGCCCGGGGCCCGAACCGGGGGCCGCGGTAAGCACCGTAGGCCTCGGACGTCATGATGGACCGGATTCTCCGGCAGTCCCACCGGACGACCCTCACCCTGCGACCGACGGCACCCTCCTGGAGACGACATGAGTCCCGCCCCGCTTCCCCTGCTGCTGCCGGACGGCCGGCCCGCCGCCGGCGCCTGGACGCTGGATCCGGCGCTGACCCACCTCAACCACGGCTCCTTCGGCGCCGTCCCGGAGGTCGCGCAGCAGGAGCAGCAGCGGCTGCGTGCCGAGATGGACCGGGCGCCGGTGGTGTGGTTCCCGGCCCTGCCCGGGCGGGTGGCGGCCGCCCGGTCGAAGGTCGCGGACTTCCTCCGGGTCGACCCGCGCGACCTCGCCCTCGTGCCCAACGCCAGCGCGGGCGCGAGCGTCGTGTACGGCAACCTCCCGGCCCGGCCCGGCGGCGATGTGCTGGTCACCGACCACGGCTACGGCGCCGTCACCATGGGCGCCGAGCGGCTGGCCCGCCGCTGGGGCGGCAGCGTCCGGACGGCACGGGTGCCGCTTGACGCCACGGCCGAGGAGGCCTGCGCCGCGGTGCTCGCCGAGGTCACCGACCGGACCGCGCTGATCGTCCTCGACCACATCACCTCGGCCACCGCCCGCTGGATGCCGGTGAAGGAGATCGGCGCGGCGGCCCGGGAGCTGGGCATCCCCCTGCTGATAGACGGGGCCCACGTACCGGGCCTGGCCGAAGACCCCCTGGCCGGGCTGGAGTTCGACGTCTGGGTCGGCAACCTGCACAAGTTCGGCTGCTCCCCGCGCGGCGCCTCGGCCCTGGTGGTCCGCAGCGAACTCCGTCACCAGCTCTACCCGTTGATCGACTCCTGGGCGGTCGAAGCCCCGTTCCCCGAGCGCTTCGACACCCAGGGCACGATCGACGCCAGCAGCTACCTGGCGGCCCCGGAGGCGCTGGGCTTCATCGAGCGGACCTGGGGCTGGGCGGCCGCCCGCGACTACCTGCGCGAGCTGGCGGACTACGCCGAACGCATCGTCGGCGAGGCCGTCACGAAGCTGACCGGCGAGAGCGCCGCCGTCGACGTCGGCATGCCGGTGAACGCCCTGCGGCTGGTCCGGCTCCCCGACGGCCTGGCCGCCACCCGCCTCGAAGCCGACGCCCTGCGCGACCGGGTCGCGGCCGAGCTGGGCGTCGAGGCCGCGTTCACCAGCTTCGACGGCGTCGGCTACTTCCGCCTCTCGACCCACGTCTACAACACGGCCGCCGACTACGAGGACTTCGCCGAGCGCTGCGTCCCCGTGCTCGGCAGCTGGGCCCGCGGCACGGCGGAGCGGCACTGAGCCGGCCTCCGACGGGAGGCCGCCACCTCCCGTCGGAGGCCTCCGAGCCGCCGGGGCCGGAACCGGCGGCTCGGGGGAGCACCGAGGCCGGCCGCCCGGCCCGGCTCCGTACACTGGCGGGCATGGCATGCCGCATCAGTGAGCTGGTCATCGACTGTGCCGACCCCGAGCAACTCGCCGCGTTCTGGAGCGAGGTCCTCGGCTACGTCGAACTCGGCCGGGAGGCCGACGGGAGCATCGAGATCGGGCCGCCCGGCGTCGGCTTCGGCGGCCCGCAGCCCACCCTGGTCCTCAGCCCCAGTGGTGACCCCCGGCCCGGGAGGAAGCTCCGGCTGCACATCGACGTCAGCCCGACCGACCGGGACCAGGACGCCGAACTGGCCCGGCTGCTCGCGCTCGGCGCCAGGCCCGTCGACATCGGCCAGACCGGCGCCGAGGACTGGCACGTGCTGGCCGACCCGGAGGGCAACGAGTTCTGCCTCCTGCGCACCCGGCTCCAGCCCCGCTGACTGCTGAGCGAGCGCCCGCGGCGCTGCGCTGTCCGCGTGTGGTCCGGGCGAGGTGGCAGTGTGGTCCGCGTGTGCTCCGGGTGAGGCCCACGGAAGGACCCGGCGAGCCCCGGGAGGCCGAAGGCGCGCGGCCAGACCGTGCAGGATCCGGGAACCCCGGGAGAATCGGAGGCGGACCGGTTCGGCCGCGCGTCGGCCGCCCGGTTCCGCCGGTTCCACCGCCCGCACCCGTACCGCCCAGTACAGAGGAGCACCCCATGCCCGACTTCCACCCGGAGCACGATCGCCTGGTCGTCAGGCCGATCGGGGAACCCGCCGCCGACGCCGACACCCGTACGGGCGAGGTGGTGGCGGTGGGACCCGGCCGGCCGCTGGAGAGCGGCAAGCCGCACCCGGTGGACGTCAAGGTCGGCGACCGGATCGTCTTCGCCACGTTCTCGGGCTCGGAGATCGAGGTCGCGGGGGAGCGGTACCTGGAGGTCCCCGAGGACGAGGTCCTCTCGCTGTCCGCCGAGTAGGAGCCCGCCGAGGAGGAGAACGTCATGACCGAGCAGTCGAAGGCCCGGATCGGCGTCACCGGACTGGCCGTGATGGGCCGCAACCTGGCCAGGAACTTCGCCCGCCACGGCTACCGCGTCGCCGTGCACAACCGCACCCGGGCCAGGACCACCGCCCTGCTGGAGGAGTTCGGGCACGAGGGCGAGTTCGTCCCGGCCGACTCGCCGGAGGCGTTCGTCGCGGCGATCGAACGCCCGCGCATGATCGTCGTCATGGTCAAGGCCGGGGAGCCGACCGACGCGGTCATCGACGAACTCGTCCCGCTGCTCGACGAGGGCGACGTGCTGGTGGACGGCGGGAACGCCCACTTCCTCGACACCCGACGGCGGGAGGCCGCCCTGCGCGGACGCGGGCTGCACTTCGTCGGAAGCGGCATCTCGGGCGGCGAGCAGGGCGCGCTGGAGGGCCCCAGCATCATGCCGGGCGGCACGGCGGAGGCGTACCGGCTGCTGGGACCGCTGCTGGAGGACATCGCGGCCCGGGTCGACGGCAAGCCCTGCTGCACGCACGTCGGACCGGACGGTGCCGGCCACTTCGTCAAGATGGTCCACAACGGCATCGAGTACGCGGACATGCAGCTGATCGCCGAGGCCTACGACCTGCTGCGCCACGCCGCGGGCCTGCAGCCGCCGCAGATCGCCGAGGTGTTCCGCACCTGGAACGGCGGGCGGCTGGAGTCCTACCTGATCGAGATCACCGCGGACATCCTCGCCCACACCGACGCGGACACCGGCCGGCCCTTCGTCGACGTCGTGCTGGACCGGGCCGAGCAGAAGGGCACCGGGCGCTGGACGGTCCAGACCGCGCTGGAGCTCGGGGTGCCCGTCGGAGGCATCGCCGAGGCGGTCTTCGCCCGGTCGCTGTCCGGCGGCGTGTCCCTTCGCGAGGCGGGCCGCGGCCTGCCCGGACCGACCGAGACCTGGCTGGACAGCGCCGCCGCGGACCGCTTCGCCGACGACGTCGAGCAGGCCCTGTACGCCTCCAAGATGGTCGCGTACGCCCAGGGCTTCCAGCAGATCCAGGCCGGCAGCGCCGAGTACTCCTGGCGGATCGACCCCGGCGAGATGGCCGCCATCTGGCGCGGCGGATGCATCATCAGGGCCAGGTTCCTCGACCGGATCAAGGCCGCCTACGACGGGAACCGGGAGCTGCCCACCCTGCTGACCGACGCCCACTTCACGGAGGCGCTCGGGTCCGCCCAGTCGGCCTGGCGGCGGGTGGTCTCGACGGCGGCCCAGCTGGGCGTGCCGGCGCCGGGCTTCGCGACCGCGCTCGCGTACTACGACAGCCTGCGGGCCGAGCGGCTGCCGGCCGCCCTGGTCCAGGGGCAGCGGGACTTCTTCGGCGCGCACACCTACCGGCGGGTCGACCGCGACGGGGTCTTCCACACCCGCTGGGAGGAGCCGCAGCGCCCGGAGGAGCGGCGCTGAGCGGCCCGCCCGAAGCGTGGCTCGGCCCTCCCGGGTCCACCCGGGAGGGCCGAGCCACGCGGGCGCCACGGGTCAGCCGGTGGTGACGACCATCCCGAAGCGGGCGGCGCCGGCCGGCATCCCGTGCGGAAGGCACATCCGCACCCAGCAGAGCAGTTTCGGCCCGATCGCGCACGGCGGGGGAGGGCGACGGCGGCGACCCGCACCCCTGCGCGGGGGCGTTTCACGTTCCCGCGCCCGGGCAGGCGCGGGCCGTGCGGGACGGCGGGAAACAGTCGCCTCCCGGTGGGCGCGCACCGGCAATCGCGCGTCCGCGCGGCTCGCCTGCGAGCCGCGGCGCCGAGGGGGGATCCAGCGAGAGGAGTGGCCGTGAAGGCTCTGACCTGGCAAGGAAGGCGGAACGTACGGGTCGAATCGGTGCCCGATCCCGTGATCGAGGACCCGACCGACGTCATCGTGAAGATCACCACCACCGGACTGTGCGGATCGGACCTCCACCTCTACGAGGTCCTCGGCCCGTTCCTGGATCCGGGCGACATCCTCGGCCACGAACCGATGGGCGTGGTCCAGGAGGTCGGCCCCGAGGTCACCGCCGTCCGGCCAGGCGACCGGGTCGTGGTGCCCTTCAACGTCTCCTGCGGCACCTGCTTCACCTGCGCGCAGGGTCTGCACTCGCAGTGCGAGACGACCCAGGTCCGCGAGTACGGCACCGGGGCGTCACTGTTCGGGTACACGAAGCTCTACGGCCAGGTGCCCGGTGGGCAGGCCGAGCTACTGCGCGTGCCGTTCGGCAACACGCTGCCCATCAAGGTGCCGCAGGGCCCGCCCGACGACCGGTACGTCCTGCTCTCCGACGTCCTCCCGACCGCCTGGCAGGCCGTGGAGTACGCCGACGTGCCCGACGGCGGCAGCCTGGTCGTCCTGGGCCTCGGGCCGATCGGCGACATGTGCACCCGGATCGCCGCCCACCGCGGCGCCGGCCAGGTGATCGGGGTGGACCTCGTACCGGAACGCCTGGAGCGGGTCCGCGCCCGCGGGGCCACCGTCCTCGACCTCGACCGGCACGGCAAGGGCCTGGCCGACACGATCCGTGAGATGACCGAGGGCCGCGGCCCGCACGCCGTCATCGACGCCGTCGGCATGGAGGCGCACGGCTCGCCGGCCGCGACCCTCGCCCAGCAGTCCACGGCCCTGCTGCCGAGCGCCCTGGCCGCCCGGCTCATGCAGCACGTCGGAGTGGACCGCCTCCACGCCCTCCACCTCGCCATCGACATCGTCCGCCGCGGCGGCACCATCTCCCTGTCCGGGGTCTACGGCGGCATGACCGATCCGCTCCCGATGCTCACCCTGTTCGACAAGCAGATCCAGCTGCGCATGGGCCAGGCCAACGTCCACCGCTGGTCCGACGACATCCTCCCGCTGCTCTCCGACGACGACCCGCTGGGCGTGGAGGCCTTCGCCACCCACCATCTCCCGCTCGCCGAGGCGCCCGACGCCTACCGCCTGTTCCAGAAGAAGCAGGACGGCGCCGTCAAGATCCTCTTCAATCCCTGATCCCTGTCCCCGACTGATCCCGCCCCCGACTGATCCCCGTCCCCGACGCCGCACCGGCGTGACCGCTCCCGGGAGCCCCCATGTCCCGAACGCTGCACCGCTTCGCCGACCGGACCGCCCTGGTCACGGGCTCGTCGCGAGGGCTCGGCCTGCTCATCGCCCAGGAACTCGCCCGGCGCGGCTGCCGGGTGATGCTCTGCGCCCGCGACCCGCGCGAGCTCGGATTCGCCGAGAGCCGTCTGCGTGCCGAGGGCGCCGAGGTGGCGTCCGTGGTCTGCGACATCACCGACGAGTCCGCCCCGCGCGCGTTGCTGGACGCGGTGCACGACCGCTTCGGGCCCCTGGACGTGCTGGTCAACAACGCCGGCATCATTCAGGTCGGCCCCTTGGACGCGCTGCGGGAGGAGGACTTCCGCGAGGCGATGGAGACGATGCTCTTCGCCCCCTTGCGGCTGACCCTCGCGGCCCTGCCCGACCTACGGGCCAGTACGGCCGGCACGCTGGTGAACATCTCCTCCGTCGGCGGACGCATCGCCGCACCCCACCTGCTCCCGTACGCCACCGCGAAGTTCGCCGCGGCCGGCCTGTCGCAGGGACTGCGGGCCGAACTCGCCGGAGCGGGAGCCGGAGCGGGCGAGGGGGCCGGGGTCAGTGTCACCACCGTGCTGCCCGGCCTGATGCGGACCGGCTCGCACACCGCGGCCCGCTTCCACGGCAGGCCCGGCGCCGAGTACAGCTGGTTCGCCGCGGCGGCGTCGCTCCCCCTGCTGTCCATGGACGCGGAGCGCGCCGCCCGCGCCATCGTCCGCGCCGCCGAGCGCCGCAGGCCCGAACTCGTCCTCACCCCGGCGGCCAAGGTGGGCGTCCGGCTCCAGGGCCTCGCTCCCGCCACCACGACCCGCCTGCTCGGCCTCGCCGCACGGATCCTGCCGGGGCCGGGGCAGGACCCGCGCCGCAACGTCCGCGGGTCCCGGGCCGCGGCCGACTCGCCGCTCCCCGCAGCCGTCACCGTGCTCGGCGACCGCGCGGGGCGCCGCTACGGCGAACCCGGACCCGGCCGCTGACGAGCTCCGGGCGGACCCCCGATCCCGGCGGCGTGTGGGGTCCGGCACGCGCCGGCACGCGCCGGGTCGCGCCGGCGGAGCGGCGGCCGCCGGTGGCGGTTCGACAGCGCTGCGGCGTCAGACCAGCCGGTCGCGATCGCGGGCCGCGACGGCGCGCACCCGGGCGGCGAACTGACCACGGCTGCGCTGCTGGTGCAACTCCTCAGCGGTCTCCTCGTCGTCCTCGTGGGCGGGGGTCTCCGGGGTCGCGTCCTCGTCGTGGTCGGCGTCGGTGTACTGGTCGTGGAGGAGCCAGCAGCCGTGGATGCCGGCGAGGAGGTCTTCGAGGAGGTCGCGGGCGGGGCGCCGCGGGTCGAGGGGGGTCAGGCGCAGGCCGGTGTCCTCCGGAGCGAGGCCCTCGTCGCCGTCGTCCTCCGCGTACTCGGCGAGGGCCTCCTCGAAGTCGTTGAGCTGGTCCCGCAGGGCGGTGGGGTCGGGCAGCAGACCGTCGGCCACCTGCAGGGCGTGCCGGACGAGCCCGGCGACGGCGTCGTGCGGGGACGCTCCGGCGTCGATGAGTTCGAGGACGAGGGTGGGGGTCTCGTGGGCGAGCGCCTCGATGGCGTCGGCTTCGAGCACGACGGTGGCGCGGTCGTGGCCGGAGGCCTCGGCGGCGATCTCGGCCGCGGCGGTGAGCCAGTGGGCCGCGGCGACGGCCGCGGCGGTGGGGTCGATGCCGGAGAAGAGCTCAGCGGGGCCGAACGGGTCCTGACGGAAGAGGTGGTCGGCGGCGGCGACCTGGGCGGGCGAGGCGTCCTCGCGACTGAGCAGGACGGCCTGCTGGGCGCGGCCGGAGAGGTCGCCGAGTTCGGCGCTCTCCACGGCGGCGAGCTCCTGGGCGGCCTCGGCCAGGACGGTGGCGGTGAGTTCCGGGTCGCCCAGGGCCACCAGGGCACGGCCGATCCGGTTCGCGGACTCCACCAGGGGGCTGTAGGAGACGGTCAGCATCCCGCCCTGGGGCAGGTTGGGGCGGGCGACGGCGGCGGCGACCTCGCCGAAGGCCTCGCGCTCCCGCTCGCGCCGCCATCCCTCGCTGCCGGACTCCAGGGAGTCGGCGGCGCTGGCCGGGTGGGTGTAGGTGCGCCAGGCCGCCTCGGACAGCTGGGTGAGCGTGCCGGCCAGGCGCAGCAGCGCGGCGGTGTCGGCCTCGGAGGGAAGGACGGCGACGCGGGCGGAGAGGTCGCCGCCGCCGGTTCCCCAGGCGGCGATCAGCTCGTGCCGGGCGGGGTCGACACTGTAGCGGGTCATGGCGGCGCTCCTTCGGATCGTGTCGGCGCACCGACTGGCCTGAGGTGATTCTGGCGTGCGCCGCGGCCGGGGGTGAGCTTTTCCGCCCGGTGACGCACCGCACGGGGACGGGGTACTTCGGCGGAGCCTGCGGCACCCAGCCGACTTCGTCGGTGCAGCCCGTCCTCGGCTACGTGAGGTCCTTGCGCATCAACGTGCACACGGTCTCGTACCGTTCGACCGAGCCCTCCGCGGTCTCCACCTCCCAGGAGTCCGGTTCGCGGCCGTAGGCCCGGTAGCCGAGCCGCTCGTAGAGGGCGCGGGCCCTGGGGTTGCCCTCCTCCACGCCCAGTTCGGCCACCGTCAGGCCCCGGGCGGTGATCCGGGCCTCCGCGGAGACGATCAGCAGGGTGCCGATGCCGCACGACCGGAGCGCCGGATGGACGCCGAGCTGCCAGAGCGTGCCGGCACCGCTCCTGACCGTGTAGTCGACGCCGCCGATCGCCACCGGCAGGCCGGCGGGCCCGTGCACGGCCAGGTAGTCGACCTCACCGCGCTCGGCCCGCCGCACCTGGTCGGCGAGCCGGCGCACGTGCAGGGCGGAGCCCGCCCAGCCGCACGAGGGCAGGTCCTCGTGGGTGAGGTCGCGCACGGACAGCGAGACCCTGATGTCGGTCACCTGGACCACCTCCAGCCTGAGAGGTTCCACCCCACGTCGGCGAGGCGCAACACCCTTCGGGGCATCCGCCCAGGGGCGGGGCGTTCGACGCTCGTGCCGCGTGGCGCCCGGCTGGGTCAGGGGGTGGCGGGAGGCGGCGGCGCTCCCGTGGCGAGCTGCGCGCGGACCCGGGCGGCGAGGGCGGACAGGTCGGCCGGGAACCGGGCTTCGAGGTCGATGCCGGTCTCCTCGGCGATCACCAGGAGGGAGAACAGGCAGTCCGACAGCTCGCGGGCGAGCAGCTCGCGGCCGCCCGCCACGTCGGTGCGGTGGCCGTCGTGGGCCATCACCGGCTTCGCGAGGTCGCCCACGTCGCCCACGAAACCGCGTAGTCGGTGAGGTCCCACCGGCGGCCGAGCCGCTGCTCGTTCAGCCGGTCGTAGGACTCGCGGACTTCGAGCACCGCGTCGTGCAGCCGCTCCCGGTCGGACATGGTCGGCTCCCGTACGGACGGCCCCGGGCGTGCGTCGTCATCACGTCGACGCACGCCCGGCGATTCACCTGAGTCGCTGTCAGTCCCCGTTCTATGACGCCTCGTCAGTCCTGACAGGTCGATTCCCGGTCGAACCTCTCCCGAGGGATTCACCCTGCGGTACGTCGTGCCCTTCGATGGCGTCGTGGGACAGCACCGGTGGGCGGCTTCGCCCCGACCCCGGTCGGCGGCGGGGTCGGGGCGATGGTGGCCGCGTTCAGGCGACGTTGTCGCGCCGACGGCGGCGGAGGAGGGCGAAGGCGCCACCCGCGAGCGCCAGGGCCACGCCCGAACCGCCGACGAGCACGGGTGTCGAGGAAGGGGCGGCTGCCGACTTCTTCGCGACGCCGTAGCCGCTGGACATGCCCGTGGTGTCGTATACCGAGCCGGGCAGCTTGTCGGCGTAACGGGCCTTGACCAGCTTCTGGTAGGCGCTCAGCGAGACCGCCGACTGGCCGTCCAGCCCCTGCCGCGCCTGGTCGTTGAGCGGTTCGACCGTGGTGAGCTTCAGCTGGTACCAGCCGCGGATCTGCGGCTCGGAGAACACCAGCGTCCCCACCGTGGCCCTGCCCGCGAACGTGGCGTCGCTGTCGCCCTCGCGCACGGCCGCCAGATGCCACCCGCCGCCCTGCGTGGGGGCGAGCATGACGGTGGCGTTCCGCCCGTTGACCGGGGCGTTCAGCGCGGAGACCAGATAGCTCAGCTTGACCGCCTCGGTGGCGATCGGCAGGGACGTCCCCGCGGCGAAGCCGGGAGTGATCTCGTTCAGCGCCAACGGGTCCTTGACGGTGAACGCCGGCAGGCCCTCGCACGGGTCGGCCTTGTCGGGGATCGCCTGCGGTGCGCCGACCGCGTCCCCCTGGGGCACCGGCACGCTGAGGAACCGGCAGACGGTGGCGCGGACGTCGGCCGACTTCACCAGGTCGAGGGCGGCCTGGTAGTCCGGGATGTCCGCCGGGAGCGGGTCCATGGGCGCGGTCGCGTGGGCGGGGCCGGCGGCTGTCAGCAGCGCGGCCGCGCTCAGTACCAGGACGGTGGTCAGGCGGGAGCGGCGGGAGGCCGCCCGCTTGCTGGACATTCTTGCTCGGTGCATGCCGCCTGCCTTAACGGGAGATGCCGATCCGGGAGTGGGTCCACTTGAACGAGCTGTTGCTGACGTAGTCGTTGTAGTTCCACCACGTGTAGGTGGCGGTGTCCGGCCACGGGTCGGCGACGGCGATGGTGTTGTTCGACGTGTCGAAGCCGTAGACGACGTTCATGTGGCCACCGCCGGACGTCCACCCGATGCGGGCGGCGACCGGGCGGGCCGCCTTGACGTCGGTGTAGACCTGGTTGAACGTGGCCGCGCTGTTCAGGCCGGAGCCGGGGTGGGCCATGCCGAGGCTGTTCCAGCCCCTGGCCATGTCGTCGAGTGTGGCGGGCTGGTTGTTGCAGCCGTAGGAGGGTTGGGCCCGGGTGCAGAAGTCCGTCTGTGTGCTGCCGTAGCCCTGGAACTTGGCGATCGTCAGCCCGGAGGCGACCCAGCACCACTGGGTCTTCTCCTGTTTGTACATGCCGATGTTGTCCTGCCCCGCCTCGGCGTGGGCCGGGCTCCCTACGGCGGCGAGCAACCCCGAAACCGTCAGTGCGACGGCCATCGTCGTGGCCGCGAACGTGGATCTGCCCATCTTCCTGCCTTCCCGCGAAGGTGCGATGCGTGCCGGGGATCTGGCGCAGCTATGACAGCACGAATTCGCGCTGTTACCCATGGTGTGTATAGAAACTGCACCTACAAGGATGAATCGTCATATATGCAGGGCAGACGACGCCGAGGACCTCACACCGGGGCAGGTGATCCCCGCGGTGCGGTTCCACGGCGGGGCGGGGCCGGGGCGGGCGCGGGCGTCATCGCGGTTCACCCGGCCAGGGGGAGAGCGGGGGCGGCGGGGGTGGCGGGGGATCGAGGCGGACGAGGTGGTGGTCGACTCCGCCGTCCGGCCGGTGCACCGTCCGGTAGGCGTACGGGGCGGCGCTGCCGGGGAGGACGGCGACGCCCTCCTCCACGACGTTCTGCTGCCGCGCGATCGCGCGCAGCCGCAGGTCGGCGTCGTCCGGCAGGTGCGGGTCGGGCGGTCGGCGGTGTCGTCCCACCGGTCTCACGCGCCGACGAGCGCACGCGGGTCGGACCCTTCGCCGCCCCAGCCGTGGGTGGAGAAGCCGCGGCCCCCGCCCCGGTAGAGCGTGAGGGCGGCGTGGGCGGTGGCGAACATCGGCAGCGGTGGCGCGTCGACCGGGGACCAGTGGGCGCCGAGGTGCTTGTCCGGCTCGGCGTTCGTCAGTTCACCGCTCCAGGCGGTGGCGAGGAACACCGACAGCAGGAACGGGCCCTCGCCGTCCCAGCCCTGGCGGACCTGGATCGTGTGCACGAGCCGTAGGCCCCCGGGATCGGTGATCAGCCCGGTCTCCTCCCGCAACTCGCGGGCGGCGGCCTCGTCCAGCCGCTCGCCCTCCTCGACCTTGCCGCCGGGGATCGTCCACGCCGGCGTCGCGCGCCAGCCGTGCGCGGCGTAGCGGAGCGTCGCGACCAGATCTCGGTCCTGGTCGTGGACGATGACGGACACGGCCTGGCGAAGGATCTCCACGGTGCTACCTCCGGGACTGCTCGGGCTGACGGGGACTCGCGGTGGTCGGCGGGGTGCGGCGGGGCACCCGTGCTCAGGCCGGCCGGCGCGCCGTCTGGCCGGCGGTGAGCGTCAAGTGTGCTGTGGGCTGGTTGAGTTGGCGTGGTCACCTCGGGTCGGGTGGCGTCTGATGATGGTGCTGTTCGAGGGCGGCGTTCAAGCGGATTTCCGTCGGGCGTGCCCGGGGCGAACGGGGACTTTTCGAGCACCCCCCGCGCTTCCGAGGACACCCCGAGGTGGTCGCGAGGGAGTGCGGCGAGGGTGGCGGAGCCCAGTGCACAGGCGGCGAGCGCGCGTTCGAGCACTGGCGGACCGTGCGGCTTCGCGCCGGTGGCGGGTGCTCGTCGGGTGGGGAGGGTGCGCGGCGGACAGCCGTCGGCGGATTCACCCGTTCGGCTGGCGAGCTGCCCGGGAAGGTTTGGGGCGTCGGTATGTCGGGGTCGGGGGTCGGTCCGCAGACGTACCGCCCGCGGACCTCCTGGTCGCCGCCGAGATCGGGGAGAGTCACCTGATGGAGCGTCAAAATGACGATTGTGCCCGCACCTTCCTTACGACGCCTTTAAGCTTCCGCTGAATGGCGGGTGCTCCGTCACTCCACACGGCTCCTCAGGCGGCCGGGCGCAGGCCCTCGACGATGAGAGTGGGAATGACATCTACAAGTGATCGGTTGAACGGCTCCGCGCGCGGGCCGGGTTGGGGGCGGTCGGGTTCGCCCGGCCGCCGGGCCGTGGCGAGAACCGCGGCAGTGGCACTGGGGATCGCGGGCTGCTCGCTGGCCGTGGCGCCGGCGGCGTTCCCGCAGTCCGGCGACGGGTCGGTGACGGTCCGGGTGGTGCGGGCGGTGGACACGAGCGGGGTCTGGACGCCGGCGCTGGAACCCGGCCTCGCGGGTGTCACGGTGACGCTCACCGATGACGCCGGCACCGCGGTCCAGGGGGCGACGGCGGCGGACGGCACGGTCACCCTCGCCCCGGCGGCGAAGCTGTCCGGCGGCAAGTACCGCGTCCAGGTGGTGAATCCGAAGCCGGGCGTGCTGTTCCCGGCCTTCGCCTCCCGGGAGGGACTGGACGGCGCTCCGAACAGGCTGAGCAGCAACGAGGAGTTCGTCGACCTCTCCGGCGGCAAGAACGTCGCGTTCACCACGGGGCTGTGGAACCCCGGTGACTACTGCCAGAAGAACGCACCGCTGATGACGACCTGTCAGCCCACCTCGCGCGAGGGCGGCGCCCAGCGCACGCTGGTGTCCTTCCCCTACAGCGCGCGCGGCCAGGACGGCGTGGACGTGAACGTCACGGACATCGCCACCGACGCCGAGACCGGCACGCTCTACGGCATCGGGTGGAACCGCTCCGACCGGCGGGTGTTCTCCTCAGCGCTGGCCAAGCGCACCACCGACTACGGTCCGGGCGGCGCCGGGGCGATCTACGTCACCGACCTCGCCCAGAAGAGGACTACCCTGTTCACCACCGTCCCGGAGGCCGGTGCGACGGTTCACGGCGGTGGCACCGACGACGCCTTCCTCGGTGTGCCGGGCAAGGAGAGCCTGGGCGGCCTCAAGATCACCGATGACGGCCGGGACCTGTTCGTCGTGAACCTCAACGACCGCAGGCTCTACCGCTACGACGCCACCGCGCCCACCGCGGCGGCGCCGAAGGCCTCCTACGCGGTCCCGGATCCGGGCTGCCCGGCGGCGGGGGACTGGCGCCCCTTCGGCCTGGGCCTCCAGGACGGCAAGGGCTACCTCGGCGGGGTGTGCTCCGGCGAGTCCACCGGCAAGGTCGCCGACCTCCGCGCGGTCGTCCTGCCGTTCGACCTCGCCACCGGGGTGTTCGGCAAGCCGGTGCTGGACCAGCCGCTCGACTACCCGCGGCAGTCGACCGTCGGCGGTGGCCCGTGCGACGGCGCGGGCTGGTTCCCGTGGACGAGCACCTACCCGACGTCGCAGAACGGCAACCCGTGCGGCGCCTCCACCATCGCCAACCCCGAGCCCGAGCTGGGCGAGATCGCCTTCGAGAGCGACGGCTCGATGCTGCTGGCCTTCCGCGACCGCTTCGCCGACCGCGCCCCGGCCGCCCCCGCACCGGGCTCCGTCGCCGTCGTCATGTCCGGCGGCGACCTGAACAAGGCCTGCCCGGCGGGCGGCACGTTCGTGCTGGACACCAACAACGGCTGCGGGCTCTCTCCCCGGGGCACCCGGTTCTTCGACACCAGCTGGGGCGGCCACCGCAACACGGCGTTCGCCGGCATGGCGCTCTCCAAGGCCGAGAACACCATCGCGGTCTCCGCCTTCGACCCCAACCACACCGCCTTGGGGTACGGCACGTCGTTCCTCCAGCGCGACGGGAAGCAGGACCCGAAGTTCGGCCTGCGGCTCAACCCGCCGGGAACGGTGGCCCCGTTCGGCAAGGGCGCGTCGATGGGCGACCTGGAGGTCCTCTGCGACCAGGCGCCGCTGCAGATCGGCAACCGGGTCTGGTACGACCCGGAGCGCACCGGCGTCCAGCGCCCGGGCCAGCGTCCCGTCCCCGGCGCGACCGTCCACCTCTACGACGAGTCGGGGAAGCTCGTCGGCACGACGAGGACGACCGCCCGCGGCGAGTACTACTTCGACGACTCCGACGTGGACGGCGGCCTCAAGCCGCGCACCAAGTACACCATCAGGCTGGACAACCCGGCCGACTACGCCAAGGGCGGCCCCCTGTACCAGTGGGTGCCCACCGACGCGGACGTCGGCGACAACCACTTCATCGACTCCAAGGGCGTCGTCCCCGACGGCGGACGGTTCCCCGAGCGGGCGCTGACCACCGGCGGGCCGGGCGAGAACGACCACACCTTCGACTTCGGGTTCCGCCGGCAGGAGGGCGCGCTGCGCCTGGTCAAGCACGACCAGGACGGCAAGCCGCTGGCGGGGGCGAGGTTCCAGCTGTGGCACGAGACGAACGGCACCGACGGGCTGCAGCCCACCGGTGACAAGCCGGACGCGAAGCTGGGGAGCCCGTGCACCACCGGCGCCGACGGCCTGTGCCGGGGCGCCGGTGAGCCGGGGACGTACTACTGGCAGGAGCTCAGCCCGCCCGAGGGCTACGCGGCGCCGGACACCACGGTGTTCGGTCCGCTGGTGCTGACGTCCGAGAACCTCGCGGACGGCGTCTCGGTCACGGCGGTCAACCGGCTGCTGCCCACCCCGTCGCCCACCCCCACGCCCACCCCGTCGCCCACGACGCCGGCCGCGACGCCGACCCCGACGGAGACGGCCGGCGTACCGCCCGCGTCGAACCCGCCGGAGCCGCCCGTCGTGCCGGCCGCCGCACCGGGCCCGCCGCGGCCCGCGCCGGGCTCGCCCCTGGCGAGCACCGGCACGGGGCCGCTCGTACCGATGGCCCTCGTCGCCGTGGGGCTCACGGCGCTCGGCGGGGTGCTGGTAGGACTGCGCGGGCGTAGGGCCCGGCACCGGTAACACCCCGGCCCGGCCGTCGCAGCCCGACGGGCCGGCGGCCGGCAGGGGCGGATCGGGCGGGTTCGCGGACCATCGGGTTCGCGAACCCGCCCGAGTGTGTCACCGACGTGAGAGAAGGCATGGTCATGGCCCGGAGCAAGTCCGGCGACAAGACGGCCGGGCGGAAGCCCGGTGACAGCACGGCCGGGACGAAGCGCGGCGACAAGACGGCCGGGCGGAAGCCCGGCGGTTTCACGGCCCGGTGGAAGTCCGGCGGCGCCACGGCGCGGGAGCGGTCCGGCGGCGCCCGCGCGCCGCGGCGGGCCGGCTGGCTCCGGGTGCTGCTGGCGGTCACCGTGTGCGGGGCCGCCACGGGCGGCGTGGTCGTCTACCGGAACGTCTCCGACAGCACCACCAGCCGGCCGGTGACCGTCGACGAGGCATCGCGCATCGCGGTGTCGCGCCTCAACCTGTACCAGGCGAGCCCGGCGACGGTGACCCTCACCGCCGCCGAGGGCGGTGGCGTGGTGGTGCGGGTGGAGGGGGTCGTGGACTACCGCACGCACCGGGCGGCGGGCAGCTACCGGGTCACCGGGCCCACGGGTGAGCTGGACCACGGGCTGATCGTGTGGGACGGCGCCGGACTGGGGCTGGCGCCGCAGGCGGGTGGTGGCGGCGGCCCGGCCTGGCAGCAGGCCGAGCACATCCCCCGCCCGGGCTGGTCGCCGCGCGGCTACACGGCGGACCCCCTGGACTCCGGCCTCCAACTGCTGATCCAGCTGGGTGCGGACCGGCCCGACAACCCGTTGCTGCTCGCGCAGTCCGGTCCGCGATGGCTGGGCCGCGACCTGATCGACGGCCGGAGCTACGACCGGTTCTCCGGGCCGCGCTCCGGCGACGCCGCGCACGGGGCGGGGGCCGACGGTGAGTTGTCGCCGCTGACCTACTGGATCGACGGTGACGGCGGTCTGCGGCGGGTGACGATGCGGATGCCCGGCCTCGGCACCCCGACGACCGTCGAGATCACCGGGCGCGACGAGGCGGCGAAGCTGCCCGAGGCACCCTGGGCCGCCGGCTGACACGGCGCCGCCGGCCGGGCGCCGCCGGGTCCCCCCGGGGATCCCCGACCGGCGGGCAGCGCTGGCGGCCGGCCCGGCTCAGTTCGGCTGCGGCATGGCGGCGACGTCGGTCGGCAGCGGGTAGCGGTTCGGATCGACCGGTCCGGGCAGGTCCGTCGCCGGGCGGCCGGGCGCGGAGGGATCGGGCATCGAAGGCTGGGCGGGCGGCACGGGGACGGAGTTGAACGGTGTGCCGGGCGGTGGTTCGACGGCGGCCGGCCGACCGGCCGGGACGGCCTGGCGCGCGGCGGCGCCGCACCCGGCCACCTCCTCCAGGCCGTTCGGGCTCTGCGTCGCGGGCGAGTTGCCGGTGAAGCAGTTCGCGGGATCGGTCGAGGCCAGCACGAGGTCGACGCCGTTGGCCGTGGCGTGGTTGCCCTCGACGCGGTTGCCGGCGGCGGGGTGCCCGGGCGGGTCGGTGATGACGACCCCGGCCGCGCGGTTGTCCCGGACGAGGTTGCGCAGCACCTGGTTCGCGGTGCCGCCGCCGATGCCGATGCCGATCCCGAAGCCGCCGTCGGCCTGCTCGGGCGAGTCCGCGGCGTTGTTGCCGGCGATCACGTTGCCGGCGATCACCGCGCCGTGCTGCGGGGCGAGGGCCTCCAGGTCGTTGGAGTTGACCGTCACGCCGACGCGGTTGCCGACCACGCGGTTGCCGAGCACCGTGAGGTTGTCCGAGGCGTTGGTGATCTCGATGCCGACCGCGTTGCGTTCGACCGTGTTGCCGCGCACCAGCGTGTCGCAGGGCTTGCACTGGCCGACGTAGATGCCGGAGTCGGCGCCGCCGGAGGCGTAGGAGTCCTCGATGACGCCGCCGCGCGCGTCGAAGGCGTAGATGCCGTAGAGCCCGTTGTTGTACGCCGTCACCCGGGAGGCGCGGAAGCCCTGGACCGGCGGGAACCGGACGGTGTCCAGCGGGTCGTAGGCCGAGCCGCCGGCGCCGCGACGCTGCAGTTGGTCGTCGGTGACCCCGGTGAACAGGACGCCGTTGGCGAGGAAGCCGCGGACGGTGAGGTTCTCCACCACCGAGCCGGCGCCGGTGACGGTGATGCCGTTGACGAGCCGCACCCCGCCGTCGAGGACCACCGCGTTCCGGTCCGTGCCGCGCACGACCACCCGCGGCACGGTGACCCGCACGCTCTCGCGGTACACCCCCGGCTGGATCAGCACGGTGTCACCCTCACGCGCGATGTCCACCGCCTGCTGCACCGTGGCGAAGTCCTCCGGTACGCGAACGACGTTCCCGGCCGGATGCGGTTTCCCGGACGGCTGGGAATCCGTCGCCGAGCACCCCGTCGCCGCCACCGCGACCAGGGTGACCAGCACCGACAGGCGTCTCGGCAGCGTCGCCCGGAATGCGGCGGGCCGGGCGGACCGATCGGACAACAGGCGCTGAGGAGAGGGGATTTGCATGATACGTGTTCTATCGTCTCCAATATCGGCCATGCATACCGAACCGGGAAATCCGCAGGAACCGGCACGACCAGCCGCGGCCGGTTTGGGACGCAGGGCCGTGCTCGCGGCGGGCGCGGTGCTGGCCGCCGGGATCGGCGCGGCCGCCGAGGCGCTGGCGGGCGACGCCCTGACGCCGGACGACCGGTCGCACCCCGCCGGCCCGCCGCCCGGGTCGGCGGTCCCCTTCCACGGGCCCCGGCAGGCCGGGGTGACGGAGCCTCAACTGCCTGTCGCACAGCTGCTGTCGTTCGACCTCCCGGCGACCACCGCGGCTGCGGACCGGCAGACCCTCCGCGCCGTCCTCGACGCGCTGACCCGCACGCTCTCCGGCGCGGCCGCCGGTACGCTGCCCGACCCGCGCCTGGGGACGGGCGTGCCGACCCGGCTCGCCTCCCTGGTCGGCGTGGGTCCCGGACTCGCCTCCCGGCTCGGCCTGAACGTGCCCGCCGGACTGGCCGACCTGCCGCCGTTCCCCGGCGAGCGCCTCGACCCGGCGCGCAGCCACGGCGATCTGGTGGTCCAGCTGTGCGCCGCCGACCGCTGGACCCCGACGGTCGTCGCGGAACTGGCCACCGCCGCCGCGAAGGCCGCCGGCCTCGTCCCCCGCTGGACCCAGTCCGGCTTCCTGCCCCTCACGCCCCGGGGCGTGACACCGCGGAACCTGTTCGGCTTCAAGGACGGCACCGCCAATCCCGACGACGACGCCGCCCGGCAGTGGGTCTGGGGCCCGCCGGGGCCGCACGAGAACGGGACCGTCCTCGTGTACCGCCGGATCCGGATGGACGTCGACGGCTTCGCGGCGCTCCCCGGGGAGCGGCAGGACGCGGTGATGGGCCGCCGCGGGGGCGACGGCGTCCCGCTCACCGGCACCGCCGAGCACGACGACCCGGACATCTACGCCAAGAACCCGGACGGCTCCTACGTCATCCCCGCGTCCGCGCACGTCCGCCTCAGCAGCCCCCGTCTCGACGGCGGCGCCCGGATGCTCCGCCGCAGCTACAGCTACGACGACGGCCTCGACGACCGCGGCCTGCTGTTCTGCGCCTTCATGCGCGATCCCGCCCTGTTCACCCGGGTCCAGAACCGCCTGGCCGAACGCGACGCGCTGGGCCCGTTCGTCGAGCACCGGGCCTCGGCCGTGGCCTATGTGCTCCCCGGCGCCGCACCGGGCGGGACGCTCGGCGAACAGCTCTGGGCGTAGGGCCACCGGCGGTCGCGCCCGCCGGGCCGCATGAGAGCTACGACCCCCGAGCACGTCGCTGGGAGGACCGGCGACCGGTCCTCCCAGCTCGCTCCGCCCTGACCCGGCTCCGGGCCCGGAAGAGGCGCAGGGCCGGGACGAGACACCTGACCAACGCCGGCTAGACGCCGCGGACTTCGAACTCCCAGAGGGAGTATCCCCAGGTGGTCGCACGCTGGGTGGCGTACACCCGGATGTAGCGGCCGGTGCCGTCGAGTCCGGTGAGGGTGCTGGTTCCACCGGTGCCGGTGGTGGTGGAGTAGACGGTGCGCCAGGTGACGGCGTCGTCGGAGACCTGGATCTGGAAGGCCCGGGCGTAGGCGGCCTCCCAGGTCAGCTTCACCTCGTGGACGGTGCGGGTGGCGCCGAGGTCGACCTGCAGCCACTGGGGGTCGGTGTACTGGCTGGACCACCGGGTGCCGTAGCTGCCGTCGGTGGCGCCGGTGGCCGGCAGGCCCGCCGTCTCGGTGGAGGACGCGGTGGTCGGCCGGTTCAGTGCCAGGTCACCCGGGCCGGTGTCGGTGGGCTGCCCGGGAGCACCGCCGACGGCCGCGATCACCTGCTGGAACCCGGTGTAGGAGGCCGCCGGCTTCGGTGATCCCCAGGTCTGCTGGGCCAGGGCCCGCAGGGGGTTCCTGATGCCGGCCGCGATCTGGGTCGTGGTCTCCGCGTCGGGCCGGTCGCACCACACGTGCAGGAGCGACCCGCTGTTGCGCGAGCGGTCGTCGATCGTGCCCCCGTTCTGGAAGATCCCCGGGTTCCACTGCTCGTACATGTAGGTGGTGTTGGGCTTCGCGCCACCGAGGACGTAGTAGGTCGGCGTCCAGGAGCTGTTGACGATCCGGTGGCCGGTGTTCAGCAGTTGCTGAGGGGTCATCCCGAGGTCGTACCAGTAGTCGACGGTGATGTCGGCGTTCACGGGGATGGTGCCGTCGCCGCCGGTGATGCCGTCGTTCCACATGCGTGCCGTCCTGCCGCCGGCGCGCACGATGCCGTCGGCCCACCGCACGAACCCGTAGTAGACGTCCTTGGCCTTGGCGTTCGCGCCGTACTGCTGCCTGGCGTAGGCGAGCAGCTGGGGGTAGGACCCGTAGTCGACGCCGTACTCGTCGGCGCCCAGGTGCCAGGTGCCGTGCGGGAACAGCGGCATGAACTCGGTGATCAGGTCCTTCATCAGGACGTAGGAGGCGGGGTTGGAGAGGTCGATGTTGCTGCCGTCCGGGGTGCTTCCGTTGGCCGCCCGGAGCTTGAGCTCGGGGTGCGCGGCGAGGACGGCGTCCATGTGCCCGGGCATGTCCAGCTCGGGCAGGACGGTCACGTGGTACTTCGCGGCGAACGCGACGAGGTCGGTGATCTCCTGCTTGCTGTAGTGGTCGGCGGAGACGATCTCCGGGTGGGTGGAGCTCTCCAGACGGAAGCCGAACGTGTCGTTGAGGTGCAGGTGCAGGGTGTTGAGCTTGGTGTACGCCATGTCCCTGATCTGGTTCCGCAGCCAGGGGATGGGGAAGAACTTGCGGCCTGTGTCGACCATGAGGCCGCGCTCGGGGTAGGCCGCCCAGTCGCGGGCGGTGCCGGCCGGGATGGTGGGGGAGAGCTTCAGCAACTGCAGCACCGAGCGGGTGCCGTAGAACGCGCCGCCGTCGGTCGCGGCCTGGATCCGGACGGACGGGCCGACGGTGAGCGAGTAGCCCTCGCTGCCGAGACCGGTGTCGGCGGAGCCCAGCGTGAGGAAGATGTCGCCGGTCGCGACCGAGGCGGCCGATCCGGTGGTCCGGGCCACGGTGATGCCGGTCAGCGCGGCGATGTCCTCGGCGAACACGGCGGATTCGTCGGACAGTTGGGAGGCGTAGGCGCTGTCGATGACGATCCGCGAGCCGGTGCCGAGCGTGTACGAGGGGCCGGAGCCCGCACTCCACTGCTGGAGCGCGGGGATCGTCTGCGGGGCGGTGCCCGCCGCGACGGCCTGCGGCGGGGTGGTGGCCGTCACCCCCGCGACGACCAGAGCGAGTACGCCCAGTAGGCGTACCGGGAGTCGAAGACCCTTCATGGGTGATCCTCCTTGGTGGGGCAGGGCGTTGTGATGCCCGTGGTCTAGACCAATAGCACGCACCTTGCGTCGGAAGTACAGTGCAAACACCTGATCGATGTCAATGGACTACGAGCACGAGTTGGCAGTCATTGATCAACATTCGTCATTCGGCTGGTTCTGGTCCATGAGACGGCCCCGGTCCCGGCGCATGAGGCACACATGAGACGGCCCCGCCCCCCGAGACCGCGGGGGGCGGGGCCTGGCGCCGGTCAGGTACCGCGGGGTTCCTCACAGCTCCCGGACCTGCGGCGGGTTGCCGCCGGAGGAAATGGAGAGCGTCCCGTGCTGGATCTGGAGGTAGCTGTTCCTGACCAGCATCCCGTTGCCCTTGGCCATCGAGACGCTGCTGTCGCCGTAGGTGACGGCCCCTCAGGCAAGGAAGCCCCGGAGCAGGGCGGCCGTCCCGGCGAGGTGCTCCTCGGTGGCGCGGCGGGCGGCCTCGCCGTCGCCGTCCAGGATCGCCCGGACCATCGCCCGGTGCTGGTCGGCGGCGTGCTCGATGTTGCGGTCGAGCATCGGGATGGCGTTCAGCAGGTCGTTGAGGCGCATCCGGGCCTCGGCGATGCCGGTGGCCAGCGTGCGCGAGCCGGTGAGTTCGCCGACGGCGAGGTGGAAGCGCGAGTCCAGCTGGCGGTACCGCTCCGCGGGTGCGCCCTCCAGGTCGGCCAGCCGGCGCTCCAGGTAGGCGCGCTGGTCGGGGGAGAGGGTGCGCCGGGCGGCGGCCTCGGCGGCGCCGGTCTCCAGCACCAGGCGGTAGGTCAGCGCGTCCTCCAGTTCGCCGCCGAGGTCGCGGACGGCGCGGCGCAGCTCGCCGACGTCCGGCGGCGGCATCCGGTAGGTGACGAAGGTGCCGCCGTAGCGGCCGCGGCGCGACTCGACGCAGTCGGCCTCCTGGAGCGTGTGGAGGGCCTCGCGCAGGGTCTCGCGGCTGACCCCGAGCCGGGCGGCGAGGTCGCGTTCGGCGGGCAGGCGGTCGCCGTGCCCGAAGACCCCGAGCTTGATCGCCTGCAGCAGGCGTTCGACGGTCTCCTCGAAGGCGTTGCCGGTCCGGACGGGCCGGAAGATCGCTCCGGCCTGCCAGTCCAGGCGCGCCTGTTCGCGTGCTTCGTCGACGTCCACGCCGGAATCGTACCTATGAGCGCCCTCCGGCATGCACGTTCCGACTCGCGCTCCCGGGGCCCTTGACGCGGCCCTGCCGCTGGGTGAACGATGCTGCTCACCCACCTCAATGGTCTGGTTCCAGACCATTGGAGAGCCGCCCGACCGTCTGACCCGCCGGGAGCCGCGCACCACACCGCCGTGGTCGCGCACGGCCCGGCACACCCTCAACCCCCAGGGGTGCCCATGACCGACGAACGCTCACCCGACCACCCTGCCCCGCCGGTGTTTCCGGACGCCGCACCACCCGTTTCCGCCGACGAACAACGCCTCCGCGAGCTGGGCTACACCCAGGAGCTCGCCCGCTCGATGTCGGGATTCTCCAACTTCGCCGTCTCCTTCTCCATCGTCTCGATCCTGTCCGGCTGCCTCACCCTGTACGGGACGGGGATGAACGCGGGCGGACCCGCCATGATCATCTGGGGCTGGCCGGTGGTCGGCCTGCTGACGCTCTGCGTCGGGCTGGCGATGGCCGAGATCTGCTCCAGCTACCCGACCGCCGGCGGCCTCTACTACTGGTCCGCCAAACTCGCCCGCAGCCGGGGCCCGGCCTGGAGCTGGTTCACCGGCTGGTTCAACTTCCTCGGCCAGGTCGCGGTCACCGCCGGCGTCGACTACGGCGCCGCCTTCTTCACGAACGCCTTCCTCAGCCTCCAGTTCGGCTTCGCGGCCGGCCCCGCGCACACCGTGGAGATCTTCGCCGTCATCCTGGTGCTGCACGGCCTGCTCAACACCCGGGGCGTGCGGCTCGTCGCCTTCCTCAACAACCTGTCCGTCTGGTGGCACCTGGTGGGCGTCGCCGTCATCGTCGGGGTGCTCGTCCTCGTGCCGGACCGGCACGCCTCCGCGTCCTTCGTCCTCACCGAGTTCGTCAACAACACCGGCTTCCACAACCAGCTCTACGTGGCCATGCTCGGTCTGCTCCTCGCCCAGTACACCCTCACCGGCTACGACGCCTCCGCGCACATGACCGAGGAGACCCAGGACGCGGCCCGCTCCGGCCCGCGCGGCATCGTCAACGCCATCACCGTCTCCCTGGTGGCCGGCTGGATCCTGCTGCTCGGCATCACCTTCGCCATCCGCGACTACGACGGCGCGCTGCACAGCGACACCGGGGTGGCGCCCGCCCAGATCTTCATCGACGCGATCGGCACCAACGGCGCCGAGCTGCTCCTGCTGATCGTCATCGGCGCCCAGTTCTTCTGCGGCATGGCCTCCGTCACCGCCAACTCCCGCATGATCTACGCCTTCTCGCGTGACGGCGCACTGCCCGGCTCCGCCCTCTGGCACCGCATCGACCCGCGCACCCAGACTCCCACCAACGCGGTCTGGCTGGCGACCGGCGGCGCGCTCCTGCTCGGTCTGCCCGCGCTCTGGAACTCCACCGCGTACACCGCCGTCACCTCGATCTCGGTCATCGGCCTGTACATCTCCTACGTCATCCCGGTCTACCTGCGGCTGCGCCAGGGCGAGACCTTCCCGCGCGGCCCGTGGCACCTGGGCCGCTGGAGCCGGGTGATCGGCACCGTCGCGGTCGGCTGGACCGCCGTGATCACCGTCCTGTTCATGCTCCCCACCGTCAGCCCGATCACCGCCGAGAGCTTCAACTACACGCCCGTCGCCGTCACCGTGGTGGTCGGCTTCGCCGGCCTCTGGTGGCTCGCCTCCGCCCGCCACTGGTTCACCGGCCCCCGCATCCACGAGACCCCGCCGGGGCCCGCCGCACCGGACGCCGAAGACGCCGAACTGGAGATCCGTTGAACAGCAGGCTCACCCTCGACGAGTTGCGCGCCCGCGTGGCCGACGGCTCCGTCGACACCGTCGTGCTCGCGATGACCGACATGCAGGGCCGCCTCCAGGGCAAACGGGTCGCCGCCGGCTACTTCCTGACCGACGTCGTCCCGAACGCCGCCGAGGGCTGCGGCTACCTGCTCGCCGTCGACATCGACATGAACACCGTGGACGGCTACGACATCTCCTCCTGGGAGAGCGGCTACGGCGACCTCACCCTGCGCCCCGACCTCGCCACCCTGCGCGCGGTGCCCTGGCACCCGGCCACCGTCATGGTCCAGTGCGACATCACCCAGCACGACGGCACGCCCGTCGCCGTCTCCCCGCGCCAGGTGCTGCGCCGCCAGCTGGACCGGCTGGCCGGGTACGGCTGGCAGGCCCAGGCCGCCACCGAGCTGGAGTTCATCGTCTTCCGGGACACCTACGAACAGGCCTGGGACAAGGACTACACCAAGCTCACCCCGGCCAACCAGTACAACGTGGACTACTCCGTCCTCGGCACCGGCCGGATCGAACCCCTGCTGCGCAGGCTGCGCAACGGCATGGCGGGCGCCGGCCTCACCGTGGAGTCGGCGAAGGGCGAGTGCAACCTCGGCCAGCACGAGATCGCCTTCAAGTACGCCGACGCCCTCACCACCTGCGACGACCACTCCGTCTACAAGACCGGCGCCAAGGAGATCGCCGCGCAGGAGGGCTACAGCCTCACCTTCATGGCCAAGTACGACGAGCGCGAGGGCAACTCCTGCCACATCCACCTCAGCCTCCGCGACGAACAGGGCGCGCCGGTGTTCGCCGGGGACCGGCCGAACGGGTTCTCCCGCACCATGGAGCACTTCCTGGCCGGACAGCTCGCCTGCCTCGCGGACTTCGCGCTGCTGTTCGCCCCCACCGTCAACTCCTACAAGCGGTACGTACCCGGCAGCTTCGCGCCCACCGCGATCGCCTGGGGACGGGACAACCGCACCTGCGCCCTGCGGGTGGTCGGCCACGGTCCCTCGCTGCGCTTCGAGAACCGCGTCCCCGGCGGCGACGTCAACCCCTACCTCGCGGTCGCCGCCCTGATCGCGGCCGGCCTGCACGGCATCGAGCAACAGCTGGAGCTCGAACCGGAGTTCACCGGGAACGCCTACGCCTCCGACGCCCCCCGGGTACCGGCCAACCTGCGCGACGCGGTCACCGCCTTCGAGCGGAGCGCCGCCGCGGGCGAGGCCTTCGGCAAGGACGTCGTCCGCCACTACGCCCACGCCGGCCGGGTCGAACTCGCCGCCTACGACCGGGCGGTGACCGACTGGGAGCGCCGCCGCGGCTTCGAACGGCTGTGACCGCGCCCGACGACCCCGACCGACACCGATGCCCCGCCCGACACCGACCCGACACCGACCCGACCCCGGGCGACCGACCCCGGGCGACCGACACCGACGACCGAGCCCGACACCGACCCCGCCCCCGGCGACCGCGACCACAGAGAGCGACCGTGAACCCTGACCGACGCCCCCTGATCGGCATCACCAGCTACCAGGACGAGGCCGCCTGGTCCGTCTGGCGCCAGCGCGCCAGCCTCGTCCCGCAGACCTACGTGGACTCCGTCGCCGCGGCGGGCGGCACACCCGTGCTGCTACCGCCGCAGCCCGGCGACGCCGGCCCTCTGCTGGACGCGCTGGACGGCCTGGTGCTGGCCGGCGGACCCGACATCGACCCCGCCCGCTACGCCGCCGAGGCCGACCCGCGGACCGGCCCACCGCACCAGGCCCGCGACGACTGGGAGCTGACCCTGCTGCGCGGCGCCCTCGACCGCGACCTGCCGGTGCTCGGCGTCTGCCGCGGCATGCAGCTGCTGAACGTCGCCCTCGGCGGCACCCTCCGGCAGCACCTGCCCGAGCGGAGCCACCAGATCGTCCCGGCCGAGTTCGTCCGCCGCCGCGTCGACGTCGAGGCGGGCAGCCGACTGGCCGCCGTCCTCGGACCGGCCGCCGAGGTCAACTGCTACCACCACCAGGCCACCGACCGCACCGGAAGCGGGCTGCGCGTCACCGCCCGGGCCGACGACGGGACGGTCGAAGCACTCGAACTGCCCGGCCACCGCTTCGCGCTGGGTGTCCAGTGGCACCCCGAGACGGACCCGGACGACCCGCGCCTGTTCCGCGCGCTCGTCGAGGCGAGCCGCCTTCCCGCCGATCGCGCTTGCGCACGCCCCAGGGAGACGACCCGATGACCGACCCCGACCTCTACCAGGTGGTCAACCCCGCCACCGAGGAGGTGATCAGCACCGTCGAACTGGCCGGCCTCGCCGAGACCGACGCCGCCGTCGCCCGCGCCCGGGCCGCCTTCGACACCTGGCGCCGGGTCGCCCCCGCCGACCGGGCCCGGCTGCTGCGCGCCTTCGCCGCCGCCGTCGACGGCGACCGGGAGCACCTCGCCGCCCTGGAGGTGGCCAACGCCGGCCACACCATCGGCAACGCCCGCTGGGAGGCCGGCAACGCCCGCGACGTCATCGAGTACTACGCCGCCGCTCCCGAACGGCTCTTCGGCCGGCAGATCCCGGTGGCCGGCGGCCTTGACGTCACCTTCCAGGAACCGCTCGGCGTCGTCGGCGTCATCGTGCCCTGGAACTTCCCGATGCCGATCGCCGCCTGGGCCCTGGCCCCGGCGCTGGCCGCCGGCAACACCGTCATCGTCAAGCCCGCCGAACTCACCCCCCTCACCGCCCTGCGGCTGGGCGAACTCGCCCTCGAAGCCGGCCTCCCCGAGGGCGTGCTGCAGATCCTGCCCGGCCGCGGCCCGGTGGTCGGCGCACGCTTCGTCACCCACCCGGACGTGCGCAAGGTGGTGTTCACCGGCTCGACCCGGGTCGGCAAGGAGATCATGGCGGGCTGCGCCGCCCAGGTGAAGCCGGTCACCCTCGAACTCGGCGGCAAGAGCGCCAACCTCGTGTTCGCCGACGCCGACCTCGCCAAGGCCGCCGCCACCGCCCCCTACGCCGTCTTCGACAACGCCGGCCAGGACTGCTGCGCCCGCTCCCGGATTCTCGTCGAGGCCTCCGTCCACGACGAGTTCATGGCGCTGCTGGAGCCGGCCGTGCGGGCCGTGCGGGTCGGCGACCCGGCCGACGAGAAGACCGAGATGGGCCCGCTGATCTCCGCCGCCCACCACGCCCGGGTCGCCTCCTACGTCCGGGACGAGTCGCCGGTCGCGTTCCGGGGCACCGCCCCGGACGGCCCCGGCTTCTGGTTCCCGCCGACGGTGCTGGCGCCCGTCCGGCACGACGACCCGGCGTTCACCGAGGAGATCTTCGGACCGGTCGTCACCGTCGTCCCGTTCCGCGACGAGGAGGACGCGCTGCGGATCGCCAACGCCACCGAGTACGGCCTCTCCGGGTCCATCTGGACCAGGGACGTCGGCCGCGCACTGCGGGTCTCCCGCGGCGTCGAGGCCGGCAACCTCTCCGTCAACTCGCACTCCTCGGTGCGCTACTCGACGCCCTTCGGCGGCTTCAAGCAGTCCGGGCTCGGCCGCGAGCTCGGCCCGGACGCCCTCGCCGCCTTCACCCAGACCAAGAACGTCTTCATCTCCACGGAGGAATGATCAGCATGAGCGAGCGACTCGACGGCCGGGTGGCCGTCATCACCGGCGCGGGCAGCGGCATCGGTCTGGCCACCGCCCGGCGGTTCGCCGCCGAGGGCGCCAAGGTGGTCTGCGTGGATCTCGACCCGGAGACCGGGTCCAAGGCCGCCAACGAGGTCGGCGGCCTCTTCATCCAGGCCGACGTCACCGACGAGGACGCCGTCCGCGACCTCTTCCAGCGGGCCGTGGACGAGTACGGGCGGCTCGACATCGCCTTCAACAACGCGGGCATCTCCCCGCCGGACGACGACTCGATCCTCACCACCGGTCTGGACGCCTGGAAGCGCGTCCAGGAGGTCAACCTGACCTCCGTCTACCTCTGCTGCAAGTACGCGATCCCGCACATGCAGCGCCAGGGCAAGGGCTCGATCATCAACACCGCCTCCTTCGTGGCGGTGATGGGCGCCGCCACCTCGCAGATCTCCTACAGCGCCTCCAAGGGCGGGGTACTGGCGATGTCGCGCGAGCTGGGCGTGCAGTTCGCCCGCGAGGGCATCCGCGTCAACGCCCTCTGCCCGGGGCCGGTCAACACCCCGCTGCTCCAGGAGCTCTTCGCCAAGGACCCGGAGCGCGCCGCCCGCCGCCTCGTCCACATCCCCGTCGGCCGCTTCGCCGAGCCGGAGGAGATCGCCGCGGCGGTCGCCTTCCTGGCCTCCGACGACTCGTCCTTCATGACCGCCAACACCTTCCTCGTCGACGGCGGCATCTCCGGCGCCTACGTCACCCCGCAGTAGTCCCCACCGCACCACCAGGACCGGCCGGCGCACCGCGGGATGCGCCGGCCGGCCGCTTGACGATCACTGACCGTGGCGTCCGGGGCGACGTCGCGGCGATCTCGCGTGGGCACTCCGTGAGAACGCTCCGATGTGAGGCTCCGGCCACCGTGAAGCGGAAACCCGGTGTGCGTGCAACCTTTCGACCCGCTCACCGCATCTACCTGATGTCAGGGTGCTGTGAGGGGGAGGGGTGCTTCAGGTGTAGTCACGGACACGCGGGCCCGGGGCGGGTGCCGGCGCCCGGTCGCCGCCGGACCGGTGGTCTGTCAGCGTTCTCCTCATCGGCGGGGCCTTCTCGGGAATTCACCGGAGGCCCTTTTCCCGCATGCCGTCCGAAGAAATGCGCGGCGGAATTCACGGCTGGACTCCGGGTATCTGTGACACGGCCGGGACATTGCTGTTCGACTGATCGTTCGATGCGTCAGAAATGGGCGCTAGCATTCCGGCATGGCTTCTCAACTTCCCCCGATATGGAATGCGTCCGACGCCGGAGAGAACCCGCCGGCGCGAAGTTCGCCGCTGCGGCTGGTCCGCCACGGTGGGACCTTCCTGGGCGTGAGCGTGGTGTCCGGTGCGCTGCTGGCCGGGGTGGCGCTGCCCGCCGTCGGCGCGTTCGGGCTGACCGCCAAGAGCACGGCGGAGAGCTTCGAGGACATTCCGGGCGAATTCAAGACGCCGCCGCTGACGCAGGCCACGCAGATCTTCGACGCCAAGGGCGGGCTGATCGCCAAGGTCTACGAGCGCGACCGCACCGTCATCCCTGCCGACCAGATGTCCCCGTTCATGCGCCAGGCGCAGGTCGACATCGAGGACGCGCGGTTCTACGAGCACGGCGCCGTGGACCTCAAGGGCGTGCTGCGGGCGGCCGGCAAGAACGCGGAGAGCGGCACCGCCTCGCAGGGTGCCTCGACGCTGACCCAGCAGTACGTGAAGAACGTCAATGTGGAGAAGGCCGGCGAGGACCAGGCGGCCGTCCTGGAGGCGCAGCGCAAGACGCTGGGCCGCAAGATCCAGGAGCTGAAGGTCGCCATCAAACTGGAAGAGGAGATGACGAAGGACGAGATCCTCACCAACTACCTGAACATCACCTTCTACGGTCACGGCGCGTACGGGGTGGAGGCGGGCTCGCAGCGCTACTTCGGCAAGAGCAACAAGGACCTCACCGTCGCCGAGGCCGCCACGCTGGCCGGCATGGTGCAGAACCCCTCGCTGTACGACCCGGTGCGCTACCCCGAGAACACGGTGAAGCGCCGGAACGTGGTGCTCGACAAGATGGTCGAGAACAAGCACCTCACCGCGGACCAGGCCAAGGAGGCGAAGGCCGCGCCCCTGGGTCTGCAGTACCGGGAGCCGCAGAACGGCTGCATCACCGCCCAGGCGGGCATGGGCTTCTTCTGCGACTACGTCCGGCACGTGGTGAAGCAGGACCCGGCGTTCGGCGCGAGTGCCGCCGAGCGGAAGAAGTTCTGGGACCAGGGCGGTCTCAACGTCTACACCACCATGGACCCGGACAAGCAGGCCGCCGCCCAGAACGCGGTGACCACCAAAGTGAAGGTCACCGACTCGGTGTCGGCCGCCGCGACGATGATGGAGCCGGGTACCGGCAAGATCCTGGCGATGGCCCAGACCCGCCCCTACGGCCTGGACGCGAAGAAGAACCAGACGGTCGTCAACCTCAACGTCGACGCGGCGATGGGCGGCGGCAACGGCTTCCAGCCCGGGTCGACCTTCAAGCCGATCGTCGCGGCCGCCGCGATGGAGGCGGGCCTGTCGCCGGTCACCGAGTACTCCTCCCCGAACAAGCTCGAGTACCCGACGATGAAGACCTGTGCGGGCACCTGGAAGAACACCGACAAGCCCAAGACCGTGGTGCCGAACGAGTCCGCCAGTGAGAAGGGCCCCTACCAGCTGAAGGAGGCGATGGCCCGCTCGATCAACACCTACTTCGTGCAGATGGAGCAGGAGATCGGCCTCTGCTCGGTCAAGCAGATGGCGAACAAGCTCGGCATCACCACCCGGGCCAGCGGCAAGCCCCTGGACGAGGTGCCGGCGATGGCGCTGGGCGTGGAGGAGATGAGCCCGCTGACCATGGCCAACGTCTACGCGACCTTCGCCGCCGGGGGCAAGTACTGCGCCCCGACCGCGATCAACAAGATCACCACCGTGGACGGCAAGGACATCGCCGTCCCGGCCGCCAACTGCGGCCAGGCGTTCTCCGAGTCGACGGCCCAGGTGCTGAACACCATCCTCAACGGCGTGACCGCGGACGGCACCGGCTCGGCGCTCAACCTGGAGGGCGACCGGCAGATCGCCGGCAAGACCGGCACCTCGGACAAGAAGCGGGCCGCCTGGTTCAGCGGTTACACCCCGCAGCTCGCCACGTCGGTCTGGCTCGGCGGGCCGGCCGGCGGTGTCGAGATGCGCAACATCACCATCGGTGGCAAGCACTTCTCGGAGGTGTTCGGTGCCGACGGCCCCGGCCCGATCTGGCAGCTGGCGATGAACCTGGCCCTTCGCGGGGAGCCGAAGAAGTCCTTGAAGATGGCCGACATCCCCGACCCGGCGCCGAAGACCGACCCCAACGCGAGCGGCTCGACCCCGCCGTCCGCTCCGCCGGCCACCACCCCGGCCGGTCCGCAGCGCTGACGCCCGCGGCTGGTCAGGGTGCGCGCCCCGACCACCTGCCGTGGTTCTCCCGTCGCCGGGCTGCCGGACAACCGGGCGGCCCGGCAGCCCGGCGGCTCAGGGGCGGTGTCGGAGGCGCCCGTTAGCCTGGCGCCATGCCTTTGCTGAGTCACGCCGTGCTGACCGACCCGGAGTTCCTCGTCCCACCGGTCCCCGACTCCCCGCCGGGCGGCGTCGCCTGGCTGAGGTCGTCCGTCGCGCGCTTCAGCAGCGGCGCGGCCCACCGCCGCAGACGTGCGCTCGCGGAGGCCGAGCTGGCGTCCGTCGACCCGGACGCTCTTCGGCTGCGGGCGGCCGAGCGGGGGGACGGGCCGGTCGAGGTGCTCGCCGAGGCGCTCGGCCTGCCGCCGGAGGTGGCCGGGGACGTCGCCGTCGTGGCGGCGTCGTACCAGCCGCACACCGCGGTCACGGAGGAGGCGGACCGGGCGCTCGCCCGGCTGGTCGAGGTGTGCGGAGGCGTCGCCGACGAGGCCACGGCCAACCGGATCGGGCTGCTCGTCCAGGCCTGCGACGCGACCAAGGCCCTGGTGGCCCACACGGTGGCGGGGCGCACCGATCCGCCGGTGCCCCTGACCCGCCGGGTGGCGCCGGACGGCACGCTCGTGGAGGTCGGCCTGGCGGACGAACCGTTCGGCGCCGGCCCGCACGCCTGCCCCGGCCGTGCGCACGCGCTCGCCCTCGCGGCCGGCCTGGTGGAGGCGACGGCCCGATGACCACCGCCTTCCACGCCCTGCACCACGCGGACCGGCCGTTGCTGCTGCCCAACGCCTGGGACTTCGCCTCGGCCGCGGCGCTGTCCGCCGCCGGGTTCGCCGCCATCGGCACCACCAGCCTCGGCGTGGCCGCGGCCAACGGCATTCCCGACGCCGCGGGCCTGGCCCGGGACGAGACCGTGGCACTGGCCGGGCGGCTGGTCCGGCTGCCCTGTCCGGTCACCGTCGACATCGAGGCCGGCTTCAGTGCGGACCCGGCCGAAGTGGGCGACCTGGCAGTCGAGTTGGCCGAGCTGGGAGTCGCCGGGGTCAACCTGGAGGACGGCCGCGACGACCACCTGGCCGACCCCGCGGCGCAGGAGGCGCTGGTCCGCGAGGTGAAGCGCCGGGCGCCGGGGATCTTCCTCAACGCCCGCACGGACACCTACTGGCTCGGGGTCGAGGCCTCGGTGCCCGCGACGCTGGACCGGGCGCGACGGTACGTGGACGCGGGCGCCGACGGCGTCTTCGTGCCCGGCCTGGCGCGCGAGGGGGACATCGCCGCCGTGACGGCCGCGGTGCCGGTCCCGGTGAACGTCCTGCACCTGCCGGCGCTCGGCCTGGACCGGCTGGCGGAGCTGGGCGTGCGCCGGGTCAGCACCGGCTCCCTGCTGTTCCGTGCGGCCCTGGGCGCCGCGGTCGGTACGGCGGTCGCCGTCCGGGACGGCGGACAGCTGCCCGCCGGCATCCCCGGCTACGCGGAGGTCGACGCGCTCAGCGGCTAGCCCGGGGCCGACCGGCCGGGGTGGCCGACGCCGCCGCACGGCGCCGGCGCCGGACACCCCGGCGGTCCGGGGGTTCACGGCGTGGCGTGGCGGAGGATGTCGAGGACTTCGTCGGTGATCGCGGCCTCGTTCCGTTCCAGGTCCGGGCCGGTGAGCCGGTCGGCGTGCTCGGGGAGGCCGGTGAGCACGGGGGTGTGGAGGTGGCCGCCGGGCAGCCGCGGGGCGAGTTCCAGCCGCAGTCGGTTGGAGCGGTAGGCCACCTCGTTGGACAGGTACCCGCCGCCCCCGCCCTCGACGGCCCGGGAGCCCGGGGTGGGACCGTCCTCGCGGTCGACCGGCGCGCCGCCCCCGGCGGGGATCTCGGTGACCACGGTGTTCAGCTGGACGGGGTACGGCTGCTGCACGGCGGTCATGGCCGCGGCGGGCAGGGTGGTGGCGATGAACTCGGCACCGGGCCCCATGCCCGGGGCGGTCACCGGGTGCTCCCGGGTGCCGCCGGAGAGCGTGCCGGTGTTGTCCGGGTACGGGTCGGCGGAGCGGGCGCGGCCGGCCCAGGCCTCCACGGTGAACAGCCCGGGGTAGCCCTGGCTGATGGTGGTGATCTGGTCGGCGGACCGCGGGCCGGGGGAGAGGCGCGGACCGAAGGCGCGCTCGACGATGCCGTGGTCGAAGTCGGCGTAGCGGACGGGGAGCAGTACGGCCCGGATCTCGGCCCGGGTGCCGTCCGCCAGGGTGATCCGCAGACCGTTCAGCCGTAGGGCGGCGGCGCCGGAGGGGTTGGCGCGACGGAGCTCGCCGTCGAGGCCGAAGGGGTCGAAGCCGCTGACGAACACCCGGCGCAGGCCCGGCGTCCCGCTGAACTCGTTGTCCAGCAGCCCGCGGGAGGCGTCCTCGAACCGCGAGCGGAGGTCGGCGGTGTCGACGGGGAAGGCGGGCTGCCACTGGGCGAGCCGGACGGTCATGGCCAGCCGCGTCCAGTAGAGCGGGCGGTCGTCCCGGGCGGGCAGGTCGCCGCCGCGCCGCCGGTCCTGGGCGCGGTCCACCGCCGCCCGCCAGAGCGCCCGGCCCCAGGCGTCCACGAGTTCCCGGGCCTCGGCGGCGTTCCGCGCGGAGCACAGGGCGGCGGGGAACCTCCCGACGAAGTCACCGAGCCCGGCCCGCTCGGTGAAGGCGGCCGCCCTCGGATCCGCCAGCCGTGCCTGTTCGGCGTCGACCGGGGGCGCGGTGGCGGTGCGACAGGCGGGCTGGGCCTGGGCAGCCGCGCTGGTCGGGACCAGGGGGAGGGCGAGCGCGCCGACGAGGCTCGCGGCCAGGAGATAGCGGGTGCATGTCATGAAGTGTGACATTACATCGGTCTGCTGACGCTCCGCCAGATCGCCCCCGGGCGGCCTGCCCCGCCGCTGCCGGCGGCGCCGGGCCCCGGCGTGGACGGTTGACACCGTCGTGCCCCGGTCCCTAGCGTGAGGCGCTCCGTCATTACCGGCCGGTAGGGAACGCTCATGGATGCCGAACGCCCGTACGACCTGGTCCTGTTCGGTGCCACCGGATTCACCGGCGCGCTGACGGCCGAGTACCTGGCCCGGAACGCGCCGGCCGGCTGCCGCTGGGCGCTGGCCGGCCGCAACCGGAGCAAGCTGGAGGCGCTGCGCGCGCACCTCGCCACCCTGGAGCCGGGCTGCGCCGACCTCCCGCTGCTCATCGCGGACTCCACCGACCCCGGCTCGCTGCGGGAAGTGGCGGCCGCGGCCCGGGTGGTGGTCTCCACCGTCGGCCCCTACCTCAGCCACGGGGAGCCGCTGGTGGCCGCCTGCGCGGACGCCGGCACCGACTACGTCGACCTCACCGGCGAACCCGAGTTCGTCGACCGGATGTACCTGCTGCACCACCGCCGGGCCGTCGAGACCGGCGCCCGGCTGGTGCACTCCTGCGGCTTCGACTCGGTGCCGCACGACCTGGGAGTGCTCTTCACCCTGGAGCGGATGCGCGAACTCGGCGCCCTGCCCGACGGCGCCGCGGTCTCGGTACGGGGCTTCGTCCGGGCCGGCGGGACGTTCTCCGGCGGCACCTTCGCCTCCGCGCTGACCGCGATGTCCCGCCCCCGCGCGGCCGCCCGGGCCGCGCGGGAGCGCCGCGCCGCCGACCCCCATCCGGCCGGCCGCAGGATCAGCGCCGAGGCCGGCCCGGTCCGGCGGTCGGCCGAGGCCCGCGCCTGGGCGGTGCCGATGCCCACCATCGATCCGCTGGTGGTCGCCCGCTCGGCCGCCGCACGGCCGGACTACGGCCCGGTCTTCCGCTACGGCCACTACGCGGCGGTCCGGCGGCTTCCGGTGCTGCTGGCCGGCGGCGCCGGACTCGCCCTGCTGGCGCTCGCCGCCCAACTGCCGCCGCTGCGAAGGGCGCTGACCGGCCTGCGCAAGCCCGGCGCGGGGCCCAGCGCCGAGCAGCGCGCGGCCTCCTGGTTCACCGTCCGCTTCGTCGGTGAGACCGGCCCCGGGCACCGGGTCTTCACCGAGGTGTCCGGGGGCGACCCGGGTTACACGGAGACCGCCAAGATGCTCGCCGAGTCGGCGCTCAGCCTCGCCTACGACGAACTGCCGCCCACCGCCGGCCAGGTCACCCCGGCGGTGGCGATGGGCAGCGCGCTGATCGACCGCCTGACCGCGGCCGGTCTGCGCTTCACCGTCCTGGACGCTCCGCCGGCCACCGCCCCGAGCCGGGGTTAGCGCCGGGCACCACGACGGCAGGGCGCCAACGCCCCGGCCCGCCCCGCCCCGGCCCGCCCCGGCCGGGCCGGGCCGGGCCGGGGCGTCGGTCAGGACAGGATCTCGACGAACCCGTCGGTCCCGTGCACGCGGATCCGCTGCCCGTCCCGGATCAGCCGGGTGGCCCGCTCGACGCCGACGACGGCCGGCAGGCCGTACTCCCGGGCGATGACCGCGCCGTGGGTCATCAGGCCGCCCACCTCCGTCACCAGCCCCGCGATGCCGACGAACACCGGCGACCAGCTGGGGTCCGTGAAGGCCGTGACCAGGATGTCGCCCGCTTCGAGATCGGCCTTCGCCATGTCGAGGACGACACGGGCCCTTCCCTCGACCGTCCCGGCGGACACCGGTACGCCGACCAGGGCCCCGGCCGGCACGTCGTCGCGCCGGTACGACCCGGTGAGGGCCTCACCGTCCGAGGTGAGCACCCGGGGCGGCGTGAGCGCGTGGTACGAGCGGAACGCGTCCTCGCGCCGCCGGAGGAGCCCGGCATCCACCCGGTGCGTTCGCACGACGGTGTGGAGTTCCTGGAACGTGAGGTGGAAGGCATCCTCCCGCTCGGTCAGCACACCGGCCTCCACCAGGCGTTCGGCCTCCCGGAGCAGGGCCTGCTTGTAGACGGCGTAGCGGCTGATGATGCCGTACTTGGGGTACTCCCGGTACCCGATGAAGGTGCGGACCCGGTCGATCATCGCCTTGGTCTCGGCGGCCTTGAGGTCCCCCTCCGGCAGGGCCCGCAGGCGGGTGAGCACGTCCTGTTCCTTCTGCTCGGCCTTCCGCCGCCCCTGCTCGAAGCGGCGCGCGGCGGCGCCCGGTTCGAAGTTCCGGACGTGGTCGAGGATCACGGGCACCAGCGTGTCGGGGCGCTCGCGCCACCGCGGCCTGGTGATGTCGATCTCGCCGACGCAGCGCATGCCGTACCGGTCGAGGTAGGCCTCGATGGCGTCCCGCGCCTCGGTCCCGCCCGCGAGCTTCGCCAGGTCGTCCAGGAAGTCCTCGTCCCCGACGCCCCGCAGGAACGCCACCACCTCCGGGTGCGGGCGGATCACGTCCGCGACGTCGAGCAGCGCCAGCCCCATCTCCGACGTGACGTTGCCGGGGGCGGACAGCGTCAGGGTGTCGGCCGCGTTCTTCTCGCCCAGCCACTCCCGCAGCTTGTCGTTGAGCCACCAGGTGGCCTCCATCCCCGCCATGATCGCCTGGAGGCTCAGCGGGTCGCGGAGCACCCGCTTGTGCTCCTCGAAGGCCTCCAGCAGGAAGTCGAACAGCGCCGGTCCGGTCTTCGTCCGGATGTCGCGCTCCAGAGCGGCGACGGATGCCCGGCTGCGTTCGATCAGCCCGGTGACGATCGCCGGATCGGTCGCGATCGGGGTGGGCGCGCCACCGGCCGGCGGGCCGACGGGCGCCGCGTCCGGGACCGTCGGGACGAAGTCACCGCGGTCCAGGACGGTCTCCAGCGCGTCCCTGACCAGCGGATCGCCCCTCCCGATGAGGTCCAGGAGAGCGACCCGGCCGGTGGGCGAGGCAAGGCGCGGGGTGACGTCCACGAACAGCCTGCCGCCGGCCTCGTGCATCGCCACCATGGCCGTCAGCTGCCACATGGAGTACCCCAGCGGCTTCATGGGGTCGGTCATCATCTGACCGTGACCGACGGAGACGTAGACGTGGTTCTCCCGGTCGCCGCGCTCGGGGACGGGGAACAGCGTCGTGACCGGCCGGCTCTGCACGATCCGGAAGCCGTCGTCGACCAGGCACCACTCGATGTCCTGCGGGGTGCCGAAGTGTGCCTCGATCCGCCGCCCGAGCCGCACGAGCCGGAGGACCTGCGCATCCGTCAGCGCGGGCTGCTCGCGGCGCCGCGGCTCGACCGCCACCTCCCGCGTACCGCCGCCCGGCAGGGCGTACAGGGCGCGCTCCTTGGCGGCGATCGTCCGGACGACGACCTCGTCGCCGCGCACCTTGAAGACGTCCGGGTTCACCAGCCCGGAGACCAGGGCCTCGCCGAGGCCGAAACCGGCGTCCACGGTGGCGACCGTCCGGTCGCCCGTGACGGGGTCGGCCGTGAACAGGATGCCGGCCGCCTCCGGGAGGACCATCCGCTGCACGACCACGGCCATCCGGACCGTACGGTCGTCGATGCCGTTGCGCCGGCGGTAGACCACCGCCCGCTCGGTGAACAGCGAGGCCCAGCACAGGCTGACGTGCCGGAGGACCGCCGCCGGCCCCACGACGTTCAGATAGGTGTCCTGCTGGCCGGCGAAGGAGGCCGTCGGCAGGTCCTCCGCCGTCGCGCTGGAGCGGACGGCGTAGGCGGCCCGCTCGCCGAACCGGCCGAGTGCGCCGGTGATCTCCGCCGCGAGGTCGTGGGGGAGGGCGATCTCCTCGACGGCCCGGCGAATCCGCGCGCTGAGGGTGCGGACCCCTTCGCGGTCGTCCGGGTCCAGGCGCGAGAGTCGGTCGAGAAGACCGTCGATCGACGGAGCCTCCGCCATGATCCGCCGGAAGGCGTCCGTCGTCACGCAGAAGCCGTCCGGTACGTGGACGCCTTCGATCCGCGCGAGCGCGCCCAGGTGCGCACCCTTGCCGCCGACGATCGCGCTCTGGCTCTCGTCCGCCTCATGAAGATCCCGCACGTACTGCTCATTCATTGCCGTACCTCCGGGGCAGCCGTCTTCCCTTGCGCTGCGGCGGCCGGTCGGATCACCGGCGCCCGCGATTTCGTCGAACTTCCTGTCGAGCACGTTCCTCATTCCCGCCGGCCGTTCCGCCGGCGCGTCGGCCGGGGCGTACCCCCACGCATCCGCACCGGTCACCGGCGACTCCACCGCTGGCCCCGCCACTGGTCCTGCCACTGGTCCTGCCCCTGATTCGACGCCACCGTGCCCGCCGTGCGTCGACAGCGACACACGGCCGGCGCACCCCGATTTCCGCAGGTGGTGGCTTCGGCCGACGATTCTGCACCGTGCCGGGGGCCTTGCGGCAAGCCCCCCGCTGCGCTATATCTTGATAACGGCAAGGAGAGTTCTCTCCTTGCCTTCGCCATTTCCGGGCCCATTCCCGTGCGATGGAATGGCGAGCTTCTCGCCCGTGCGGGCCCACCGCCGTCCGCCGGATCCGGAGGTGGAGCGGGTGGGGCGGGTGGGGTGGTTCGCCCGGCGTGGTGCGTGAGGTGGGCACGTTCCGGGTCCGCACCAGTGGTGCTGCTGTTTTCGGCCGAGCCGCGTCGGACCCGGGTGGGTTGTGCAGGCGTTTTCACAGGTGGCGGCGCCGGTTCCGGTTTGCGGTGCTCCATGATCCGATGGCTTCCGGCCGAACTTCCCGAGGCCCATTGCCGCCGGTGCCGGGACTGGTGGAGGCTCCCCTTCAGACAGCGAGGGTGCGGCCTCCAGGTGTTCCTCTACGAGATTGGACTACACCATCATGGCGATTCGCAGAGTGGTCTCCTCCGTGGCCCTGGCCGGCGTTCTGGCCGGTGGCGCGCTCCTGGCGGCCCCGGCCGCCCAGGCGACCGGCTTCACCTACGTCGGGATGTACCCGAGCGCTGCCGCGTGCGAGACCGCGGGCAAGGCCTACGTGTCGTCGGGCCAGGCGGTCACCTACTTCTGTGACGCGGCCCCGAACACGGCCCGCCTCTCCGTCTGGTTCTACTGATCCGCCGGCTGGATTGACCCGCGGGGCCGGTACCCGGAAGGGTGCCGGCCCCGCGGTCCGCCAACGGGGCATGTCACCGGTAGGGCCCGGCCGTTGTCGGAACCGCGTGGAACGGGTGGCGCTCACCGCCCCGTTCAGCCCGGCAGGGCCTTCGCGACCTCCCGCGCCAGGTCCACCTGGTTCCCCGAGGGGGAGGTCGGAAGCGGCCCGGTCTGCCGCGACCATGCGTCGTCCATGGCGAACCAGTCGATCGCCGCCGGCGGCGCGCCGCTCGTCAGAGCCTCGTCCAGCGACGAGAAGTAGGAGCTCCACCGCCGGGCGTAGAGGCCGGCGACCAGGCCCGCCCACTCCCGGTTCGCGTAGTCGTGCAGCCCGTGGACGTCGCTCGGGACGCGGCCGCTCCAGTTCGCCAGGACCGACCGTGCGTCGTACTCCAGCCGGTCGCGCTCCGCCGCGTCGGCGCCCCACGAGCGGGCGGCGGCGATCCACGGCCCGACCATGGACCGCGCGTCGGTCCCGGACAGGCGGTCGACCAGCGCGAGGTCGGTCTCCCACTCGCGCACCAGCGACCGGAACAGCGTCCGGTTCCGCGCGTGGTAGGCGCTCGCGATCTGCGGCAGCAGCGCTCGTGCCCGGTTGTCCAGCGCCTGCCGGGCGACGTTCACCAGGTCGAACCGGTACGCGTCGCAGGACCGCAACGCCGGTGGCACCAGCAGCAGTTCGTCGAGCGCGGCGCGCACCCGTGCCGGGTCGTAGCGCATCGCCGGGGGGCTCCACGTCGCGGCGGTCGCCACGGTCAGGCTCGGGCGCGCCGCGAACAGGCTGTCCTGCGCCTCGCTCCACCGGCCGGACGGCATGCTGTACGGGCCCTGCCGAAGGGCCTCCCACGCCGCCGCCGCATGCGGGTCGGCCGCGCCGTAGCGGCGCGCCGCGTAGGCGGCGAACCACGCGGCCTGATCGATTCCGGCGGGCTCCCAGGCGAGCCGGCCGAACAGCTCGAACGCCGCAGGATCCGTCCCCACCGCCTCCGGCAGGTACGCGATGCCCTGCAGTGCGCTGCCCGGCTTGGTCCGCCACTGCTGGAACCGCCGCACCCACACGGCCGAGTTCGCTCCCGGCGAGGTGTGGCCGCCGAAGTTCGGGATCGTCCCGAAGGCGTACGGGGCGCCCTGCCACTGCGGCTCGCGGTCGAGCCCGTCGTAGCGGTCGGCCAGGCCGTCCAGGATCAGCATCCGGCCGCGGTCCACCCCCGACAGCACGGCGCCCGACGGGTTGCTCTCCCAGCCCAGGATCGCCCAGGTGGCCTTCGGGTGCGCCGCCAGCAGGGCCCGCTGCACGGCCCCGGCCGCGGCGCTCACGTCCACCGGCCCCGCGGTGCCGCCCTCGTGCAGCAGGTCCATCTTGTACATCGCGCTGTCGCCGAACGCCTCGCGCTGAGCGCGGTAGTAGGCGGCCGCGAGTCTCGGGAAGGCCGCGCTCGTCGGGTCGAGCCAGTCGGGACGGTCGAGCCCCACCCAGGTGCCCTGCGGTACCACCCTGGCGTCGGCGTTCCTCGCCGCGAAGCCGGGGGGAACGGTGCCGAAGAAGCCGGGCAGCACCGGTGTCATCCCCAGACCGCGGAGGTGGTCCGCGATCCGTCGGCCCAGGGCCGCCCGGGCGGTGAGCAGCCGCTCGGACTCCGGCCCGCCGACCCCGCTCAGGTTCTGCAGCAGCCACCAGCTCTGGTGCGCGGGGGCCGGGATCCACGACCGCAGCTCGGCGGCGCTGTAGCCGAAGCCCTGGAGCGCCTGGTAGTAGGGGAGTTCGGCGCCGGTCTGGACGAACACCTCGTTGAAGCCGTGGAGCGCCAGGACGTCCGCCTCGTGCTGGTACGCGGCGAAGTCCCGGTAGGCGCCCGAGTAGCCGGCGTCGGTGTCGTTGAGCGCGTAGCGGTGCGGGACGACGGCGGTGCGGCCGACCGGGGAGCCGACGCCGGGCAGGACGGCGGGCAGCGCGCCCAGCGAGTCTCCCGGCAGGCCGATGTCCACGTCGGCGACGTTCTCCAGGTACCAGCCGGCTCCGGTCAGCAGACTCGCCGGCGACGTCCCGGACACCGTGACGGCCCCTGCCGTGCCGGACACCGAGAACGAGTCCCCGCCCGCCCCCTTGGCGACCGGGACCAGCGTGAACTGGTCGTGCTGCGCCGGCAGCAGACGCGCCAGAGCGGCGGCCGCCGGACCGGGATCGAACGCCGGCCCGGCGGCCGCGCCGGCGGGAGCCCCGGCGAGCGCCCCGGACACGGCCAGCGCGAGCGCCAGCCCCGACCGCCCTACGGTGGAAGCCATGGTCACCGGGATCTCCCATCGAGTGCGGGGCGGGTCCAGTCCTTCCTCGAATATGGGGGCCGAGGGGCCGCTGCCGGACGTTCTGGCGGCCGGTTCGGCGGCGGGGGCGCGGCGTTCACCCGTTCGACGCACCCGGGGCCGAAGTCGAGCTGCCCCGGCGCGGGCGTCACGGCAGGCGGCCCCGCCCCTTCCGCGCGGTCAGGCGTCGGTGCCGGGGTCGGCCCGGTCGAGGGCGGACGCGAGGATGTCGTGCAGCTCCTGAGTGGTCGTCAGGTACCGGTGCTCGGGGCGGTTGTCGCCGGTGTCGAGGTCCACGTCGTCGAGTTCGGTCTCGCCGCTGCTCCAGACGGTGATCATGACGGCCCGGCGGCCGGCTTCGAGGGTCAGCCAGGCGCTGTTCTTGAGCCGGCCGTCGTCCGGGGAGTGCCCCAGTTCGGTGGCGATCCCGCGTGCGCGGACAGCCGGCTCGTTCGCGGCGAACCAGTCGGCGAGCGCGTGGGTGAGGTCCGGCAGCCGTGGGCTGCCCCCCGCCGTGGGGTGGGCGAGCTGGAAGGCGAGCCGTTCGTCGGCCCGGTCGCCGATGCGGGAGAGCACGGTGTCCAGGTCGATGAACTCCTCCCAGGCCGACCTCCCGCTCGCCGCGGCGAGCCTGGCGACGACGAGGTCTTCGAGCCCGGGGACGCGCTTGTTCTTCCAGCTCGTGTCGGCCAGGCTGACCAGGAGGTCCTCCGTCCCGGCCGCCTCGGTGGCCCAGGCGGCGTGCGTCGCGGCGAAGCGTGCCCGGTCGGCATCGACGCCCCGGGCGAGGAGGAGGTCCCGGCCGGCCTCCTCGTGCCGTGCGCCCGGAGCGGACAGCTCGGCGGGGTGCAGCGTCTTGCCGATGTCGTGCGTGGCGGCGCCGAACAGGACGGCATCCGGGTCGATCCCCAGATCGAGGCCGCGGGTGGCGAGCCATTCGAGGAGTTGCCCCGCGACGTCGTGGACCACGCGGAGATGGGCGACCAGACGTGGCGGAGCGTCGACATCGTGCAGCAGTTCGGCTGCTTCGATCGGCAGCGGCCGCAGCCGGGGCCGGTCGGTGTCCTGGAGGGCGATCGACAGTACTCGGGAGGTCGTCACCGCGACAGGGTAGCCGGTGGTATCGGACGATTCAGGGGTTTGCCGTAAGGCTCCTCCCGGCCTCCCGGCCCCCTGGCCCCCGGCCCCCCGGCCCCCTGGCCCCTGGCCCCTGGCCCCTGGCCCCTGGCCTCCCGGCCTCCCGGCCTCCCGGCCCCCAGTCCTCGGTCGAGGTGTCCGGAGGTCCACCATGGAGTCCCTTCGTCGTCCTGCTGTCCTGTCACGGTGCTGACGACCCTTCAACCGGCGTCCGGGAGCCCGTACCGGACCTCGGTCAGCCGCTCGGACAGCTCCCAGAGCCGGCGCCCGGTCTCGGTGTCGGCCGCGGCGGGTGCGAGTGCGACCCGAACCGGGGCGCCGCGCAGTTCGCCGGGGCCGCTCGGGCCGATGAACTCGCCGCTCGCCAGTCCCGGCCGGGTCGCCGCGTAGAGCTGGGGGAGTGCGCCGCGGTCGGGGTGCTGGCCGAGCGGCCGGGCCAGCCGGCCGAAGAGGAAGCGGTACAGGGCGGTCGGTGTGCCGGTGACGATGTCGGTGGCGCTGAAGCCAGGGTGGGCGAGCAGGCTGCGCACCGGGCTCCCGGCGGCGGTCAGCCGCAGGTGCAGTTGCCGGCCGAAGACCGCGTTGGCGAGCTTGGACTGGTTGTAGAAGGCCATCGGCGCGTAGTGCCGCTCACCGGCGAGGTCGTCGAAGCGGATCCGCCCGCGCCGGTGGTTGAGAGAGGTGACGGTGACCACCCGGGGGTCGCGGCCCTCGGCGAGCAGGTCGAGGAGCAGCCCGGTGAGGGCGAAGTGGCCGAGGTGATGGGCGGCGAACTGCAGCTCGTGGCCCTGGGCGCTCAAGGTGCGTGGCGGCGCCATGACGCCGGCGTTGTTGACGAGGACGTCCAGCCGGCCGTGGTCGGCGCGCAGGCCGGCGGCGAAGGCGCGGACCGAGGCGAGGTCGGCGAGGTCGAGTCGGCGCACCTCCAGTCGTGCGCCGGGCTGGTCGGCGCGCAGCTCCGCGACCACCCGCCGGCCCTTCTCCTCGTCGCGCACCGCCAGCACGACGTGGCCACCGCGGTGGGACAGCGCGCGGGCGGTGGCCAGGCCGAGGCCGCTGGTGGCGCCGGTGACGACGAAGAGCCTCCCGGTCTGGTCCGGAATCTGCTCGGCGGTCCACTTCTGATGTTCAGTCATGCGGCACATGCTGACGTTGCTGTCACTCGGTGTCAAGATGCGCCCGAGTGCCGCCCAGGGCATCGCGCTACCATGACCCGGTGACCTCCCGCCCCGCTTCGGACCGTCCTGCTCCGGACCGCCCCGCTTCGGACCGTCCCGCCCCGGACCGTCCCGAACCGACCCGGCCCGCCGGCCGCCCCGGTCTGACCATGGCCGAGCGCAAACGCCGGCTCGTCGCCGCCGAGTTGGCCGAGGCGGCGCTGCTCCTGCTGGCGGAGAAGGGCTTCGAGGCCGTCACGATCGACGAGATCGCGGTCACCGCCGGGGTGTCCAAGCGGACGTTCTTCCGGTACTTCGCCTCGAAGGAGGACGTGGTCGTCCAGGTGCTGGCCGATCTCGGCCCCGGGATGTGCGCCGAACTCGCCGCCCGCCCCGCCGCGGAACCGCCCTCCGTGGCGCTCCGTCACGCGGTCTGGACCACGCTCGCCGCCTGCGCCGACGGCCCGGACCACGCCGGCCACGGTGACCGCGCCCTGCGCGTGGTGCAGCTGATCGTGCGGACGCCCGCGCTGCTCGGCCGCTTCCTGGAACGGCAGGCGCAGTGGCGCGACGAGCTGGCGGCCGAGCTGGCCGCCCGCCTCGGGCTCGATCCCGCCACCGCGATGTACCCGCCCCTCGCGGCGGGGATGGCACTGTCCGCCTTCGACACGGTGCTCCGCCGATGGAGCGACAGCGACGGCGCCGAGGACCCGGCCGCGCTGATCGACCACGCCTTCGCCGTCCTGGCCCCGGCCCTCGACGCGGTCGGGGCTTCGCGGGCGTGACGACGTCCGGACCGCGACACGGTCGCGGTGCCCGGGCGTGCCCACGGGCTTGCGTCCGGCCCGCGGCTGCGGCGGGGATCGCGGGCGTGATCAAGGGTGTCATGTTCGACTTCTCCGGGACGCTCACCCTCGACGGCGCACAGGGCCTGCGCGACCGCCCGCGGTACCCGGCCCCGCAGGTGCCGCTCACGGCCCCGACCGCGCCGGCCCGCCCGGCCTGGCCGCCGCCACGGCGAACGACGGCCAGGCCCAGGAGATGCGGCAGAAGGTGGATGCCGCTGGGAGCGCCGTCGCGCAGGCCGACTCCGGTGCGAGGCAGGACAACTGACGTACCCGCACACTGCCGCGGGCGTTCCACCTGGTAGGGCGAAGGGCCTGCGCCTCTCCCCGGAGGGGCAGGCCCTTCGCCCTACCTGCGGTCATCCGGTCGCCCGTCGAACCCCGGACCGCGGACGGTCGCCCACCCGGGCCGGCGCGCGCCGGCCGACCGCTGCCCGACACGTTCTCAGCCGAAGTCGGGGATGGGGTGGTCGGGGGCGAGTGCGGCGGCGATGCGCTGGGCGATGGTGTGGGCGCTGTGGCCGCCGGGGGCGGTGGGGCCGTCGGTGGTGGAGACGGCGATGGCCAGGTGCTCGCACGGGAGGTAGTTCTGCGAGGCCGAGTAGCCGAAGAACAGCGGGTGCTGGGAGATCCATTCGTTCAGCACGAGCACGCCCATCCCGTAGTGGGTGGCCGGGGTCTGCGCGATGCAGACCGTGGCGGGGCACTTCTCGGTCGGCGTGCCCAGGCCCACCGTCCCCGGGTTGAGGAACTCCCGGTAGGAGGACGGGGAGAGCAGTTCGCCCGAGCCGAGGCCGACGGCCGAGCGGGCCAGGTCGCAGATGTCGGTGGTCTCCACCGCGCCGGGTGCGGTGGTCCACGAGGGGTTCCAGAAGGTGGACTCCTCGTAGGTGCCGCGATCGGAGGTGAAGGCGTGCAGGACGGGTGTCGGGATGTCGGGCGTGAAGCTGTTGCTGGTCTCGTGCAGTCCGAGCGGGCCGGTGACCAGCTGCTGGAGCAGGACGTCCAGCCGGGTGCCGGTGATCTTCTCCAGCGCGGCGCCGAGCAGGACGAAGTTGGCGTGCGAGTAGCTCCAGTTGGTCCCCGGCTCGTACCAGAGGTCCTGGCCGGTGGAGATGCCCACCAGTTCCTCGGGGGTCCACTGGCGGAACGGGTCCGCGTAGACCGTCTCGCCGAAGCCGGGGCTGGTGACGTAGTCGACGAGGCCGGTGGTGGAGGCGCCGAGCATCCGCAGGGTCATCCGGTCGCCGTAGTCGTGCGGGAGGTCGGGCAGCCAGCGGCCGATCGGGTCGTCGAGGCGGACCTTGCCGTCGTCGACCAGCCGCAGGAGTGCGGTGCCCAGGTAGCTGATCGCGATGTTGCCGTTGCGGAAGTGCATCGCGGGCTCGGCGGGGACCCCGGTCATCGACTCGCCGAGGGCGGAGGTGAGGAGTTCGCGCCCGTCGACGGTGACCCGCAGGATCACGGACTTGAGGTCCATCTCCGTTCTGGCCTGCTCGGCGATCCGCAGCACGTCGAGCGCGGCGCCCTCGGTGGGGGCGGCGGAGCTGACGCACGGTCGGTGGTGGCCGGCGGTTCCGGCCGCACCACTGGCGGTCGTGACCGGGGCGCCGAGGGCGACGAGCGCGGTGGCTGCGGCGAGGCACAGCAGGGAGGTCCGGCGGGAGGGTCTCATCCCCGCAGTATCGGCACGGGAGCCCCGGTGCCCCGCCCTATCGGCCCCCGACCCGCGCGGGCGTCACCCGTCGGGCCCGCCGCCGGCGTCCTCGCCGCGTACGTGCGGCGCCGCCCGCCGGTACCGCTGCCTTGTCCGCGGCCAATCCGGGTTGTCCGCCGCCCAGCTGCCGGTTGCCGCCTTCCTGTAGATGGACAATCACATCGGGTCGCAGGGTGGGGCCACCACCGGTTCTTCGGACGGGGTGGTGGGTCCCGTGGCGCAGCCGTTCCTGCCGAGGAGCACGGCCGGCACACGTCGCGGCATCCTCGGGTTCCGGCGCTCGGTCGCGAACGGCACCGCACCCGGGAACTGGTCCGGTCCACGCAGCGCGGGACGGCCGACACCGGCAGCACGAGGTCCCCGGGGCGTGAGCCCGTTCGGCAGGGGGCGCCGGTGGTCCCAGTACCGCCGGGCGTCCGAGCACCGCCGGGTGTCCCCAGCACCGCCGGGTGTCCCCAGCACCGCCGGTCGTCCGAGTACCGCGCACGGAGAGTACGGCAAACCGCACGATCCACGAGGAAGAGGAAGCACACATGGTGAAGCACTTCGCCCTGGCCACGGCCGGTGCCGTCCTGATGATCGCCTCCGCGGCCGGCACCGCCGCGGCCCAGGCCCCCGCCGGCGAGACCGGCGCCGCTCCCGCCGTGATCCAGCCGATCGCCGTCGGCGCCGACTCCCTGGCGACGGTGTGGGACAACTGTCTGCACGGCCAGGCGTGCCTGTTCTCGGACACCAACGGCGGCGGCCAGCTCTGGGTGGTGCCCAGCGCCGGGTCCTTCAAGCTCGCCAACTTCGGGATGAACGACAGGACGAGCGCCTTCTGGAACAGGAGCGGCGGCACCCTGAGCCTGTTCGACGGCTCCGGCTACACCGGGTACCTGATCGGCTCCGGGCCCTACGGCGCACCGGTGAACGTCCCGTGGGGGGTCAACGACAAGGCGAGCTCCGTCACGCTCTACTAGAGGTCGCCGCGTACCGGCCGTCCGGGCCGCCCGGGCCGCCCGGGCCGCCCAGGTCCTCGGTGTCCTGACCGCGGCACGGTGGCCGGTCCCCGCGCGATGCGATCGCGGGGGGACCGGCCACCGCCGGGCGGGTTCACTCGGCCACGGCCGAGCGGGCCGCGCGGCAGGTGTCGTTCTCGACGGCCGCGGCGGTCCGGCCGCGCAGGCGCGCGATGCCCACGTCCAGAGCGGCCTCCAGGTGGGTGGTCGCGCCCGTGGTGAGGAGGATCAGCACGCCGCCCTGGATGCCGGCCAGCAGGGCGGCGGCCTCGCGGTCGGGGTCCAGGTGGGGGTCGGTCTCGCCGGCGTCCCGCAGGTGGCGGATGCCCGCGGCCAGCTGTTGCTGCCACCGGTCGAGCAGGCCGCCGGCCACGGTCCGCGTGGCGTCGGTGGCCGGGCCCAGCTGGGCGAGGGCGGTGTGCAGCGGACAGTTGGTGCCCTGGGCGCGGTAGCGGGCGACGACCTTGTCGCGCCACCGCTGCCAGGCGGCCCACGAGGTGAGGGAGCCGAGCTCCGGCTGCTGGTCGTCGATCACCCGGGCCGCCTCGTGCCGGGCCACGGCGAGGAGCAGCTCGTCCTTGCCGTCGGGGAAGTAGTGGAACAGCTGGCTCTTGCTGGTCGCCGTGTGGGCCATGACGTCCTCCAGCCGCAGCGCGAACACGCCCTGGACGCGGATCTGCTCGGCGGCGCCCTCGACGATGCGCTGCCTGGTCGCGGCGCCCTTGCGGGTGAGCGGCATGTGTCCTCCCGGTACGAGCTGTCGGCTCCCATCGAAGCGGATCCGGCCCGGCGGTGTCACGGCAGGAGCAGCAGCTTGCCGGTGGTGCGGCGGGATTCGAGGTCGGCGTGGGCGCGGGCCGCGTCGGCGAGCGGGTACCGGCCGCCGACCCGCGGGGTGAGGCGGCCGGCCAGGACCAGGTCGAAGACCTCACCGGTGCGCCGGACGAGCGCCTCGGGGGTGGCGACGTGGTGGTGCACCACGGGATAGGTCAGCAGGATGCTGTTGGGCAGGTCGGTGGGCCGCAGGGTCGGGACGCCCATGAAGGGGCCGTAGTAGGCGTGCACGCCGTGCGGGCGCAGGGCCAGTTGGGAGGAGCGGAAGGTGTCGGCGCCACCGCCGTCGTAGACGACGTCGGCGCCGCGTCCGCCGGTCAGCTCCTTGATCCGGCCCTCGAAGCCGCCGCCGGAGTGGACCAGGACGTGGTCGGCGCCGGCCTCCTTCGCGGCGGCGGCCTTCTCCTCGCGGGAGACCAGGCCGATCACGTCGCCGCCACGGGCCTTGACCATCTGGGTGAGCAACTGGCCGACGCCGCCCGCCGCGGCGTGCACCACGGCGGTGTCGCCCGGGCCGATCGGGTAGGTCTCGGTGCTGAGGTGGCTGGCGGTCAGGCCCTGCATCATCAGGGCGGCCGCCGTCTCGTCGTCGACGCCGTCGGGTACCTTGACCAGGGAGTCCGCCGGGACGGCGAGCAACTCGGCGTAGCTGCCCGGGTGGTAGAACCAGGCCACCCGGTCGCCGACGGCGAGGCCCCGGACCCCGTCGCCGAGCGCGGTGACGTACCCCGTGCCCTCGACGCCGAGGACCGTCGGGGCCGCCCAGCCGGGACCGCCCTGGGTGCGGGCACCGATGTCCATGTAGTTGACCCCGGCGACCCCCAGGCGTACCAGTGCCTCGCCGGGACCGGGGGTGGGGTCTGGCAGCTCGGTCCAGTGCAGGACCTCGGGGCCGCCGTGCTTCTCGATCCGGATCGCGTGCATGGTGCCGCCTCTCTGCAGGGCTTCTTCGTGAGGGAACGGTCAGCACGTTAGGCGGCTCAAAATGGACCGGCAAGTCCAAAATCCTGGCTGGGAAGGCCGGTTGGCGACTCCCGGGGGCCGTGGGGCGCTCGGGCCGGACCGGGTTCGGGTTCGGGTTCGGATTCAGGCCAGGGTGATGGTGAGGGCGGAGTCGTCGCGGCTGAGGTGGTCGATCCGGAGCTCGCCGGAGGCGCCGGTGTAGTCGCCCGTCCCGCCGGTGATCGCGAAGGTGTGGGACCACGGCTGGTAGCCCAGCGCCACCTCGGTCACCGCCGGAAGCGGCCGCTCGAAGGCACCGGCGGCGGTGAGCATCCCGTCGGTGAGGCGCAGCGCCACGGTGGCCAGGACGAGGGACCCGGTCGGCCCGACGGTGATCGGCAGGCTGTGCGCGCTTTCGGTGCCGACCGGATTGTCGTCGGTGTCGCGGAGTTCGTAGTGGACGAAGTACGGTGCGCCGGCGGTGAGGACGCCCGGGATGTCGGCCGCCGCTCGCCTGCCCTTCAGGTTCAGGGTCGAGGCCCGTCGGCTCGCCCTGGCGGTCCCGGTCGCGCCGAGGGTCGCACCCATGCCGACTGCTGCCGCGGATGCCACGCGCAGGGCGTGCCTGCGGTCGATGTTCGTCATCACGTTCCCGATGCCTGGTGGGGTGGTGGGCGGACGCACGAGCGGTGCGCCCGTGTCCCGGTGGACACGGCGGCTGCTTTCCCCGTTCCGCGCGGTGCCTACCCCGACCTGCCCCGGATCCCCTCGAACGGGCTATGGAGCGAACCGGAGGGTGCGGGGTGGGGACAACCCCCGTACCAACACGGGCGTCAGCGGGATGGGCAGCCGGTGCGGCGGCCCGGCACGATGAGTCAGGACGAACACGGGCAACGAGGACAGGAGCAACCAATGAAGGTACGTACGGGGGCCGCGGCAGTGTGGGTGGGGGTGTGCGTGGTGGCGGCAGCGGGCATCCTCCCGGGGGCCGCGGCCGCGGCGGACCGCCCGGCGGCCCCACCGGCCGGCCTCAAGGCGGCCCTGGAACAGACGGTCGCGGACGGGTTCCCGGGTGTCGTGGCGTACACCCGGAACGGCGAGCGGGAGTCCCGCGCGGCGGCCGGGCTCGCCGACACCGCGAGCGGCGAGCGGGCCCGGCCCGACCAGCGTTTCCGAATCGCCAGCAACACCAAGTCGTTCGTGTCGACGGTGCTGCTGCAACTGGAGGGCGAGGGGCGGCTCTCCCTCGACGACAGCGTGGAGCGGTGGCTGCCGGGCACGGTCCGGGGGAACGGCAACGACGGCGCGGCCGTGACCGTCCGCCAACTGCTCAACCACACCTCGGGCATCTACGACCCCACGACCGAGCCGGCGTTCTTCGCCCCCTACCTGGAACACCACGACCGGGACTACGTCTACACCCCGCGGGAGGTGGTCGCGCTGGCCGTCCGGCACGCGCCGCTCTTCGCCCCCGGCACCGACTGGGCGTACTCCAACACCAACTACCTGCTCGCCGGGCTGGTCATCGAGGCGGTCACCCATCGCAGCGCGCCCGCCGAGATCCAGCGGCGGATCATCGCGCCGCTCGGCCTCAAGGACACCTCCTTCCCGGTGACCGACCCCGACATCCACGGTCCCCATCTGCACGGCTACGACCTCGCGGGGCACGATGTCACCCGGTTCAGCCCGTCGTACGACTGGACCGCCGGCGCCATGATCTCCACCGTCGACGACCTGTCCCGGTTCCACCGGGCCCTGTTCGCCGGCAGGTTGCTGCGCCCCGCCCAGCAGCGCGAACTCCTGACCACGGTCGACTTCCCCGACAAACCGGCCTACGGACTCGGCGTGCAGCGCCGGGACGTGGAGTGCGGCACCGAGCCGGACACCAGGCAGGTCGGTACCTGGGCGACGGACGGCGGCGGCCCCGGCTACACGAGCGTGTCCCTCACCACCGTCGACGGTGAACGGCAGCTCGTCCTGGCCGTCAACCTCTACGACCTCGGTGCCGACCTCAAGGGCGCGCCGCCCGTCCCGCGGAGTACGGGACTGATGGAGGCGCAGACGGCCGCCCTGTGCGGCTGATGGCCCGACAGCTCGGGGTCGACCTCCCGTCACCCCCGGGGCCGGGCAGTCGGTTACGAGCTCCGCCCCGACGCCCGCCCCCGGCTCGACACCGCCTGCATGACCTCCGATCACCTCGGCGGCAGCGTCAACTCCTGGCTCGGCGTCCGGGTCTACGGCCTCGCCGGATGGCCGGCCGTCTGCGCTCTGGTGGCGCTCCTCGCCGCCCTCGCGCTGGCCCGCCACCTGGCGCCGCCGCTCCGCCGTCGCGGGTCGGACCGGGCCCCCGGAGCGGCCGCACCCATCGTGGCGCGCTCCACCGACGAACGCACCGCCCACCTGGCTGGCGGCCGGCGGCCGGCGAGCGGAGCCGGTGCGGGCGCGGGTACAGGCGCAGGTGCCACAATCGCCCCATGAGTGAGCACGGCACCGACCACGGCTACCTGCTGGACAACAAGCAGGCCGAGGCGGGCGTTCGCTTCGGCGCCCTCGCCGAGCTGTTCGACCAGGTGACGTTCCGGCACGTCGACCGGATCGGCATCGGCCCCGGCATGCGGTGCTGGGAGGTCGGCGCCGGCGGACCCTCCGTCCCCCTCGGTCTGGCCGAACGCGTCGGCCCGACCGGTGCGGTGGTCGCCACCGACCTCGAGGTCGGCTGGACCAGGGACATCGCCGGCGGCGCGATCGAGGTGCTGGTCCACGACGTGGCGGCCGATCCACCGCCGCCCGGCGGCTTCGACCTGGTGCACGCCCGGCTGGTCCTGGTGCACGTCGCCGACCGCGCCGAGGCCCTGCGCAGGATGGTCAGCGCGCTGCGCCCCGGTGGCCGGCTGCTCCTGGAGGACGCCGATCCCGCGTTGCAGCCGCTGCTCTGCCCGGACGAGTCCGGTCCCGAACAGCGGCTCGCCAACCGCTTGCGCACGGGGTTTCGCACCCTGATGGCGGCGCGCGGCGCGGACCTCGCCTACGGGCGGACCCTGCCCAGGGTGCTGCGCGAAGCCGGCCTGGAGGACGTGCGGGCCGACGCGTACTTCCCGATCACCTCACCGGCGTGCGCCGTACTGGAGGACGCGACGGTGCGGCAGATCCGCCACCGTCTGGTCGAGCACGGGCTCGCCACCGACGAGGAGATCGACCGGCACCTGGCGAACGTCGCCACCGGGCGGCTCGACCTCGCCACCGCTCCGATGATCTCCGCATGGGGACGCCGCCCGTAGTCCCGCCCGACGGCTGTCGGACCGGTCCACGGGCGGCGCCGGTCGCGGGACCGGGGGCTCCCGGCCGCGACGGTCCCGCTACCGGAAGAGGCGGTCGCCGGCGTTGGCCATCCGGTGGGTGCCGCTGTGGCGGTTCACCCAGTCACGGATCAGGTTGACGGCGTTGGCGCACTGCCAGCTGTTGTCGTACTCGCGCACCCCGGTGAAGGCGCCGTAGCCGGCGATGATGCCGTCCACGCGGGCATCGCCGAGGAGCTTGTCGACGTACCACGGGTCGTTGTACGTGGTCGTCCAGGACAGCGTGGCCGCGAGCCGCCCGGCGGCCCGGTCACCGGCGCCCTTCTTCAGCTCCGCGCAGGTGTTGTAGGTGGGTTCCGTGCAGTTGCCGAACCCCTTGGTGATGTCGGAGTCGCCGTAGTCCATCGCCCGGTGCCCGGCCGGGAATCCGTTGCCGGACCGGTTGAAGGCACCCTGGACCTGGTCGCGGGTCCCGGTCGAGGTGATGCCCTCCAGCGGGCCGAGCCTGCCCGCCAGGCTCTGCCAGCCCCGGCCGCCGACGTCCGGGGTGCTGCCGCCGTGGTACTCGAAGAAGCCGTAGAGCACCTGGATCCCGGCGGCCGTCAGCCGCTGCGCCTTGTCACGCAGCCCGGCGACGCTGCACGTACGGTTCGGCTGCTCCCCGCAGTAGTTCGGGTCCTTGATGTCCAGCCAGACCAGGGCGAGCCGGCGTCCCGCGTCGGCGTTGGAGAGGATACGGTCGATCATGCTGTCGAAGCTGGGGCCCAGTCGGTTCTCACCGGCCGAGGAACAGTCGTGGTAGGCACGCCATTCGTTCGGGTTCCACCACGCGCAGACGTCGATCTCGATCGCGTTGGCGCCGTGGTTGAGCGCGGCGTCCACGCCGTCCAGGGTGTCGACCCGGTGCGCGATGGCGTAGATGGCCTGGCGCTGGTCGACGGCCGAGGCCGCGGGGGCGGCCGGAGCGGCGGTCGTGGTGGGGGCCGCGAGGGCGGGTGTGGCCAGCGCGAGCAGCGCGGCCAGGGCCGCGGCCGTGGCGCGGAGGGAGCGGCGGACGGACAGCTTCATCGGTAGGTCCTTTCTGTGCGGGATCCGGCCCAATTGTCCCGTGCACGACAATGAAGGGGGAGTGTATTCTCGGCCAACTTCGTGCACGTACTTGCTGTGCGGGTATCGACTGGCTCCGAGGAGGCGGCGGGTCTTCGATCCCCCCAAGGACGCCAGGATCGTCCAGGTGAGGATCACGGTCGTCAACACCGGGCCCGCGACCTCTCGCTCTACGGATCGGGGACGCCCATCGTGAAGGACGCCAAGGGCAATCTCGTCTTCTCGGGCCCACCCAGCTGACCCGAGGCACCGCGTGACGGGGGGCTGCTCCCGTCACGGGCCCTCCGGCGATCCCTCGCGGGCGCCGGTCGAGCGCGAAGAGCGCGATGCGGTGCCGCTCCAGGCCCACGTCGAGGATCGTCACAGTGAGGAGGCCGCCCCACCTCGACGACGTCCTCGGGCCGGGCTGCCGGCGGCTCTGCGAGCTGGTTGTCGTGTGTACCGGCCCCTCGATGCCGTCTTGGCGGTCCTCGACGCGGTTGATCATCGCGGTGAAGCCACCGATGTCCACGAACGTGACGCCGAAGTCGGCTATCCCGGTCACCGTGCCGGGTGACGACCTCCACGGTGCAGGGTCTTCAAGACGGCCCAGTCCCGGTCGCCGGGGGTCGGGTCGGTCCGCCACCGCGCCCGGACGACGCCGTCGCCGGTGCCCTCGCCTGCTCGCGCTACCGGCCGGTGGGCGTGCACTGGTGCGCGTCTCGCCCGGGCTGGGTGCGGGCATCCTCACCTACTGGGTCATGGCCGTCCGTGGTGTCGCCGCTCGACTGCGAGTGTGCCCGCGCGCCAGGTCCGGGAACCGGTGGCCGGGCAACGCTCCGTAGTCGATGACGCTCCGTCAGTTCGGCTGCATCGCAGCCCCGGTCACTCCCTGTTCCCACGGTCGAGGGGGCCGGCGGTGAGCGCCGGCCGGGCGGTCCCGTTTCCCCGTGCGCCCCGCCGCACCGCGGCCTACCGTGGAGATGAGGGGTACGGCCATGGAACGGGGGTCTCCCGTGCAAGAGCCCGTGATCGCCACCGCCCTGCTGATCGCTCTGACCGGCTGGTGTGCGGTCCACTGCGCCCTCGCCGCCGCGGGGCGCGGCTGTCCGGACCGCCGGCTGGAGCCGATCGAGTTCGTGACGGCCCTCGCCATGGTCGCCATGGTGGCACCGGCGGCGGACCCGTTGCCGCGAGTCCTGTGGGCCGCCCTGCTCGCCGCGGCCGCGGCCTGGCCGGCGCTCCTGCTGGCGGGGCGGATGGGCCGTCACCACCGCTCGGCCCCGATCGGCGCCCTGCGTCACTATCCGCACCACATCCTCAGCGCGGCGGTGATGGCCGCCCTGGTGCTGCTGATGGCACCGGCGCAGCACCACGCGGGCACCGGCCACACCGGTGGCGGTCACGGGGGCGGCCATGCCGCGGTGCCGGAGTGGGCCCTGCTGGCGCTGGTCGCCTACTTCCTGGTCCACGCGGCCCGCGGCGCGGGCACGCTCCTGCCGCGCCCGGCCGCCGGGGACCGCCCGCGGGCGGAACGACCGGCAGGGCGGCCGGCCCGTGTCCACGGACCGGCCGCCCTGACCTCATCCGACCTGGTCGCCGCGCGGCGCACGGTGATGTCGATCGGCATGGCCTACATGCTGCTCGGCATGAGTTGACGGCGGGCCGTCCGGTGACCGGGTCACGCACCGTCGCGGCGCACCGCCAGGAAGCTCGCGGTCTGCCCGGCGGGGCCACCCGAGTGCGGCTCCTGGACTGGTGAGGCGGATCGGGCACCTCGTTCCAGGGTCCTGCGGGCGCCCCGTGCCGCCCACCCGCTGCTCGTCCGGACAGCGGGCCCGGTTTACCTCCTCGAAGGCTTGTGGACGAAGCACCACGGGGCGGCCGCCGCCGCCCCGGGAATCCGGGCCGCCCGGCCAGGCGCCCGGCCCACCCTAGGAGTGACATGTCGAACGGAACGTTCATGCGAAGAGACGCCAGCAAGATGGCCGAGTGGGATCCGGTGCTGTACTGGTACGCCCGCGCCGTCGGAAGGATGCAGCAGCGACCCGCCACCGAGCCGACGAGCTGGGTCTTCCAGGGGTGCATCCACGGCATCCCGCCCACCGTCACGCAGACGCACGAAGCCTTCAGCCAGTGTCCGCACGGAGGCTGGTTCTTCCTGCCGTGGCACCGGGGCTACCTCTGGTACTTCGAGCGGATCATCCGGGCGGCCATCAAGGAGATCGCCGCCGAGGAGCACATCACCCCCGACCCCTCCACCACCTGGGCCCTGCCGTACTGGGACTACGCGCTGGACGCGCCCTCCGCCACCCCGCCCTCGACCTTCACCTCGCGCGCGCTCCCGGCGGCGTTCCGCAGCCCGAAGATGCCGGACCGCCCGGGCGGCACCACCCTGACCGTCGACAACCCGCTCTGCCTCCGGGACGACCTGGAACCGACGACCGAGGCGGAGTTCTGGGCCGCCCCGCATCGCGCCAAGGACAAGAACAGCGCCCGTCAGGTCCTCCCCTACGTGGACCTCAACCCCTTCAGGGCGATGAGCGAGACGATCTTCGCCGCCACGAAGAGCCGGACGCCGGTCCAGCCGACCTTCGGCAGCGAGGTCAGCTACACCGTCATGCCCCACTTCCAGCCCGGCTTCGGCGAGCTGGAGAACGTCCCGCACAACCAGGTCCACGGTGGCGTCGGCGGCTGGATGGGCCGGGTGGAGGGCTCCGCCCGCGATCCGATCTTCTGGCTGCACCACGCCAACCTCGACCGGCTCTGGTCGGGCTGGCTGGACAAGGGCAACCAGAACCCGGACCACACGTCCTGGCTGGACCACGCGTTCATCTTCTTCGACGGGAACGGACAGGAGGAACGGCCCACCAGCAAGGTGGTCATGGACGACGCGCGCGACTACGCGTACGAGTCGCTGACCGACGGGTCGGGCACCCGGCCGGTGATCCTGCCGCCGGTCCAGGCCCCACGGGCGGGCGAGCGGGTCCTGGCGGCCTCCGTCGCCAACCCCCGGCAGCCGCTCGACGTCCGGGCGGCGACCACGGTGTCCCTGGAACCGAGCGGCGTCGAGGGGGCCATGCGCTCGCTCGCCGCCCGCGACGAGCCGCAGACCAACCTCATCCTCACCGTGCACGACGTGTACACCGAGATCCCGCCCGGGACGCCGTTCCACGTCTTCCTCAACGGCCCCGGCGGCGACCTCGACCCGGAGGGCCCCTACTTCGTCGGCTGGATCTCCTTCTTCGGCATGGCCGGCGCCGGCGGGCACGACGCCAGCTACGACGTCACCGAGCAGGTCCAACGCCTCAAGGACCAGGGGCTGATGCCGGACGGTCCGCTCACCGTCTCGATCGTGCCGTCCATCCCGCAGCCGGCGACGAACATCCCGCAGCCCAGCTTCGAGAGCGTCAGCCTCACCAGCATCTGATCGCCCCCGTCCCGGGAGCCCCGGCGAGTCCGCCTCGGCGCGTGGATCGTGCTGACGCGGAAAGCTGCGCGAGTTGCGCAAGCACGTCCCCCCTTCGCCCGGCACTTGTCGGCCGCCGCCCGGGCCCGGGCCACGTCGGCGGCGAACGTCTCCTCTGCGTAGGGGTGTTGGAAGGTCCCGCCTCTCGTAGGTCGTTCGTTCGCTCGTCTCTGCGCGGGGGAATCCCGCCCGCGATCCCCGCACTCCGTCTCGGCGGTGGTCAGCGGGATGCGGTGGGTCCCTCGTGCCGGGTGCCGGACAGCGCTGCGTGCACGGCGGCCGCCGCGTGGAGTCGCGCGGTGGGGAAGACCGGGACGGGGCTGTCCTCGGAACCGATGAGGAGCTCGATCTCGGTACAGCCGAGAATGATCCCCTCCGCACCGTCGGCGACCAGGTCCGTGATGACCTTCCGGTAGGCGGCGCGTGACTCCTCCCGCACGACGCCCAGGCAGAGCTCCTGGTAGATGACGTGGTGGACGATCGCGCGCCCGTCGGCGTCCGGGACGCGCACATCGAGTCCGCCGGCTTCGAGCCGGCCCCGGTAGAAGTCCTGCTCCATGGTGAACGCGGTGCCCAGGAGACCGACCCGGCGCAGGCCCGACGCCCGCACGGCCGTCGCGGTGGCGTCGGCCAGGTGCAGCAGCGGGATGGAGACCGCCGCCTCGACCCGGTCCGCGACCTTGTGCATGGTGTTGGTGCAGATCAGCACCATGTCCGCGCCGGCCGCCTCAAGCGCCCGGGCGGCCGCGGCCAGGATCTCGCCGGCCTCCGTCCAACGGCCCTGCACCTGCAACCGCTCGATCTCCGCGAAGTCCACCGAGTAGATCACGCACCGCGCCGAGTGGAGTCCGCCGAGGCGCTCCCGCGTGAACTTGTTCAACAACCGGTAGTACTCCGCCGTCGACTCCCAGCTCATCCCACCGATCAGGCCGATCGTCCGCATCGCCACATCCTCACATCGACTCGGAGCGGCATCGCGGCCGCCGCGCGGTGCCTAGTCATAAGGAATACAGCATGGCAGACGCAGATGTATAAGCTTCCCTTGGCTGTCGTGAAGCCCCCGACGCAAAGGAGGCGGAGGGTATCGTGACGCCTGCCGCTGGAGGGCAGAGTTGGGCCGATCAGGCCTGCCGGCGAGGAGTCCTGACGTAGCGTCAGTAACCCGCAACGTCTTATGTGTTGCCGGTCAGCGGGCCCGCAGGCCGTCGAAGACCACTTCGAAGATCCGCTGTTGGGCCGCCGGTTCGGTTCCGAGGAGTTCCATCGTCGTACTGGCGCCGGCGATCAAGGCGATCAGCTCCGGCAGGCGCAGCTCCGGGCCGACCGCGCCGGCCTGCTGCGCTCCGGCCAGCAGCGTCCGCGACGGTCTGATCGTCCGCAGCCGGGACTTCCACGACCACCTCGCCCTCGTCGTGGCCGCCGACGCCCTGCCGCGGCTGGTGGCTGCTCGGCGCGGCCGGCAGGCCACCGGCTCTCCGGGGGCGTGACCGGCGGGCCTCGGCCAGGTAACCCGCCACCGGACCAAGCGTCAGCATCCCGGCGGCGGCGCCGTCGGGTTCCGCTCCGCAGCCGTCACCACGACAACGGCCCGGGGCGCGAGAACCTCGCGCCCCGGGCCGTCGAACTCCGGGCCGTCGAACTCCGGGCCGTCGAACTCCGGGCCGTCGAACTCCGGGCCGTCGAACTCCGGGCCGTCGAACTCCGCGCTGTCGAACTCCGGCTCACCGGAGTCCGGTTCAGCCGTAGGTCACCCGTAGATCGTGAAGCTCACGTCGGCCTGGCCCGCATACGCGTTGCTCAGGGTGAAGAGACGGGTGCTCGGACCGAACACACCGAACGTCGTCCGGCCCTTGCCCAGCCAGTCGCCGACCACGGGGAGGTCGCCCTTGACGCCGTAGGTGGCGGTCGACACGCTGCCGTCGTCGTGACGCAGGATGAACAGGTTCGGGTCGCCCGGGTTCCGACCGGGGCGGAACAGCCCGAACTGGGCGTGGCCCACGCCGTCCCAGTCGCCCACCACCGGGAGGTCCCCGGCGTCGCCGAAGGGCATCGTGGTCACCGAGCCGTCGTCGTGCCGGACGGCCAGCGTGCCGATGCTCGGGCGGTAGATGCCCAGCTGGTCGTGCCCGTTTCGGTCCCACGCGCCGACGGCCGGGATGTCGCCGGGGTCACCGAACTGCACGGCGGAGACCGAGCCGTCGTTGTGCTTGAGGGCGAAGGTGCCGGTGCTCGGGCGGTAGATGCCCAGCCGGCACTGGCAGGCGTTGTCCCACGCGCCGACCACGGGGACGTCGCCCGGGCTGCCGAACATCCAGATCGTGCCGGCCTGGGCCGACGACTTCTGGGTGGACAGCGCCCAGCGCCCGTTGTCGAAGAGGCCGAGGTGGGTGCTGGGGCCGGCGAAGCTGCCGGTGAACGGCACGCCCGCCAGGGGACCGTGGACGTACTGCTGCACCGACGCGCCGGCGGAGCGGCCGTGGTCGTCGGTGACGGTCTCGGTCACCGTGTAGGTGCCGGAGACGGCGTAGTCGTGCGTCAGGCCGTTCGGCGGAGCCGAGCCGTCGGTCGCCACGGGGGCGGATCCGTCGCCGAAGTCCACCGTGTAGCGGCTCACCGGCCAGGGGCCGTCGCTCTTGTCCGTGACCTTGATCCGGGCGACGGTGTTGTCGTCCTGGGCGACCGACAGGCGGGCCGAGATGGGGCCGGCCGGAGCGATGTTCACCGTGCTGACCGAGGTGCGGGTCAGGCCGGTCTCACTGGTGGCGGTGAGCGTCACCGTGTAGGGACCGGCGGTCGGGTAGTCGTGGTCGATCTCGACGGTTCCGGGGTTCGCCCACACCGGCTGGCTGCCGTCGCCGAAGTCCAGGCGAGCGCCGGCCGGGGCCCAGCCCCCCGTGTAGGCGTAGCCGATCCGGGCCTGCAGCGGGTGCCCGGCGCGGGGGTAAGGCGTCGTCCAGACGGAGGCGGACATGGTGTCCTGGAGCTCGACCGCGCCACGGTCGACGAAGCCGGTTCCGGTTCCGGTGTCGGCGATCTTCGGGTGGTCGGCCCGCGGGCGGCCATAGACATCGCTGTCCAGCATGCCGGGCGCGGACTCGTCGGCCGCGTCCGTCACGCCCTGGGCGGCGACCGGCGCGTACTGCACGACGCCGAAACCACTGGCGCGGTACCCGAGCTGGGGGTCGGCGCCGTAGTCGTGCGCGCCCTGGCCGGTGGCCTTGAACGCGTACGGGTTCGCGTAGGTCGCGCCGCCCCAGGAGTACCCGGACCCGCCGATGGCGGGCGCCACGACGTTGTAGTCGGCCTTGGTGCCGGCGGTCGAACCCGCCGACACCGTCAGGTTGGCGTACGGCGACTGCAGGCCGTTCGCACAGGAGAAGGCCGGGAGCTTGGAGATGATGTTGTTCTCGACCGTCGCGCCCGAGGAGTTCCCGGCCAGCGACAGGTCGCTCCCGCAGTTCTGCGCGAAGGTGTTGCTCACCACCACCGTGCCCGGGGCATCGGTGATCAGCACGCCCTCCGCCGGGTTGTTGGTCACCTGGTTGGTGGTGATGACCGTCCCGGTGACGCCGGCGTCGACGGCCACACCGGCCGTGCCCACGTCACTGATGACGTTGCGGCTCAGCGTGACGGCCGTGCTCCGGCCGACGATGCGCACACCCGGGGCCGCGTTCGGGTACGCGCGGACGCCGTTGGAGACGGGGTTGCCGGCGGCCACGCTGTTGCGGTCCAGCACGATCCGCTCGGAGTCCTGGACGAGCACGCCCTCCTGCGGGCCTCCGATCCCCAGGCCGGTCACCGTGACGTCGTGCACACCGGCGAGGACGAAGCCGTGCGGAGCGGGCTGCGTACCGGCGCTCCAGGATCGCACGCCGACCGGGACGGTCCCTGACAGGTAGACCAGCTCACCGCTGAACGTGATCGGCTTACCGGGCAGCCCGGACCGCCTGACAGTGACCTGTTCCTCGTAGCTGCCGCGGCCCGGCGCGATCCGGACGGTCTGACCCGGCTGCGCCGCGTCGGCGGCGGCCTGGATGGTGCAGTACGGCTGTGCGCTCGTGCCCACGCCGGTGTCCGAGCAGTTGGCGTGGGAGGCGTTGTCGACGTAGAGCACGCCGGAGTCGGCGGAGTCGGCGTGGGCGAGCGGCGGCAGTACGGCGCCGGCGACCGCGGAACTCGCGACGGCGACGGCCAGGCCGACGCGGCGTCGGATGGGCACAGTGGGTCTCCTTGGGAGTGATGTCTCGTTTCGCGTCGGTTTCGATGGAGAGTGTGCTCGAATCGTGCCGACGGCGAGACGATCATTATCCAAGAGGCCTGTGACAACACTGCACGGGGGTGCCTCGACAACGGAGCCCCCGCGCCGCCCGCCGTCACCCGGCCGCACCGGCTGCGCCGCAGGTCAGACGGGGGAGCGACGCGGTGACGCTGGCGCAGCGGCCCGCACTCGTCGACGAGGACGGGCGGTGCCGACAGGAACACGCGGCCTCACCGCCCCGGGATGCCTTGGTCCATGACGTCCTGATCCACTGCACCGTGATCGCCAAACCACCCTCCTCTTCCCGCTGGAGGATAGGGGACGATCGGACGGCCCGAGTCGTCGGCCGATTCCGGGCCCCCGGCCCCCCGGGCGTCGGCCGGCAGCTTCAGCTCGTGGGGGCGCTTCGATCTGGTCGAGGACATCGCCGCCCGTTGCGTTCGGGTCCGCGCGGCCGCTTTCATGGGGGCATGATCACCATTCATCTGAAGTACGAGATCGACGCTGACAAGCTGGCGGACTTCGAGGAGTACGGCCGCCGCTGGGTCGGGCTCGTCAACCGGTTCGGCGGGACGCACCACGGCTACTTCCTGCCGAGCGAGGGAGACAGCGACATCGCCTACGCCCTCTTCTCCTTTCCCGGCTTCGCCGCGTACGAGCGGTACCGCACGGACAGCATGACCGACCCGGAGTGCCAGGCGGCCTTCGAACTGGCCCGGAGCACCGGCTGCATCAAGCGGTACGAGCGCCGCTTCCTGCGCCCGCTGGACGTCACCTCCTAGGCCGAGGCAGGGGTTTGAACCGGCTGCCCCGGACGCCAGGGCGATCGGGGCAGACCGGCGGACCGACTTCACGTCCGGCACGTTGACGAGCGCGATGTGCCTAGCCCGGCCCGGCCCGGCCCGGGTGGGCTTCGGTGCAGGGCGGCGTCGTCACGCAGGCGCTCTGCACCGCCCCAAGGGTGGGGCGCGGGCTCGGTGGGCGGCGGCTCGGTGGTCGTGAGGGCGAGCGGCCCGGGTGGTGGTGCGCCGACGTGTCCGGAGCGACGACCCGCGACGTACGGACGGGGCTAGGGAGCGCTCGTCCCCGGGCGGGCCTTGCTCATCTTCGTCGCCCTGGCCTGCGCCCAGCGCAGGAGCAGGACGGCGACCACCACCGCCATCAGGGCGGCCTTGCCGACCGGGACGGCCGTCCCGCCGCGCAGGGCGGTGGAGAACATCGGCGTCAGCACCGCCACCGCCACGGCAGGCCCGGCCGCGTACCAGGCGGCGAACAGCAGCGGGCCCGTCCCGCCGCCCGCGCCCTGGGCCGGGGACAGCATCAGGTCCTTGCGCAGCACCCCGCGGCAGGCGTTCACCAGCCCCGCGGCGACCAGTGCCGGTGCGGCGGCCGGGGCGAGCCAGGCGGCCGGGCCGCTGCCCGCGGCCAGCAGCGCCACGGCGCAGGCCAGCCCCAGCAGGAGCCCGGCCACGGTCGGGACGATCGCGTGGCGCAGCATCAGGGCGGCGAACGGATAGGGCGACCAGGAGGCCCGCCGGACGTCGTCCGTCTCGATCCGGGCCGGCTCCAGCAGCTGTGCCACGGCCAGGTAGCCGAACACCAGGGCGGCGGCGGTGGTCAGCCAGGACAGCCCACCGGTGGCGCCGTGCGCAAGGACGGCGCAGAGCAGCGCGGGCACCGCCAGCACCACCGCGCGACCCAGCCGGGCGGGCGAGCGCAGCAGGGCGAGGGTGTCCCGCCACGGCACGACCTGCCACGCCCGCCGGGGCGCCGGCAGCCGGAGCCTGCGCTGCCGGTCGCTGCCGTTGGCGCTGTTCACGGCCAGTCGTGCGCTGCGCAGCTCGACCGTGCGGAGCGCGGCCAGCACCCCGGCGGCCGTCCTGGCCCGCTCCCGCAGCCGGGCCAGTGGCACCGTCGCGGCGGCCCGGTCGGCGAGCGCCAGGGCGGCGACGGTCGACAGCAACAGCAGTGCGGCGGCCACCCAGCCGCCCGCCACGGCGGCCGGCGTCGGCGCCAGAGCGGCGATCGCGGCCCAGCCCCACGGCCCCGACCACAGTTCGACCAGCTCCAGCCAGTGCACCGGGTGTCCGGCGACGGCCAGCGCGCTCTGGCCGGCCAGCGCGATGATCAGCACGGTCAGGTACGGAGTGAGCCGGCGCACCCAGCGGGCGGCGCGGTCGCTGCGCTCCACGACCAGCGCGGCGCAGGTGGCCAGCAGCGGTGCGCAGAGCCCCCCGAGGAGGCACCAGCCGAGCGCGGCCGGCAGGCCGACCCGAACGGTCAGCCCGAGCGCGACCATGCCGCCGACCGCCGCCACCAGGCCGGGGAAGGCGGCCACGGCGCAGGACAGCCAGAACCACGGTCGGAGCACCGGACGGGGCCGGACGGGGTGGATCAGCAGCCAGTCGGTCGCCGCCCGGGGCGGCACCACCGGGCCGCGCCACAGGCCGTCCCGGACCAGCAGGACGAAGGTGAGCAGCCCGATCGCGGTGATCCCGGCGGGCATGGCGGCGAGCAGATCGCCGCCGTGGCCGGTGTAGTCGGCGCCCATGGAGGCCTGGAGGAACAGGCCGAGGCTGGGCACGCCGCCCCAGATGATCAGGATGAGGACCACGCAGTAGACGGCGAAGCCGACCGACTTGGCACGGTTGCGCCGGTGGGGGGCCCGCAGGGCGCGGAGCAGGGCGAGCGTCTCGTCGGTCCAGTCGTCGTCGTCCGTCCAGGCCTCGACGGCGAGGTCGCGGTCGGCCTCCGGGTGGGTCGTGGTCACCGGGCACCCGCCGAGCCGGCGGCGGTGCGGGCCGCGAGATCCGCTGCCAGGACCTTGCGGGTCGCGCCCTGCTTCAGGATCTTGCCGTCCTCCAGCACCACCACCCGGTCGGCCACGTCCAGGGCGAGGTCGGTGTGGTGGGTGACCAGGAGCACCGCGACGCCGTCGGCCAGCTCCGCCCTGAGCAGGTCGGCGAGGTGTCGGCGGGCGTCCGGGTCGAGCCGCTGCTCGGGCTCGTCCAGCAGCAGCAGGTCGCGCGGGCGCACCAGCGCGCACGCCAGCAGCAGGGCCTGCATCTGTCCGGAGGAGAGGGCCGAGGGCAGCGCGTCGGCCCGTGCCGTGAGCATCCGGTCGGTCAGTACCTGGGAGACCCAGTCGGGCGCGTCGGCGACCCCGTGCGCGACCGCGACCAGGAGCAGGTGCTCGCGGACGGTCAGGTCGGGGTAGCAGGCGACGGTGTCGCCGACCACCGCCACCCGGGCCCGGACCCGGGGGTCGTTCTCGTCCATCGGGATGCCGTCGAAGACCACGGTGCCCTTGCTGGGGGCGTCGCGTCCGGCCGCGACCCTGAGCAGGGTCGACTTGCCCGATCCGTTGTGGCCGAGCAGTGCCACGCACTCTCCGGCGGCCAGCGACAGGCTCACGGGGTGCAGCACCTCCCGCTCGCCGTACGAGCGGCTGACGCCGGTCAGCTGCAGCAGGGGCTTGCGAGCCGCGGCACGTGGTTCGGCGGCGTTCTTGGCCATGGGGAGGGCGCCTCTCGACGGGGTGTCCGGCCACAGTACCGATCCACCGGCGGCCACCCGGGTGAGGGTGGTGCCGCCCGGAGCCGGTGCGGACGTCGCGCCCGGTTCGGCCGGCGGTGGGCGTGGAGCGCACCGGGGGCCACCCGCCCGCCCGCGGTGCGCCCATGCGCGCCGGTCAGGCGGGGTCGATGACCACGATCGGGATCTCGCGGTCGGTCTTGGCCTGGTACTCGTCGTACGCGGGCCAGTGGCCCACCATGACCGGCCAGAAGGCGGCCCGCTCCGCGGCGGTGGCGGTGCGCGCGGTGCCCTGGACGATCGTCGGGCCGACCTGGACGCGGACCCGGGGGTCGGCCGTCAGGTTCCGGTACCACAGGGGCGCGTCGTCGGCCCCGCCCTTGGAGGCGACGACGAGGTAGCGGCCGCCGTCCTCGCCGTAGATGAGCGGAGTGCGGACGGCCTGCCCGGAGACCCGGCCGACGGTGGTCAGCAGGAGGGTCTGGGTGCCCTTCCAGTGCTGCCCCTCGGCGCCGTTCGAGCCCACGTACTGCTTGACGTGGTCCAGCTGCCAGGTGCCCGGCGCGGGGTCCTTGGGGTGGTCCCAGTCGATGTCGGTCACGGTGTCCGCCTGCCTTCGTGTGGAATGGGTCGACAGTTTCGACAACGACTGCCGACGCCTCCGGGCACGGCCGCCCCGGGCCACTGGTCCGGGAGAACCTGCGGGGGCACCGCGACGGGGCACCGCGACGGGGCGCAGAGACGGGGCGACCCAGGGGTGCCGCGGGGGACCGGGGAACCTGCCCCGCCCCGCACGGTGCGGCGCGAGCTCGCGCCGCACCATCAGCCTCGGAACGGGACCGGCCGCGGTGCTGCGGGGAGGCAACGGCGGCGCCCGGTCGGGTGCCGCGGCGGTGGGGCCTCCCGACGACTCGAAGGGAGGCCCCACCGCTTCTCTCCTACGCTCCCGCCGACCGCGACAGCTGCCGCGCCGTGTCGAGCGACCCGAGAGGGTGCGGAGCAGTGCGCGCGCCGGTCGGCGCAGCGGTGCCGAGGAGCGTCGCGGGCTTCGCCACGTCGACGGAGCCGGGACGCTGGATCGTGAGTTCGAAGTCCCGGTGCGCCTTGGCGCCCAGGGCCGGCGGCAGGTGGATGCGCCCGTCCCCGAGCATGCGCCGGATCCGCGCGCGGCTCAGCCCGAGCCCGAGCGCGAGGAGCCGCTCGACGCGGACCGGCGCGGGCAGCTCGAAGGTGACCAGCACCCTGAGCGGGGTCGGGTCGTCGAGCGCGTAGAGGGGCGTGCGGGTCTCCAGGCCCCAGGTGCCGGTCCAGTCGAGGCGGTATCCGGTCTTCGCGGCGAGTGCCGCACTGATCGTCAACTCCCGCACCACGGCGGGGTCATTGGTCTCGTACGCCACCCGGCGGGCGGGCTCCAGCGACGAGACGTGGACGCGCTCGTGGACGGGCACCTTGGACGTCCGGTCGCACCCCGCGCAACTCAGGAGGAGCCAGACGTCGAGGAGCTTGCCGTTCGCGTTGACGCGGATCTTGCCCGAGGGACGGTGACGCGTGCTGTAGCAGTCCGGGCACGGGCGCACGATGGTGGGCAGGGCGGACTGGCGCACGGCCCACAGGGCCTTGCGGTCGGTATGCATGGAGGTGATTGCTTTCAGGACTCGGCAGGAGCTCTCGCAGGCGGTGCTGCGGCTCCTGGATCTGACGGATGCACACGCGGGCGCGACTGATCGCCTCGGGGCCGAGCCATCAGGCTCCGAGATCGATCGCGCGACAGGGTGGTTCTCGCTACGTGGCAGCCGTTACAGGTCCATGCGGCCGATCCTGATCGAGGTCACCGCTCGAAGGCAAGCCGTTTTCCGTCGGCCTGGGCCTGGGCCGGAAACAGGTGCGGGTGCGGGTGCGGCGTCAGGTCGTCGGCAGCGCACAGGGCTTCGGACGCCGCGGCAGTCCGGGCGGCGGGCCGTGGAACCGGGGGAGGAGGTAGCGGCGGCTCAGTCGAACCGGATGTGCTTCACACCCGTCCACATCCGCCGAAGGCGTCCGCGGAGCGCGCTGTCGGTGTTCGGGGCGAGCGTCAGTCCGGAGGCGGCGGCGATGTGCTCGGCGACCTGCGCGACGGTGAGGCGGTCGGTCCACAGGTGCTCGGTGAACTCGTCCTGGCGCAGGCGCTCCAGGCACACGTCGAGTTTCGACAGGGCGAAGCTCTCCCGGCGCGGAGCGGTGTCCTTCCCGGCGACGAACTGCACGACGTGCCCGAAGCCGCGCTCGCGCAGCCGTCGCAGCACCGTCGCGCGCTCCGCCAGCAACGCGAAGTGCCGAACGTCGTGGCCGCGCTCCCGCAGCCGACCGACGGTCTCGCGGAGGTACGCCGGTTCCACGACCGTCATCGGCGCGATCACCACGCCGTCGTGCTCGGTCAGAGCACGGTCCAGCACCTCGAACACTCCCTGCCGCCAGGCGGGAAGGTCCTGGAAGTCCCCGCGCAGCGAGGGCGGCATCATCCGGTGCAGGCCGAAACCCACGTGCTCGGGGTCGCAGATGACGCTGCCCGCCAGCCGCCGCCGGATCTCGTGCGCGGTCTGCGTCTTGCCCCCGCCGAAGGGGCCGTTGATCCACAGGAGCATGCGCCGACCCTATTGCGCCCGACGCGGCTGCGGGGAGCGCGGCGGTCAGGGAACGGGCACCGCCCGCCCCCGCTCCGGTCGGGGTGTGGGGAGCGGCGGCGGCGGGCGGTGGTCCGGGGCGGGGTCGGTCAGTCGATGGACCAGTGCTGCAGGGCGGAGCCGGTGTCGGGTTGCTGGGTCACCTTGGCGCCGTCGGCGGCCGAGGCGGCGGTGACGAGCAGGCCGGTGGCGGCGGAGGCGATGGTGTACTGGTCGTTGTCGCCGGGGGTGATCTTCCAGCGCTGACCGGTCTGGTTGTCGCAGGTCCGCTGGACGACGGCGCCGCCGGCGGCGCCGGTCGCCTCGGCGCACTTGCCGGACGACTTGTTGGTCATGGTGTAGGAGCCGTCGGGCTGGGGGGCGAAGGTCCAGGTCTGGTTGGGGCCGCGGTTCGGCGACCACAGCACCGGTGCGGTGCCGTCGGTGGTGGAGCCGCCGGGGTTGTCGAGCGCCTTGCCCCCGGTCTCGACGCTGTGCGCGCCCGGCACCGTCTTCACGACGCCGGGCCAGGGGATGCCGTGGGCGGCGTAGTAGCCGATCCCGGCGGCGGTCCAGCGGGGGCCCTGCTGGGCCAGGCGCTGGCGGAAGCTGTTCCAGTCATGGGCGGACCGGGGGCTCCAGCCGACCTCCGCGAGCGCGGGGAGGCGGGGGAAGCTCATGTAGTCGGCGTAGTCCTGCGGTGCGGGCCAGCGGGTGTCCGGGGTCGGCAGGCCGTTACTGCCCTCGTAGGCACGGTCGGCCCAGAGGGCGGCCTCGACGCCGGCGATCCTCTCGGCCGGGACGACCGAGCCGGTGCCGTCGGGCTTGGCGGTGCTGGTTGTCGGGTCCCACTCGTAGGCGCGCTGCACCGACACGTAGCCGGACCAGCTCAGGCCGTACGGGGTGGCGACCTCGTACTTCATGTCCAGGTAGGCGTGGTCAGACGGGGACATCACGAACTTGGCGCCCTGCGCGACCCCCTGGCGGACCTCGCGGATGCTCTTGGTCTCCTCGGTGGTGCCGATGCTCTCCCGGTCCTCGTCCTCACCCCAGTACTGCAGGAGGCTGTTGGCGGGGACGCTGGACTGGCCGAGCTGGTGCCAGCCCATCACGGTCTTGTCGCGGCCGGTGGTGGCCGAGGTGGCCGCCTTGACGTAGGCGGCGTACTCCTCCGGGGACGCGTCCGGGGTCTCGTCGCCGCCGAGGTGGATGTAGGGACCGGGGGTGAGCTTGGCGACCTCCTTGATGACCTTCGCCAGGAAGCGTCTGGTGTTTCCGATGTGGGCCGCGTCCTCCAGACAGTAGAGGCTGATGCCGACGTCGAAGCCCGAGTAGGGGGTCTTCGCCTTGTCATCGCAGTTCAGGCCCGGTACCGACGCGAGGGCGGCTTCCGTGTGGCCGGGTCCGTCGATCTCGGGCACCACGGTCATGAAGCGGGACGTGGCGTAGGAGACGATCTCCTTGTAGTCCGCTGCCGAGTAGTACCAGTCGCTGCCGCCGGTGAAGCCGCTCTGCGTACTGGCGCCGATCGAGGTCAGCTTCGGCATGCCGTCGATGGCGATGCGCCACCCCTGGTCGTCCGTCAGGTGCAGGTGGAGGGTGTTGATCTTGTACGCGGCCGCCTCGTCGATGTAGCGCTTGACCTGGGCGACGGGGTAGAAGCGGCGGGCGACGTCCAGCATCACGCCGCGGTACTCGTAGCGGGGCGAGTCGGAGATCTTCACGGGCGACACCGTCCACGCACGGGACTGCCTGGTGGGGGACTCGACGGCGGCGGGGAGCAGCTGCCGGAGCGTCTGCACGCCGCGGAACAGGCCCTGGGCGCCGTGCGCCCTGACCACGACACCGCGCTCGTCGGAGGTGAGGGTGTAGCCCTCGTCCCCCAGGCTCTTGGGGCCGTCGGGATCGAGCACGATCGCGTTCTTCGGCGCCCGGTCGTCCTTGACCACCGCGAGGGTGTAGCCCGTGGCGGGGGCCAGCAACTGGGCGAGGTAGGTGCCGACGCCCACCGCCGCCGAGTCCCGGGAGAGGGCGGCGATGCGGGTCCGCGGGGTGAGGGTGAACCCGGCGCCCGCCACTGCCTGCTGCGAGACCGGCTGCGGTACCAGGGCGTAGGGGGCGGGGTTGGGGGCGGGAGGAGCGGCGGCGGCCTGGGAGAGCGTGGCCGTGAGCGGGAGGGTGACGACGGCTGTGGCGAGTGCGACGAGGCGTCTGCCTCGTCGGTGCGACCTGCGCATGTTGACTCCTCGGGCAAGAAGGCACGGGACCGAACACCGGGTGGACGGTCGGGGAGGCGCGTGGTGGGTGTCGGCGGGGGCGGTGACTCGGGGGCTCGGCAGCTGGTGTCGGGCCCCGAGGCATCCCCCCCGGTGCGCCGGTGAGCGGAGCGCCGGATCTCCTGCCGTGCCGGGTGCCGCGCGGTGGGGCGGCGGCATCAGGCACATGACGCAAGAGCGCGCCGAACCTGCTTATAGATGATTGAACCGAGCGCCTTGTGAGCAGCTTTAACCATGAAGGTGTCAGGGAGGTCAAAAGGTGTCAAGGCCTACGCGGCCGTAGCTTGTCGTTCGTGGGCGGCGCTGCCGCGCGGGCCGTCGGAGCTTCTGGAGCACCCTCGGAAGCACGGCCGATCGGTACCGGCCCGCCGGTTCGGCGAGCAGCGTCGTTCCCCCGCGTCATCACCGTGGCCTGTCGGATGTACGGCACGCCTCCGCGCCCCGCCGACGTCGAAACCGTGCGGGATCCCCGCCGCCCCCGCCCCCGCGAGCGCGTCGCGGGGGCGCAGGGTTCCGGCCTCCTCGGTGACGGATCATGCGCTCACTATCGATAGATGGATCAGACGGCATCAGGCCGGTGTGAGCAGACGCGTCTCGGCGGCGGGCAGGCCCTTGACCCACCAGTGGTCGTAGCGCCGGTAGACCCGCGGGTCGCGGTCGGCGAGGAAGGCGAACAGCGCACCGGCCTCCGCGGCCAGCGCCTCCCAGACCTCCTCCGGGAGGGGGTGGAAGGCGGTGGCCTCGATCCCCGCGTCGACGCTCCGCCAGACGCCGGCGACGTGGCCGTCGACCAGCAGGGTCGGCAGTACGTCCCCGTTCACCCGGATCACCAGCTTGCGGTAGGCGGCCGGGAGGACCCGGCTGCGGTCGGCGTAGACCAGCAGGGTGCTGTCCCACATCGGCAGGAGCCTGGGCGGCGCCGGGGTGTCCTCGTCCGGCCGGGGCGCGCCGGGGAGGTCGAACAGCACCGTGCCGTCGGGGCCCTCCAGCTCTTCGAGTTCGTCGCGGAGTGCCTGCACGGCCTTTCTGGCGCGGGCCCGTTGGATCATGGCGAACTGCGCCATGTCCGCCACCGAGGCCGGGCCGAAGCCCTCCAGGTAGCGGCGGATCAGCGGCCCCGTGCTGTCGAGGACGGCGTCCGGGTCGGTCAGCACCGGCCGCGTGGCGGCGGCGACGTACGACGGCCGGGAGGCGAACGACCAGGGCCCGCCGGCGGGCACGTGCCACAGCGGCGCGTACTGCCGCAGCATCCGCCACGCCGGGAGCTCGACCGGTGTGCCGCGGCGTTCGCCGAGCCAGGCCTGGGCCTCGGCGCCGGTCCGCGGCCGGTCGGCGAAGTCCAGCAGCTCGGGAAGCAGGGCGTCGGCGTCGGCGGCGGTCAGCCCGGACGCCGTGAAGCGCGCGTCGCCGAGCCTGGAGGCGCGCAGGGTCGGCTCCACGGCCTCGCGGAAGGCCCGGTAGTCCTCGCTGTGGACCAGGTGCAGCGTGATCCGCATCAGCGTCGACCGCACCACCCGCAGCCCGGCCACGGCGCTGTCGAGTCCGGCCGGGTCGAATCCGCTGATCCGGTTCCACAGTGCCAGGTAGGGCGAGGCGGGCTCCTGCGCCTGGAGGGCGACCACCCGCCGCACCGCGTCGGCGGCGTCGATCGGCTCCCGCGCCAGCAGCAACTGCCGGGCGAGGGTCGAGCGGTTGAGGGCGCGCGCCGTGATCACCATGCCCGCATTCTCCCGGCTCGCCGCTCCCCGGGAAACCCGCGGGCCGGGGCAGCCGACGAGAGGTGCCGGTACCGCCTCCCGCCCGGAGCGGCTGGTGGGCTCCCGGGAACGGTGAACGGGGCGGCGCCCGTCGGGGAGAATCGCGGCATGCGGATTCTGATCATCACCGCCGGGTCGCGCGGCGACGTCGCACCGTTCACCGGCCTGGGGCGACGCCTGCTGGACGCCGGACACGAGGTCGCCGTGGCGGCCCATCCGGCCTTCGCCGCACTCGTCGGCGGGTGCGGCCTCGGGTACCGGCCGCTGCCGGGGGACCCGGAGGAGCTGATCCGCGGCTGGTCCCGGGCGGCGTCGCGGGAGGAGGCCCGGGCACTGACGAGGGCGTACGTGGACGGGCTCGCCGACGGTGTGGAGCGGGCCGTGGCGGACGGCACCGACCTGGTGCTCACCGCCTTCGCCCCGGCTCCGCTGAGCGAGACGGCCGGGGAGGCGCTCGGCGTGCCCGTCCTCGAGACCCACCTCGTACCGGCGTTCGCCACCCGGGAGTTCGCGCTGCCCGGTGCGACGGACGCCGAGGGCCTGGGACCGGAGGGCAACCTGGCCGCGGGCCACGACGTGGTGCGCCGCCGGGACCAGCTCTTCGCGGGCGCCGCCACCCGGCTGCGGGCCCGCCTCGGGCTGCCCGAAGCGGCACCGGCACCGTCGGAAACCGACCGCCGCCCGGTCTTCGCCGGCTTCAGCCCCTCCGTGCTGCCGCGCCCGGCGGACTGGCCGACCCGGGTCGAGGTCCCGGGCTACTGGTGGCCCGCCCGGCCGGACGGCTGGCGGCCCCCGGCCGAGCTGGTCGACTTCCTCCAGGCCGGGCCGCCACCGGTGTTCATCGGGTTCGGCAGCATGGCCCCGGGTCACGGGGAACGGCTCAGTGACCTGGTGGCCGCGGCGGTGAAGCGGGCGGGGGTGCGCGCGGTGGTCCAGGCGGGCTGGGCCGACCTCGGCGGCGGTGGCGACGACGTCCTCGCCATCGGCGACGTACCGCACGACTGGCTCTTCCCCCGCACGGCCGCCGTCGTCCACCACGCCGGAGCGGGTACCACCGGGGCCGGGCTGCGCGCCGGGGTACCGGCCGTACCGGTCCCCGTCATGGCCGACCAGCCCTTCTGGGCGGACCGGCTGCACCGGCTGGGCGTCGCCCCGCTGGTGCTGCCGTTCGAGGAGCTGAGCGCCGAGGCCCTCGGGACCGCGATCACGGCCTGTACGACCGAGCCGGTCCACCGGAGCCGCGCGGCCGAACTCGCCCGGCGGATCGCCACGGAGGACGGCGCCGCCCCGGTGCTCGCCCACATCGACACGGCCTACGGCCGGTGAGCCCGGGGCTCGCCCGGGCCTCCTCGCGGCCGGGCGGAGCGTCCGCCGTCGCCGCGCGCTACGGGGCGGCGTAGCAGCGGACGGCGACCAGCTGCTCCGGGCTCCAGCGCTGTTCGACGGTGGCCAGCAGCCGCCAGCCGAGGCGTTCGTAGAGCGCGGCCGCGGCGGTGTCGGACGCCACCACGTCGAGCACCGGGTGCAGAGCGCGGGCCCGGGCCTCCTCGGCCGCCCGCGCCATCAGCAGCGCGCCGATCCCGCGGCCACGGGCGGACGGGGCGACGAACAGCCGGCTGACCACCGCCGTCCCGTCGACGCCCACCCCCGCCCGAGCGCTCCAGAGCCCCGGCGCCGCGTCGCCCGCGCCGCTGCGGGACAGGACGACATGGCCGGCGATCCGGCCGTCCAGCTCCGCCACCCACGAGCCGATGAGGACGGGCGGCGTGAGCCATGACGTCGGCGCCTCGGGCCAGTTCACCGGGTAGCCGTCCCGCGCATGGACCTCCGCCAGGACCCGCACGCACGCACCGAGGTCACGGTCGTCACGACACCGGACCCCCGGGCCGGACCCGCTCTCAATTCTCATCGCGGCATCGAACCACAGTCCGGCGCCCGTGACCAGCCGCTTTCTGCCGGTGCCGGGAGGGGGCGGCCGGCACACGCGTGCGCTCGCGCCGCCTCACTCGGGACCGGGACCGTGCAGCTCCAGCCGCCACAGCGCCTCACTGAGCAGGTCCAGCCCCTGCCGCAGGTGGCGCCGGTAGGTGCCGTAGGGGAGGCCGAGCCGGCGGGCGGCGGCCTCCTGGGTGGGCGCACCGGAGAAGTAGCCCGCGGTCACGGCGTCGCGGGCGCGGACACCGCGCGGATCGCGGGCGAGGTCGTCGACGCTCCCGCGCAGCAGGGCGCGCAACTCCTCGACGGGCTCGCCGAAGTCGGCCGCCAGGCGGGTGCGGAGCAGCGCGCAGGCGGCGAAGGCGCCCGCGTCGCGCCAGTGCGTCAGGGCATCGCGGACGGCCTGGTCGAACGCGGCGCGCGAGACGCCCGACGGCCCGGCCCGGGTCGGCACGGCGGTGGCCGCTATGAAGTGGCGGAGCCAGGTCTCGACGGGCACCTGGCGCCAGTCGACCGCGAACAGGCCGTAGGTGTGCTCGCCGACCCGCGGCCGGGCGCCGGTGTCGGCGAGGCTGCCCTTGACGCGCGCCGACCACGTCTCGGCGTCCCGCCAGACGGCGAAGCCGTAGGCGCGGCCGCGGGCGCGGGCGGACTCCGCCTGGGCGCGGGAGCTGCTGAGGTCGATGACGCGCGAGGGCACCTGGTACCGCTCGGGGTAGACCGAGAAGCGGCTGACGCCGATGTGCTCGCCGGGCCGGACCGGCCCGGCGGCCTCGGCGTACTCCCAGGCGGCCGCCACGACCGGGTCGGCGGCCAGGTCCTCCGGGTCGGCGGGGGCGGGCAGGGCGAGGCGGGCCGTGAAGGCCACGATGCGGCCCGTGCTCACCAGGCGGTAGACGCTGAAGGCCTGCGGCTGGCGCCGCGCCCAGTAGCGGACGAGCTCCGCCGAGGCCGGGCCCTCGGTCTGCTCGGCCATCCGCAGCACCGTGTCGAGGTCGTCCGGGTGGAGGGGCCGGTCGTGCACCTCGTCCTCGCGGGAGAAGGTGCGCAGACGGGCGACCATCTCCCCCTCGCGGAAGAGGTAGAACAGCTCGTCGGTGACGGTCCAGACCCGCTCCTCCGGCGCCTCCCGCAGGATGCGCAGGTACTCCTCGGCCAGCCGCCGGCGCATCGTCACGAAGGCGTTGGGGGCCCGCCAGCGGAGGTCGGTGGCCAACGTCTCGCGGGCGGCGTCGTGCGGGTGGAGCCCGCGGTGGGTGGACTCCATGAACGGCAGGTCGCGCAGCCAGGTGAAGAGCGGGTGGGCGTCCTCCTCGGGCAGGACGGCGGCGAGCAGCTCCTCGGAGGTCGAGTAGGCCTGGGCGGCCAGCTCCAGCGCGCGGCGGTGGGCCGCCGTCGGCACCTCGCCGATCAGGCCCGACAGCAGGGTGCGCAGGACATCCGCCGAGGGCGCCCAGACCTCCTCCCTCGTCCAGTCCGCCATGCCGGACGCGGCCGCCAGGGAGAGCGCCAGCGGGTTGCCGCCGGCGAAACGGAGCACCCGCTCCCGCAGTTCGGGCAGGACCTGGCGGTGGTGAGCAGGCTCCGGGCCTGTTCCTCGGTGAACTGCCCCAGTTCACTGACGTGGAGGAGTCCGGCCCAGGCGGGATCGGCCGCCCACTGCGGCTGGGGCGCGAGGCGGCCCGCCAGCACCACCAGGGTGTCGGCGGCGGCGCGGGGCAGGAAGCGCTGCCACAGCCAGCTCTCCAGCCACTGGCAGTGCTCGAACGAGTCGAGGAACAGCACCGTGCCGGGGACGGTCAGGAAGGAGGCGGCGACGCGCTCGAAGTCGGCCGGATCCCGGCTGACGAAGCGGCCGTCCAGCTCCAGCAGGGGCCGTCCCGCCGCGCGGGCGTGGTCCGTGAGGCGGCGCAGCAGCGTCGACTTGCCGATGCCGCCCGGACCGGACAGGTAGAACGCGAACGGCGCCTGCGGGTCCCCGGCCAGGGCGCGCGCGAAGTGGGCGAGCTCCTCGTCGCGGCCGATGAAGGCCCGGACCCGGGCGCTGCTCAGCCGCTCTCCGACGGTTGCCATGGCGGCTCCTCTTTCCTCGTGCCGGCGGTGGTCCGTGGTGTGCGTACCGTCCGCGGTGGAGACGGGGGCGTGCTCGGCGGCGAGGTCCTCGGACAGGATGCTGAAGCGGGGGTCGACCATGACGGGGCGGACCTCTCGGAGAGCGCGGGCGCACGAGGAGCGCCGGGTGACGGTGACGTAAGGGGTGAGCGGCCGACTTCGCTCTCAGACGAGGGCCGAGCGGCGGCGGGGTCTCCGGCGGCCGGGGCCGCGGGCCGCGGCGAGGAACCGAGGAGCCCCGCCCGCGAGTGGGCGGCGGAGGCGGCGGAACGCGGATCCGTGCACCGTGTCCGGGCGGGTGAGTTCGACTCTCCGCGCCGTGACCGGGACGGCAACTCGCGTTCTGGGCAACGTCGTATCGGTTCCTGCTTCGGGACGGCGGAGGTGATCCGGCGTCAGGGCAGGCCCCGCAGAGGCCCGCCCGTACATTTTGACGTGCGCACTATAACCTGAAGATCGAATGATCAGAGCTGCTCTGATCCGAGCACCGGGCCGTTCGTCCCGGGAGAATCGCGGGCCCCGGCCGGTGGCCAGAGCGAGGTCCATCGAGGCCGCCTCGCCGACGGGTTCGGCGCAGCCCGAGCACGGACGGCGCCTCGGTGATCGCCAGTTCCCGCCCGCCGGCCTAGCTTCGTCGACGGGGTCACACCGCGTACTCCCGCGGACCGGACTGCGGACACCCGGACACGGCCGACGGCGTGTCAGGCGATCGATGCCGGCCGGACCGGAGGTCCCCTCCCCCCGGCCCGACGCCGCCGCGCCGCCTACGGCTCGAGGGCCGCCCTGGCCCCGCTGTCGTGCGTGACGGGGGCGCGCCGTGCCGCCGACCGCCACCACCGCGTACCCGCCCGGCACGGCACGCCCCCCGTGGGTTCGGCGCCGAGCGCCTGCCGCTCCCAGCCGCCCAGGAGGGCAATGACGGCGGCCGGGGTGCGGGGGTGCCACGGCAGGTCGGCCCGTGCCCAGCAGGCGGCCACGCGTGCGGCGCGGCCCGGGTTGTGGGTGCCCGCGGTGCGGTGGCCGAGCACGAGCACGCTGCCGGCGGGCAGTTCCTGGTGCAACGCAGCGAGCAGGGACCGGGCCTGCGGGTCGCTCAGCTCGTGCAGGACGTCGCCGAGCACGGCCGCCACGGGGCGTTCCCAGACCAGGCCCGCCTGCTCCCGCAGAGTCGCGAGCACCGCGCCGGGCGCGGCGAGGTCGGCCCGCAGGTGTCGGATCCGGGCCGGTGCCGGGGCGTCGAGCAGCGCCCGGGCGTGCACCATGACGACCGGGTCGTGGTCCAGGTAGACGACCCGAGCGCCCGGCTGCGCGGCCAGGACCGAGCTGTGGATCGGGGCGAGCGCGGTGCCGGGCGCGCCGGTCGTCAGACCGCAGCCCAGGTCCAGGAACTGCTCCAGGCCGTGCTCGGCGAGGAGCCCGACGGCGTGGTGGAGGAACTCCCTGCCACGCCGGACCGGGTCCACGCAGCCCGCGTCCTCGGACAGCAGGAGGTCGAGCAGCTCCCGGTCCGCGGCGAAGTGGTCCTTGCCCGAGAGCATCAGGCTCGCCAGACGGGCGGACGCGGGCCGGCCCGGCCGCAGGTCGTCCCGGGGATCCGCCTGTGGCCACGGCGTGCCGATGGCGAGGGCGGACACGGCGGGGTCCTGGAGGTGGGCCGGGCCCGGCGTGCCGCGCAGGGCCAGGGGCCGGCCCGCGTGCCGGGCGGCGTGGGCGGTGTTCCGGCGGGAACTCCGCGGCCGGGGGCTCATACCCGCTCCGCCGGCACGGCGCGCACCGGGGCGGTCGGCGGGGCGTCCGGGTGGGGCTCGCCGGTGTCCTCGCACATGCCCGGTCGGTCCCGGCCCGGCCCGGGGCGACTGGCGAGGCCCTGGACGGCGAAGCCGCCCGGTTCGTCGGCTGCGGGGCGGCTGGGGCTGGGGTTGCGGATCACATGGTCTCCGGGAGGGCGGGCCCAGCAGGTGGGCGGCGGACACGTCGGCAGGGCAGTGGTGGGGGGCTCGTCTGTACGGTGGCGGCTCCTGGTGGCCGCCTATCGGCACCTCGGACGGGTGGTCCGGTGTTCGAGGGCTTTCGCGGGTCGCCGGGCCGTAGAGGATCAGGGTGCGTTCCTCGCCGCGGATCCGTGCTTCCCGTTGAAAGCTCGTCAGGGCGGCCGCGGTGGACTCGTCGAAGCGTCCCTGGGCCGGCGGGGAGTCCGGTTGGTTGCAGCCGGCTTCCAGCAGGAGGCGTTGCAGTTCCACGACGCGCTGCCCCCGGTCGCCGAACTGCACCGTCCCGGGCGGGGCGGGGCGGAGCCGGCCGGAGCGGAGCCGGTCGACGCGGCCGAAGCCGCGGGCACGGGCGAGGCGGCGGGGGAGGGCACGGCGGCCGGGGACCCGGCCGGGCTCGGCATCGGCGGCCCGGAGGACGCCGGTGCGCCCGTCGGTACCGCGCCCGTCGGCCTGGCACTCGTCGGCCTGGCGCTCGGCCAGGCGGAACGGGTCGGCCGGGCGGAAGGGTCGGCGGAGGCGTCCTCGCTCGCCGCCGGGGTCGGCGGTGAGGCGGCCCGGTCGGTGTGGTCGGTCGGCGCGTTCGCCAGAGTCAGACCGACGGCGAGCGTCACCGTTCCCATGCCGGCCGCCCACACGGACGCCGTCCCGGGAATCCGGACCTGCCACGGTGTCGCGCTGCGGCGGTGGCGCCGCCGGCCGGACGGCACGGACCGCGTGGCGTCCTGCCGGGCGGTGATCACCGCCTCGCCGACCGGGCCCGGGCGCCGATCGCTGCGGACCGCTCGAACCGGTGCGATCACCGGACGATACTCCATCCGAGCGGGTGACCTGACGGCCCATCCGCTCGCCCGGGGGCCCAGGTCCGTGCGGTCCGACAGCCGGGAGTGTCGGTGGTAGGGGCTAGGTTCGGGGGGTGAGCGACTACTACGACCTGTTCCTGGCTGTGGATCTCCCGTCGGACCTCCCGGCGTCGGTCGTACAGGAGGTGAGATGGCTCCTGGGTCAGGCCGACCGGGCACCGGCGACGCATGCTGCCGTCGACTGGGAGGACTCCGGCCACGAGCCGTGGCCGGTCTTCGACGGCGGATCGGCGAGCCACTCGTTCGCCGGTGCGGACACCGCGTTGCTGGTCCGTGCCGTCGATCGGGCGGATCCCGAGGGGAGCGCCCCCTGGGCGCTCACCCTTCGCACCGGTGTTCACGAGGACGAGTTCGGGGTGGTGATGGAGGCGGTGGAGTGGCTCCTCCGGAAGGCGACCGGCGTCGGATGGGTGGGGTTCGTCCGCAGTTCGGCCCCGGAGGGCATCCGTCATGTGATCCGCCGGCAGGACGGGTTCGATCTGGTGGATGTCCGTTCGGCCGGTACGCGGGCCCAGGTCTCCTGGTCCTAGGGCGACGGCCTGTCCGGACATTCCCGCGGCCGTGTCACGGTCGGCCCGCTCACCCTGTCACGGGCAGGCACTCGGCGAGCAGGCCGACGATGTCGCGCCAGGCCCGTCGCGCGTGCCGCGGGTGGTGGCCGACGCCGGGGACCACGCTCTGGTCGACCGGCGGGTGGTGGAAGGCGTGCAGGGCCCCGCCGTAGACCACCAGACGCCAGTCGACGCCGGCGGCCTGCATCTCGGCGGCGAAGGCGTCCCGTTGCCCGGCGGCCATGATCGGGTCCTCCGAGCCGACCCCGGCCCACACGGGGCAACGGATCCGCGCGGCCTCGCCCGGGCGGCCCGTGGTCAGTGCGTTGACCGTTCCGATCGCCCGCAGGTCGACACCGTCGCGTCCGAGTTCCAGCGCGATCGCGCCGCCGGTTCCGTAGCCGATGGCGGCGATCCGGTCGGGGTCGGTCCGCGGTTCGGCGCGCAGCACATCGAGGGCCGCGTGGCCGATGCCCCGCATCCGGCCGGGGTCGGCGAGCAGTGGCATCACGCGGGCCAGCATCTCCTGCGGGTCGGTGAACCAGTGTCCGCCGCCGTGGAGGTCGAAGGCGAGTGCCACGTAGCCCAGTTCGGCGAGCGCGTCGGCCCGGCGGCGCTGGAAGTCGTTCAGGCCCGGCCCCTCGGGGCCGATCAGGACGGCGGGCCGGCGGTCGACCCCGGCGGGAAGCGCGAGGTGCCCGGCCATCGTCAGGCCGTCGGCGGGATAGGTGACCGTGCGTGTGGTGACCATCGTCATGAGATCGGACTGTACGGATCGTCGCTCCGGACCGGGGCGGACTTTCCCCACAGCGAAACGGAGCAGGTGCGGGCTCCGCCGCCCCCGTCCACCCTGCAAAAGAAAATCCTCTCCGGCCCCCGATGGCCGAAACTACACTTCATCGCATGCCATATGACAATGTGACACTGCGCCCCGTGGCCGAGAGCGAGCTGGGCACCCTGGAGGAACTGGTCCAGAACCCGGAGGCGGTCGGGACGTTCCAGTGGTTCGGCTGGACCGACCCCGGGTCCTGGCGGCGGCGGTGGGCCGAGAACCGGCTGCTGGGCGACGACCGCGGACAGCTGGCCGTCGCGGCCGGCGGCGAGTTCCACGGGTTCGTCGGCTGGCGGCGGGTGGACGTCGTGCCGCGCTCGTACTACTGGAGCATGGGTATCCAGCTGCTCCCCGGATCGCGAGGGCGGGGCATCGGGACTCGGGCCCAGATCCTGCTGGTGGACTACCTGTTCGCGTACTCGCCGGTCGCGCGGGTGGAGGCCGACACCGAGACGGAGAACTTCGCCGAGCAACGCGCGCTGGAGAAGGCCGGGTTCACCCAGGAGGGCGTGCTGCGCAACGTGGTGTTCCGCGACGGGCAGTGGCGCGACAGCATCCGCTACAGCGTGCTGCGGGACGAGGCGGCCGCCCGCCGGACCTCCGCCGAATCGTAGGCGGCGGGCGGGTGGCCGGGTAGGTGGCCAACTGACGGAGCGCCCGGCCCCGGGGCCCACTCCCGGGGCCGGGGTGCCCGATGTGTGGAATACCGGTCGAAGCCGTTCACGGTTGCGGCACAATGTGCGCCTACCACCTGTGATCTTGACCCGGGGAATCCGCGTGAATTCGACCCATGTCCACACCCTCGCGCCCGCCGCGGCGCCCCTGCCCCCGCGCACCAAGGGGCAGATTGCCCTGCGGGTGCTCGCCCTCTGGCTGCTCCCGCCGCTCGGCGCACTGTGGGCGTGGCGCTCCAAGCGGCTCACCAAGGGCGCGAAGCTCGCCGTCACCGTGCTGGCCGCCGTCTGGCTGCTGATCCTGATCGGCGCCTCCGGCGCCTCCAAGGCCGAGCAGAACAGCAAGCCCCCGGGCCCGGTGAGCTCCGCCCCAGCCGAGCCGACCGCGCCCACCACCCCGCCCGGCGGGACCACCCCGCCGGCGCCCACCACCCCGCCCGCCCCGGCCGCGCCCGAACCCGCCGCCACCGAGCCGCCCGCCGCACCCAGCCCGGTGCCGACCACCGCGCCCCCGGTGCCCGCGCCCGTCCCGGTCGCGCCCGTCCCGGTCGCGCCCAGCACCCCCGCCGCTGCCCCGGCTCCGCCGAAGCCGCCGGTCCCGGAGACCAAGCCGCCGGTGACCACCCCGAAGCCCCCCACCAGCGAGCCGGAACCCACCACCCAGGCCCCGGCGGCGGCCTACTACAAGAACTGCGCCGCCGCGAAGGCCGCCGGCGCCGCACCGCTGCACCGGGGCGACCCGGGCTACCGCGCCGGGCTCGACGCCGACGGCGACGGCGTCGCCTGCGAGCGCTGAGCCCCGGAGGAGGAGGAGGAGGAGGCGCCACGGCCGGTCCGACCCGCCCGCGTCGGACCCGACCGACCCGTCGGACCCGTCCGACGCGTCACGGTGCCGCTGCCCGGACCGGTCCTTCCGTCACACCTTCGACCACGGCGACGCCGAGCACCGGACGATCCCCCGCCGGAGCACGGTGGCCCCGAAGACCGTGGAAGAAAGTTCGCGAAGGGATGTCGAGAACCCGCGCCCGGCTCCGTCCCAGGGGTGAAGACGGCCACAATGGGCCGTACCTCACCAAGGAGAACATCATGGCCAAGTACCTGCTGCTCAAGCACTACCGGGGCGCGCCGGCGGCGGTCAACGACGTGCCGATGGACCAGTGGGAGCCGGAGGAGGTGACGGCCCACGTGCAGTACATGCGTGACTTCGCCGCCCGGCTGGAGGGCACCGGCGAGTTCGTCGACAGCCAGGCGCTCTCCCCGGAGGGCACGTTCGTCCGCTACGACGGCGAGGGGCGGCCCCCGGTCACCGACGGTCCGTTCGCGGAGACCAAGGACCTGATCGCCGGCTGGATGGTGATCGACGTGGAGACCTACGAGCGCGCGGTCGAGCTGGCCGGCGAGCTGTCGGCGGCCCCGGGCGCGGGGGGCAAGCCCATCCACGAGTGGCTTGAGGTGCGCCCGTTCTACGGCGAGAAGTGCACGGCCACCGAGTGAACGAAGCACTGCTCCGGGCCCTGGTGCCCGCGGTGATCGGTGTCCTCGTCCGTCGCGGAGCGGACTTCGCGGCGGCCGAGGACGCCGTACAGGAGGCCCTGGTCGAGGCCGTGCGCAGGTGGCCGGACGACCCGCCGCGCGACCCGAAGGGCTGGCTGGTCACGGTGGCCTGGCGCAAGTACCTCGACGCCGTCCGGGCCGACACCTCCCGGCGGCGGCGCGAGGACCTGGTCGAGGCAGAGCCCGTGCCCGACCGGGGCGAGGCGGTGGACGACACGCTCCAGCTGTACTTCCTGTGCGCGCACCCGTCCCTGACGCCGGGCTCCGCTGTCGCGCTCACTCTGCGCGCGGTCGGCGGCCTGACCACGCGGCAGATCGCGCAGGCCTACCTCGTGCCGGAGGCGACCATGGCCCAGCGGATCAGCCGGGCCAAGCGGACCGTCTCCGGCGTCCGCTTCGACCGGCCCGGTGACGTCGCCACCGTGCTGCGGGTGCTCTACCTGGTCTTCAACGAGGGGTACTCCGGGGACGTCGACCTCGCGGCCGAGGCGATCCGGCTGACCCGCCAACTGGCGGCCGGCACCGACCACGTGGAGGTCGCGGGCCTGTTGGCGCTGATGCTGCTCCACCACGCCCGGCGCCCGGCCCGGACGAGCCCGGACGGCAGGCTCGTGCCGCTCGCCGAGCAGGACCGCGGCCTGTGGGACACCCGGCTGATCACCGAGGGCGTCGACGTGCTCCAGGCCGCCCTCGCCCGCGACCGCCTGGGCGAGTTCCAGGCCCAGGCGGCCGTCGCCGCGCTCCACGCCGACGCCCGGACCACCGAGGAGACCGACTGGGTGCAGATCGTCGAGTGGTACGACGAGCTGGTACGGCTCACCGACAGCCCGGTGGCACGCCTCAACCGGGCCGTCGCGGTGGGCGAGGCCGACGGCGCCCGGGCGGGGCTGGCCGCCCTGGCGGAGCTCGACCCCGCCCTGCCGCGGTACACCGCCGTCGCGGCGTACCTCCACGAGCGCGACGGTGATCCGGCGACCGCGGCACGGCTCTACGCCCAGGCCGCCCGGTCGGCGCCCACCCTCCCCGAACGCGACCACCTCACCCGGCAGGCCGCCCGGCTCAACGCGCAGCTGCGCCGGTGACGCGGCGGGCCCGGCGCTCGTAGTGGTCCTCCGTCGGCGGCCGTTGGACGACCTCGACGTCCAACGGCTGCCGGGTGTCGCGTCCGTGCCGGCCCTCCGGGCTGTGCACGGAGACCTCCCCGCCGAACGGCGGGCCCGTCCGCACGGCGGGGGAGATCCGGACGGGAGTGATCACGGTCGCGCCGCTCTTCCGGTAGCCCGGGCCCGAAGGCGCGGCCCCGACCCTCAGGTAGCCCGGGCCCGAAGGCGCGGCGCAGGCGGCGCTTGTCCAGGGACACCGGGACGCCTCGCACGTCCGGGGGGAAGAACGGCGGGCACGGCGCCCTCACCCACCTCGGCGTCGACACCATCCAGCGCAAGTGATCACGCTTCCTGCCACCAGCCGTGCGTTGTCAGCCTTCCTGGCGCCCGTCACCGCCGCACAGCCGGTGCAGGGCTACGCGGCTCTCGTCGTCCGCGCCGCGGTAGACCAGAAGCCGGAGCTCTGGGTCCTCCAGCGGGAGCAGGACCTCGAAGTCGACGGCGATCGTCCCGACGGCCGGGTGCCGCAGCAGCTTGCGACCGCGGCCGTTGACGCGGACCTCCCGCTCTGCCCAGAGCCGGGCGAAGTCCTCGTCCTGCGCGGTGAATTCGGCGATCAGCCCGGCCAGTGCCCGGTCCTGCGGGTGGGCGGCCCAGGCCGCGCGCAGATGGGCGACGCCGTCCCGCAGCACCTGCTCCCGGTCGGCGTAGAAGCCGCGCATCGGCGGGTGCAGCAGGCAGAGCCACATCGCGTTCCGCCGCTCCGGCGGAACGGCGTCGAACTCCGGTAGCAGCGTGGCCATTTCGGGGTTCCAGGCCAGCAGGTCGTAGCGGTGGTCCAGCAGCATGGCGGGCAACGGGGAGAGGTCGTCGACCAGGTGGGCCAGCGACGGCGCCGGACCAGCGGCCGGCCCGCCGGTGGTGCCGGGGCGGCGCCGTCCGGCCAGGTCGAAGAGGTAGTCGCGTTCGCCGGGTGCCAGCCGCAGGGCCCGGGCCAGCGCCGCCAGCACCTCCGCGGAGGGCCGAAGCCCCCGGCCCTGCTCCAGCCGGACCACGTAGTCGGTGCTGACTCCGGCCAGCTCCGCGACCTCCTCGCGGCGCAGTCCGGGCGTTCGCCGGGTCCGCCGGTGCGCGGGCAGGCCCAGCCGGTCCGGGTCCAGCCGTTCGCGCCGGCTGCGCAGGAAGGCGGCCAGTTCCTCGGTGGTGTCCATGGTGCGGGTCGTCATGACCGGTCCAACCGCCAGGGTGGGACCGGTCTTCCCAGGAAAGTCCCTCCCTTATCCGGGACCCGCCGTCGCTGCAGACTCGGTCCCGGCAAGGGAACACGAACACACGCGAACACTGGAGAACCCGATGGCACTGGCCCTCGACGACTACCGGCTGCTGGGCCGCTCGGGACTGCGGGTCTCACCGCTGGCCCTGGGCACCGCGACCTTCGGCACCGAATGGGGATGGGGCGCGGAACGGGCCGAGGCCCGCAAGCTGTTCGACCGCTACGTCGGGCTCGGCGGCAACCTCCTCGACACCGCCGACACCTACACCGACGGCAGCTCCGAGCGCCTGCTGGGCGAGTTCGCCCACGAGGAGCGCGAACGCCTGGTGCTGGCGACCAAGTACTCGACCCTGCGCCGCCCCGGCGACCCGAACTCCGGGGGCGGGCACCGCAAGGCGCTGTTCGGCTCGGTGGAGGGCAGCCTGCGGCGGCTCGGCACCGACTACCTCGACCTGCTGTACCTGCACGTCTGGGACTTCCGGACCTCGGTGGAGGAGGTGCTGCGCGGCCTGGACGACCTGGTCCGGCAGGGCAAGGTGCTGTACGTGGCGATCTCCAACACCCCGGCCTGGCAGGTGTCCCGGATGCAGGCGATCGCGGACCTGCGCGGCTGGTCGCCGCTGGTCGCGCTGCAGCTCGAGTACAGCCTGATCGAACGCACCGCGGAGCGCGACCTGATCCCGATGGCCCGGGAGCTGGGGCTGGGCGTGGTCCCGTACTCGCCGCTCGGCGGCGGGGTGCTCAGTGGCAAGTACGGCCGGGACGACGTGGGCGCGACGGGCGCCGGCCCCGACGGGAGCACCCGCCGGAGCCACAACCTCGCCCTGGGAACCCTCACCGAACGCAGCCTCGGCGTGGCCGGGGTGGTCCGGGAGGTGGCCGACGAGCTGGGGCACACTCCGGCCCAGGTGGCGCTGGCCTGGACGCTGTGGAAGCCGGGCGTGACGAGCACGCTGCTCGGCGCCCGCACCTGCGCCCAGTTGGAGGACAACCTGGGCGCCCTGGCGGTCGAGCTGACGGACGCCCAGCTGGCCCGGCTCGACGCGGCGGGCGCGATCGCCCTCGGCCAGCCGCACGAGCTGCTGGTGAGCGAGCCGATCCGCCGGGTGACCACGGGCGGCCTGCGGATCGAGAGCCGCCGCTGACCCGGCCGCCGGCGGCGGGAGCCGGAGTCCGGAGCCGCGGTCGGTTCACCGTCCGGGCGAGCCACGTCCGGATCGCTTCCGCGTCGGCGACGGTCGGACCGGTTCCCACTCTCGTGACCAGGTTCCAACCAGCGCGTCACGACTCAGGAATCACGGATCGGCTGTGTGGTCTTGGTGACCACCAGTTCGCGCACGGGACAGATATCGCGCGTCGGCACAGGGCCCCCATCCGGCGGCCCGCGCAGCTGACGTTTGATCACTCGAACAAACAATCGAATAATGGGTTCATGACCTCGGCCGTTCCGTTCTCCCGCCCCGTCCGCCCGCCCGAGCGGCCCGGCGATGCCGAGCGGGCGCCGCGCGAGCTGATGACCCTGCCCGGAGCGTCCCGGGACGTGCGGCGGTGGCGGCTGGTGGAGATCCGGCTCGGCGGGGAGTGGCGCCCGGGGATGCTCACCGTGTGGCGGCGCCCGCCCGGCGCCGCCTGCTGGGTGGTCCATGTGCGCTGGGCGCCCGACACGGACAGCCCACAGCCCTGGGGGTGGTTCCTGTACACGGAGGAGACCGTCCGGCCGCTGCCCGAGCCGCAGGACGCGCCTCCACCGGCCGCGCCGTTCCTCGGCCGGTGGCGGGACGCGGTGGCGGTGCCTGCCGAGCTGGCCGGCACGCCCGCCGAGGACGGTGCCGACCGGTGCTGGCGCCTGGCCTGGGCGCGGGTCGGCGGCCACTGGCGCTCCTGCCTGGTCACCGCGCGTCGCCGCCCGGGCCCGGAGCTGCCCTGGATCGCGAACGTACGGTGGGGCGAGGACAAGGACACCGCCTGGCTGATCGCCGACCCCACCACCCTGCGGCCCGTCCCGCCGGGCCGATCACCTGCGGAGGAAGCGCCAGCAGAGTCGGCCCCGGAGGGCAACCCGTACGGGCCGGGCGTGCCCAGGGGGGTGCCTCGAAGCCTGGCACAGCCCGAAGGGGCTTCCTAGGATCTGGAACCGCACCGGAAGACCCTCTCCCGGCACCGTCCTGAGACCCAAGGCTCTCCCATGGCACACCCCCTCACCCTGTTGCGGGCGGCGAAAGGGCTCTCCCAACCGGAGTACGCCCTCCTCGTGGCGCAGTGGCCTCACGCCTCGAAGCCGCCCTGATCGGCATCCGCCAGCACGACCGGATCTGTCGCCGCGAGGCCCGGACCTGACCCGCACCCCGGAGGCACCCGGGTGGGGGCACGGCCGGGGGCGCCCCGGCCGCGGCCGTACCCCCGCCGGTCACCGTCCGGCCGGGCCCGCCGGACGGCCTCGGACCTCAGCTGTTGCGTGCCTCGGCCTCCTGCTGCAGCAGGCCCGCGATCCGGGCCAGGTCGTTGATCTCGTCGAGGAAGCCGTCGATGTCGGGCGTGGACGCGCCGTTCACGGCCAGGTAGAAGGTGTTCAGCCGGCCGTGGCCGGCGTCGAGGTAGCCGCCCAGGGTCTGGGCGCCGACGGCGAGCCGCTGGTTGAGCCCGTCCTCGCCGACCACGCTGCCGGGCTTGGCCCAGACCTTGCCCTTGCCGGGGCAGGTGGGGCAGCCGGCGCACGCGCCGGCCAGCGAGCCGTCCACGCCCAGGATCGGCAGCGCGTCGCGGAAGCGGGCGGCCTCCGGGGTGTTCTGCCAGTAGTTCACGATGTCGGTCTCGATCCTCGGGGTGACCCGGTCGACCGGGTTTCCGCCGCGGCCGTCGAGGAGTTGGGCCTGGGTCGGGTCGATCCCGGCCCCGCGCAGGAACTCGTTGAGGACGGGGAAGCCGTCCTCGCACTGGTGGCTGCCCGCGGTCACGGCCATCAGGCAGATGGCCAGGTTGGCGCCGAGGTTGTGGCTGACCTTGAGGATCAGCTTGGCGTACTTCGCGTAGACCGGGGAGACGTAGGCGGCCACCCGCCGGGTGCCGTCGTAGGAGTCCGGCACCTTGTCGCTCGGGTTCGGCCCGGTCGGCGAGGCGGTGACCGTGACGCCCGCGCGGCCGAGGGCCTCGATCAGGGCGGTGCGCCCGAACGCGGCCGGGTCCTGCACCGGGGAGATCCGCAGGGTGGGCGGGGCGTCGGCCGCGATCGTGCCGGAGACGGTGATCCGGGTGCCGTCGGGGGAGGCGGAGACCGTCAGGTCGGTCGGACTGCCCGCCGCGACCGTCCGCACCGTCGACTCGACCTGGTACGGCGCGACCTGGGGACGCCAGGTCAGCTGCGCGCTCTGGCCCGGGGCGGTCGGGGTGGTCAGCAGGTCGATGACGTTGTCGTTGACGATCAGCGGGGTGGGAGTCGGGTCCAGGCCAGGGAAGGAGCTGAAGAGCCGGGTGTCGACGGCGACGTCGCCGTCGATCCGGGTGAGTCCGGCATCACGCACCTGCCGGGCGATCAGGTCGAGCCCGGCCAGCGGGTCCTCGGGGGTGAGGGTCGCGCCGGGCACGTCGTTGGCGTAGGTGTGGTCGATCGGGGTGTAGGAGACCGAGCCGTCCGGCGCGGTGCGGCCACCCATGGTGAGGTCGCCCTGGCCGATCAGGACCAGGTTGCCGTCCAGGGCCGAACCGTTCTGCTGCCCGACGGCCTGCACGGGGGTGGTGAACTCGTGGTCGCCGCCCAGCGCGTGCCAGGCGCCCGAGACGCTGAGCAGCTTGGCCGTCGAGCCGGGGAGGAAGAACTGGTCGGGGAACTGGGAGTGGATGACCTCGCCGGTGGTGCCGTCCCGCTCCAGCAGTCCCCACTGGGCGTGCTCGTAGCCGGGCTTGGCCATGATGGCCCGGATCTCGGCGCTCAGCTCGTCACCGTGCGCGGCGGCCGGCGCGGCGGTGCCGAGCGTCAGCGCGGGGACGAGCACGGTCGCGAGGCTGGTGAGGAGGGCCGCGGCCCGGACGCGGCGACTTCTGGGGGTCGAACTCATGGATCCACCTGTTCTGGGCCGGGTTCCGGCGCCGTCCTGACGGTCGGACATTCCGCGAGACATACCCGGGCGGTGGCCCCGGCCGGTGGGGCCGGAGCGCGGTTCACCCTCCCGCCACACGTCCTGCCGTCACTCCGGGGTCCGGCCGTCGGGTGGCGCCTTTCGGTGAATGCCGGCGGCTCCTTGACGGGCCAAGTCATTAGCTGCCATATTATCTGCATGACGAGGGACGGTAGCGACGGTGAGCAGCCCACGCTGGAGCAGGCCGGATGGCAGCTGCGGCACTACGGGCTGGAGGTCGATCCGCAGGCGGTGCTGGTCGCCGTGCGACTGATCTCCGCGGGCGCGAGAGTCGGCCGGGCGGCCGAGGCGCACTTCGCCCGGTTCGGACTCTCGACGGGCCGCTACCGCCTGCTCTCTGACCTCGAAGGTCACGGGGGAGAGAAGTCCCCCTCGCAGCTGGCGGCCGATCTCGACGTCTCCAGGGCCACGGTCACCGGCCTGCTCGACGGACTCGAACGCGAGGGCCTGGTCGCCAGGCGCCCGTCCACCGAGGACGGGCGCGGCACGGTGGCGGTCCTGACCGCGCGCGGTGCGCAGCGCCTTCGCGACATGGCGCCCGAGCACTTCGGGCGACTGGAGGCGATGGTGGGCGGGCTCACCGTCGAGGAGCGCACGGTGTTCCTGGACCTGCTCTCCCGCGTCGTGCGCGGCAGTTCGGCGCTGACCGCCGACTGACCGCCGACTGACCCCGGCCCATTCGGCCGACCCCGGCCGTAGGCCGGCCCGGGCTCCCGTCCCGTGGACGGGAGCCCTTTTCACGGAGTAGTAATTAGCCAACTAATTACCTGACCGGGATGGGCCCGTCCGGCCGCCCGGTCGAACCCTTTCGCCTTTCGGAACCCGAACGAGAAGAAGAGGCCGACATGCCCGCAACGAAGGACCGAACCGCCCCGAGCCGGGCGGCCGCCCGGCCGTTCGTCCTATGGCGCGAGGTGCTGACCGCCTACGCCGCTCCCGCGTTGACGGCCGGTACCGCGGGGGTGGTCACCGGTCAGGCGGACCTCACGGTGGCGGCCGGCACCTCCATCGCCGGCACCTCCGCCGTGGTGGCGTTCCTGGTCGGCGCCTGGCTGCGGCACGGCGGGCGGCCACGGCGCTGGACCCTCGTCCTGCCGCGGCCCGTGCTGACCGTGCTGCTCGTCGTCGCGACCGCCGGCGTGGCGGCGGGGCTGGGGTGGTTCGTCGCCGCATGGCTGCCGGCGCACACGGCGCTTCCCGCCGCCCCCTGGCTGCGGCGGCTGCGCATCGACCTGCCCGTCTCCGCCGTGCTCGCCACCACCATCGTCACCCTGCGCTGGCGCGGCACCGTCGCGAAGCCCCGGCCGTAGCCGTAATCCGGCCGCAGCCCCGACCGTAGCCCCGGCCCCGGCCGTCACTGAACCAGGCGGCACCCGCCGCCGCGGAATACACCAGGTATGTGAGGACACCCGATGATCGTTGTCATGGGAGCGACCGGAACCACCGGAACCGCCCTGCTCCACAGCCTCCGCGCACTCGACGTACCCGTGCGCGCCCTCACCCGCACCCCGCAGCGGCCGCTCCCCGGCACCGCCGGCCCGCGGCACGACCGGCTCGTCGAGGTCCGGTACGCCGACGCCGGCGACCCCGACTCGCTGCGCGCCGCCTTCGAGGGCGCCGACCAGCTCTTCCTCGCCATGGCCAACAGCCCCGCGCAGGTCGCGCTCGAAACCCGCGTCATCGACATCGCCGTGGTCAGCGGCATCGGACACGTGGTCAAGGTCTCCGCCCCGGCCGCCGAGCCGGACTCGCCCGTCGCGATATCCCGCGGACACCACGCCGTCGAGGCACACCTGCGCGCCTCCGGACTCACCGGCACCGTCCTGCGGCCCTACGCGTTCATGCAGAACCTCCTGCGCCTGGCGCCCGCCGTGGCCGAGGGGGTCGTCCTCGGCGCGATGGGGGAGGCGCCCTGCAACTACGTCGACAGCCGCGACATCGGCGACGTCGCGGCCGCCGTGCTCACCCGCCGTCACCTCGCGGGCGGCACCTACACCCTGACCGGACCGGAGGCCGTCTCCCATCCCGACCTCGCCGCCCGGCTGACCGCGGTGACCGGCCGCCTGATCCGGTACGTCGACCTCGCCCCGGAGGAGATGCGCGACAACCTCGTCCACCGGGCCGGCATGCCCGACTGGCTCGCCGACCACGTCGTGGAGATCCAGCGACTGGCCGTCGCCCGCCCCGAGACACCCACCAGCACCGTCGCCGACGTCCTCGGCCGCTCGCCCCGCACCCTCGACGCCTTCCTGGCCGAACACCGGCACCACTTCGACCGGTAGGCCGCCGGCGGCGCCCGCCCCGGCTCCGCAGCGGTCGCGCCCCGGGGGCCCGACCGCTGCGGACGCTGTGGGTGGATGGCCGGCCCTGGCCGTGACGACGGTCTTCGCCACCCCTAGCCAGCGCCGGCGGTCCCCCGGGGGGAGCCGGGGGGCGGGGCCACCGGGCTCCGCTCGGCGAGGTGGGCGTCCATGGTGGCGTTCAGAGCGGTGATGAACTGCTCGAACTGTTGCAGGAGTTGTGGCGGGTAGGGGGCCATCGCGGCGTCGAGGCGGTGGGCGAGCGGGCCGAAGAACTCGTCCGCCCGCTCCTGGATGTGCGGGCCGCCGCGCAGGGTGACGATGCGCCGGTCGGAGTGCTCGCGGGTGCGGGTGATGTGTCCGGCTGCTTCGAGGCGGTTGAGGAGCGCGGTGGTGGCTCCCGTGGACAGGGAGATGCGCTCGCTCAGCCGGGCCGGTGACAGCGGGGCCCCGCGTTCCTCGGCGGCGGCGATCTCCAGCACCGCGGTCGCGTCGGTGGAGTGCAGGCCCAGCCAGGCGGCGAAGCGCCGGCTGAGCTCGGCGTAGTGGCCGCCATGGATCCGCAGCCCCTCCATCAGCCGCTCGCGCCGCGCCGCGACACCGTCGCCCATCGCTTCCTCCACAGGCACTGCCACCTCGTCTCGCCCGCCGGGCGTCCAGGTGGGCGGCCCGCCTTTGACAACCTACCCCCATCAATTTACCTTCATCATGGAATTACTTCACCATGGAGGTATCCGACGTGCGTGCCCCATCTCCCATCCCTGACAGGACGACCGAGCCCTACCGGTGGCGGTGGCTGATCCTGGCGGTGGTGATCGTCGCGGAGATCATGGATCTCCTGGACGCCTCGATCGTCAACGTTGCCGGGCCGGACCTGGAGAGGTCCCTCGGCGCCGGTTCCGTCGGACTGCAATGGGTGATCGGCGGCTACGCCCTCACCCTGGGCGCCGGCCTCGTGCTCGGCGGCCGGCTCGGCGATCGCTTCGGCCGACGCAGCATGTTCCTGATCGGCTTGGCGACCTTCACCGCGAGCTCCCTGCTGTGCGCGGTCGCGCCGAACATCGAGTCACTGATCGCCTTCCGTCTGCTGCAGGGCACCGCCGGAGCGATGCTGCTGCCCCAGGGCCTGGGCCTGCTGCGGGAGAACTTCTGCGGCCCCGAGCTCACCAAGGTCTTCGCGGTCTTCGGACCGGTCCTCGGCCTGGGCGGCATCATCGGCCCGGTCCTGGGCGGCTTCCTCATCGAGGGCGACTACTTCGACCTGGGTTGGCGGTCGGTGTTCCTGGTCAACCTGCCCATCGGAATCGCGGCACTGGTCGTCGCCGCGAAGTTCGTGCCCAAGAAGGCGGGCGATCGCTCCGTACGGGTCGACATGACCGGCGCCGCGCTGGTCGTGGCGTCCTGCGCCCTGCTGGTGCTGCCGCTCAACCAGGGGCAGGAGAACGGCTGGCCGCTGTGGACATGGCTGTCCATGGCCGCCTCGGCGACCGGTTTCGCCCTCTTCGCCCTCCAGCAGCGCCGCACGGCAGCCGCGGGACGCGAGCCGCTGGTGACCCCGGGCCTGCTTCGCAAGCCGGCCTTCACCGTAGGCCTCGGCGGCATCGCCCTGTTCTTCGGCGGGCTCATCGGCACCCAGCTCGTTCTTACCCTGTTCCTCCAGATCGGCCGGCACTTCACCGCCGGTGAGGCGGGACTGGGCAACCTGCCCCTCGCGGTGGGAACCGCGATCGGCGGCGCGGTCAGCGGCGCGTTCCTCGCGGACAGGATCGGCCGCAAGGTGCTGCAGATCGGACCGCTGGTCCAGCTGGCCGGCGCGGGCGTGCTGTGGTTCGAGCTCGACGGCCTGGACGTGACCTCGTTCTCGATCTGGGACATCGTCCCCGGCGTGGCGGTGGCGGGCATCGGCGCCGGCATGGTGATCGCCGCCCTGTTCAGCTTCATCCTGGCCGCGGTCGACGACCACGAGATCGGTTCCGCCTCCGGTGTCCTGTCGGCGGTCCAGGCGGTCGGCGGTTCCATCGGTGTCGCGGTCTTCGGCTCGGTGTTCTTCGCCCAGGCCAAGGCCGGTGACTTCACCGGCGGCTTCCACCGCACGCTGATCGTCCAGGCCTGCCTGCTGGCCGTCTTCTTCGCGATCACCTTCCTGCTGCCCAAGAAGGGCCGCCCCGAAGAAGAGCAGCACGGCACCGCCACCGCCACCGCGCCCGCCACCGGCTCCGACGCGGAGCGACACCTCACCGCGTGAAGCACAGCTGGTGAGGGCGCCCACGGAAGCCCGCCGAACACCGCCGTCCGCCGCACCGCGGCCGGGTCACCTCCTCCTGACCCGGCCGCGGGCCGGCGGCTCGGCAGACCCCCTCGGCGTGTCCGGCCGCCGGCCCCGGGCGGCCGGGCGTCAGGTCCGCCCCAGCCGCAGGGCCAGCACGGGCTCGCCGGTCGGCCGCACCGACCCGCCGGCGGGCTCCACCGTCAGACCGACGGACCGGGCACCGTCCAGGGGCGCGGTGAGCAGGAGGGCGCCGTCGCCGTCCGGCAGCAGACCGGCCGGGAGGTAGGTGCCCGCGCGGTCGAGCCAGAGTTCGTAGACGCGGCCGGGCCCGGGATCGGGAAGGCCGGTGGCGAGGAACCCGGCCCGGTTGCGGTCGGCCGACCAGACCACGGTGCCGGCACCCGAACCGGCGGTGACGGTGCTCACCCGGGCGTCCGGGGCGGTCAGCAACTCGCCGAAGGCCGCCTGCCGGGCACGCAACTGCCCGGCGTCGGAACGCGCCCGCCGGGCCTGCTCGTGCTGCTGCACGGCGAGGACGCCGAGCGCGGTGGTCGCGGCCAGCGAGGCGGCCAGGGCGAACCGCGGCCAGCGGGCCCGCCGGCGGACGCCGGGCGGCGCGACCCGGGGCGCGGCCGCGCCGGTGTGCCGGGGGAGCGGCGGCAACTGGTGTTCCCGCTCCAGCCGGGCCATCAGCGCCGCCCGCAGCCGCGGCGGTGGCTCGACCGCCTGGGCCGTACCGAGCCGGCTCAGGGCCGCGGCGAAGCCCGCCACCTCCTCCCCGCAGCTCTCGCACCCGCCGAGATGGGCCTCGAAGGCGTCACGTTCGTCCGCGTCGAGGGAGTGCAGCGCGTACGCGCCGGTGAGCAGGTGGAGATCACTGTCGGCGGGGGCGGTCATGATCCGGCTCCCAGGCAGTCGCGCAGGCGGATGAGACCGTCGCGCATCCGGGTCTTGACGGTGCCCAACGGGGTGCTCAGCCGTTCGGCGACCTCCCGGTGGGTCAGGCCCTGGTAGAACGCCAGCAGGACGGACTCGCGCTGCAGATCGGTCAGGCGCCGCAGGCAGTGCCGGACCTGTTGTCGCTCCATCCTGGTACCGGCTCCTTCGGCGGCCTCGTCGAAGGGCGTCTCCCGGCTGCCGGCGGCCACCGTCCGGTCGCGGTCGGCCGCCGCCTCGCAGTGCCGGACCCGGTCCACGGCACGGTGGTGGGCGATGGTCATCACCCAGGGCAGTACCTCCCCGCGCAGCGGGTCGTAGCGGGCCGCGCCGCGCCACACCTCCAGCATCACGTCCTGCGTCACCTCCTCCGACTGGGCCTCGTCCCGAAGGATCCGGCGAACCAGGCCGAACACCGGGCCGGCCACCGCGTCGTACAGCCGGGCGAACGCCTCGTGATCACCGGCGGCGACGAGCGCCATCACCGCCTTGAGGTCGCCCGGCGGCTCGGAGCGGCCGGGCAGGAAGGCGACGGCGGTCACCTGCCACGCCCCCGCGATCCGCAACTCCGGTGACCGGCCGGGCGGACGCACCGGCGAGGCGTACCGGCCGGACGGTCGCGTGCGGCAGGCACGGCGACCGCCCGGGCCTGGTTCGGGGCTTCAGGAATGTCGTTCATCGGTCGCACGGTATTCGCCCCCGGCAGGCCGGCGGATTGCCTTCGGACGGATCCGGTCGCCCCCCTCACCCGATCGAGTGAACCCGGGCGACGGACCCATCCGCCGCGCCGAGCCGACCGAATGGGGAGTGTGAGCAACGATGTGACCACCCGACGCGCCGGGCGCCGCGACCGTGCCGGAGCGCTGCCGGCCCTGATGGCGTTCGGCGCGGCCGCCACCTGCGCGGCCCTCGCCGTCGGCGAGACGGCGGCGGCCCTCCTGCGCCCGCAGGCGGCCCCGGTGATCGCGATCGGCTCGGCCGCGATCGACCTCGCGCCCACCGCGGTCAAGGAGTGGGCGGTGCGCTCCTTCGGCACCTCCGACAAGACCGTGCTCCTCACCGGGATCTACACCGTCATGGCACTGCTCGCCGTCGCCCTGGGGCCCGTGGCGGCCCGCCACCGCGCCGCGGCCGTCGTCCTGCCGGCCGCCTTCGGCGCGCTCGGCGTCTGGGCGGCACTCGCCCGCCCGGGCGCACGGCCCGTCGACGCCCTGCCCTCGGTGGCGGCCGCGCTGGCCGCCGCCGCTGTCCTGCTCGTCCTGCTGCCCCGCCGGACCGCCGGACGACGGCCCCCCGTCCCGGGCAGTCCGGGGCGCCGGGAGGTCCTGACCGCGGGCGCCGTCGTCGCGCTCTCGGCCGGTCTCGGCCCGGGCGCCCGGTACCTGTCCGACCGGCGGACCGACGTCGGCGCCGCCCGCGCGGCCGTCGTCCTCCCGCCACCGGCCCGCCCCCTGCCGGCGCTGCCGCCCGCCGCCGGGCCACGGATCCCCGGACTCCCACCGCTGCGCACGCCGACCGCCGACTTCTACCGCGTCGACACGGCCCTGACCCTGCCCCGGATCGACCCGCGCGACTGGACGCTGCGGATCCACGGCCTGGTCGACCGGCCCCTGGAACTGTCCTTCGACGAGCTGCTCGCGCTGCCGATGGAGGAACTCGACCACACCCTGACCTGCGTCTCCAACGAGGTCGGCGGCCCGTACGCGGGCACCACCCGCTGGCTCGGGGTCTCGCTGCCGGGCCTGCTGCGCCGGGCCGGTCTGCGGACCGGTGCGGAGCAGCTGCTCGGCCGCTCCGAGGACGGCATGACCATCGGCACACCCGTGGCGTCGGTCCTGGACGGCCGCGCCGCCCTGCTGGCGATCGGCATGGACGGCGCGCCGCTGCCCGTCGAACACGGCTTCCCCTGCCGCACCGTCGTCCCGGGCCTCTACGGCTACACCTCCGCCACCAAGTGGCTGGTCGACCTGGAGGTCACCACCTTCGCCGCCCGCGACCCGTACTGGGTGCAGCGCGGCTGGGACCGCACCGGCGAGGTGCGCACCGCCTCCCGCATCGACGTTCCCGCCGCCTTCGCACGGGTGCCGGGCGGGGACGTCACCGTCGCCGGCACGGCCTGGGCGACCCACCGCGGCGTCGCCGCCGTCGAGGTCCGCGTCGACGGCGGGCCCTGGCAGGAGGCGGTGCTCGCCGCCGACGCCGGGCCCGACGTGTGGCGGCAGTGGCACCACACCTGGCGCTCGGCCGCGCCCGGTACGCACCGCCTGGAGGTCCGCGCCACCGACGCGACCGGGGCCGTCCAGGAGGAGACCCGCAGACCACCCTTCCCGGCCGGTGCGACGGGCTGGCACAGCACCGTCGTCACCGTCCTGTGAACCGTCCGACCCCCGCTCCGAGCGGGACGGCACCATCCATCCGAAAGAGAAAGAAACCGATGACCACCATCCTGCGCCGCAAGCCCGTCACCGCCCTGCTCGTCGGCGGCGTCCTCGCCGCCACGCTCACCGCCTGCGGGGGCGACGACAGCTCCACGGCGGCCGGCCCGGCGCCGACCGCGGCGGCCGCGACCACCGGGGCCGCTAACCCGGTACCCGTGCCGGACTCCCCGGCCGCCCAGAGCACGGCCGGGGCGAGCACGGCCGGACAGGCGATGACCGGGCAGCCGTTCGGCGTCGCCTGCACCGCCGTCCCCAAGGACGGCGCCGGCTCCTTCACGGGCATGGCCGCCGACCCGGTCGCCACCGCCGCCTCCAACAACCCGCTGCTCTCCACCCTCGTCACCGCGGTCAAGAAGGCCGGTCTCGTCGACACCCTCAACTCCGCGAAGAACATCACCGTCTTCGCCCCCACCAACGACGCCTTCGCCAAGCTGCCCAAGGCCGACCTCGACGCCGTCCTCGCCGACAAGGACAAGCTCACCAAGATCCTCACCTACCACGTCGTCCCGCAGCGCCTGGCCCCGACGGCCCTGACCGGCGCGCACAAGACCCTGGAGGCCGACGAGGTCACCGTCACGGGTGCCACGCCCGAGTTCGCCGTCAACGGGTCCGCCAAGGTCCTCTGCGGGAACGTGCAGACCGCCAACGCCACCGTCTACATCGTCGACACCGTGCTGATGCCCGCCTCCTGACCCTTCGGCGCCCCACCGACCGCGGTCCCCGGCCCCATGCCCCAGGGCCGGGGGCCGCGTCCACCGGGCGAACGGCCCCTCACTCGTGCGGCCCGGCCTCCAGCGCGGCCCGCAACGATCCGGGTCCCGGTGCGGAGGCCGGTGAACGTCGGGGGCGGCGGCCCTCCGTGAGACCGCCCGGCAGCCGAAACGACGAACTCCCCGCCGGACACCGGGCGGGGAGATCGTCGCCAGGGCACGGCCGGCGGCGCGATGGCACGACGACGCGGCTCGGCCACGGCCCTGCCGCGGCTCGCCGCCGACGTCGACACGCGCACGCTCGCATGCCCGACGGGCGGGGAGAGTCGGGGTGCTAGGCGATCCGGGCCCAGGCCGTCCAGCTGCCGTTCGCGGCGTGGCCCCGGGCCCAGAGGCCGCCGTCCGTGCCCCTCGCGCCGACCTCGAACTGGCCCCCGCCCGTGTCCGAGGCGATGATGCCGACGCCACCGATCAGGTAGCCGCCCAGGGACGTCCAAGCGGTCTTCTTGCCGGCCGCGCTGCTCGAACGCGTCCACACGGCGTGGTCGGTGCCGATGACGAACACCTGTCGGCGACCGTCCCGGTAGCCGTACTCGGCCATGCCGGGCTGGCCGAACTCGCCGCCGCAGAGGTACTCGCCGCCCCAGGCCGGGCTGGTGCAGTGCATCGGCTCCGCCACCGCGCTGGCGGGCGCGGCCATCGACGCGACACCGGCGAGAACGGCGGCGGCCACCGCCGTCTTGATCTTCTTCACGGGTACTCCTCAGTAGCGCGGACCGGAGCCGCCCGTCCGGCGGACGGCTTCCTCTGTCGAGGTGACGGCTGCTCAGGTCCGAGGGGTTCACCGGGCCTTCGCGGGGTGCGCGTTCGCGCAACCGCACGGTGCCGCCGGGGCAGGCCGTGGCTCGCCTCCCCGTCGCCCGCCCGCCCGTCGCCCGTCCCGGGTCGGCGAACCCCGAGCGCGTCCTGTTGAGAGCGAGTGGCGTGCGTCACATACTGCGGCATGACGGATGAGTGCAGGCGGCAGATGGAGTCCACCTCGACATGACACGAATCATCGCGGACATCTCGGTCTCCCTCGACGGCTTCGTCACCGGACCGGACCCGGGCCCGGACAGCGGGCTGGGCACCGGTGGCGAGGCGCTGCACACCTGGGCGTTCTCCGACGACCCCGACGACCGTCGGCTCCTGCGCGAGGCGACCGGCCGTTCGGGCGCCGTCATCCTCGGCCGCCGGCTCTTCGACCTGGTCGACGGGCCGCACGGCTGGGACGACGAGACCGGCTACGGTGCCGCGGAGGTCGGCAAACCTGCGTTCGTCGTCGTGACGAGCTCGCGGCCGGAGTCCGTCCGACTCGGCGCCCTCGACTGGACGTTCGTCACCACCGGTCTGCCCGATGCCGTCACCGCCGCGCGCCGGCACGCCGAGGCGGCTTCCGCGAGCAGCGGCCGGGACCTCGACGTCGTCCTGATGGGCGGGGGCGCCCTGATCCGCTCGGCGCTGGACGCCGGCCTGGTCGACCTGCTGTCGCTGCACCTGGCCCCCGTCCTGCTGGGCGCCGGCACACCCCTGTTCACCGGCGCGGTACCGCGCACCCTGGTACAGCGGAGCGTCCTCGCGACATCGACCGCGACGCACGTGACCTACGACGTCCACTGACGGCGCGTTCCCCAGGCGCCCGGCCGGCCGCGGGAGGGACCGGAGTACCGGTCCCTCCCGTGCCCCGACGTCGCCAGCCGCTCGTCGGCCCGCTCTCAGCCCCCGGCGAACCGGCCCCGGACCCCCCGGGCGGCCCGTGGCCGGGGCGTCACTCGAAGCGCGCGGGGTCGCCGGCGCCGCGCCGGACGATCTCCGCCTCGCCGCTGGAGAAGTCGACGACCGTCGTCGGTTCCGTGCCGCAGTCGCCGGAGTCCACCACGGCGTCCAGCACGTGGTCGAGGCGCTCCTTGATCTCCCACCCCTGGGTCAGGGGCTCGTCCTCGCCGGGCAGGAGCAGGGTGCTGGAGAGAAGGGGCTCGCCGAGTTCGGCGAGGAGTGCCTGCGTGACGACGTGGTCGGGGATCCTGACCCCCACCGTCTTCTTCTTCGGGTGCATCAGCCGGCGCGGGACCTCCTTGGTGGCGGGGAGGATGAAGGTGTAGCTGCCCGGCGTCGCCGCCTTGATGGCGCGGAAGACGGCGTTGTCGATGTGGACGAACTGGCCCAGCTGGGCGAAGTTCTCGCACATCAGGGTGAAGTGGTGGCGGTCGTCGAGCCGCCGGATCGTCCGGATCCGTTCGAGGCCCTCGGTGTTGCCCATGCGGCAGCCGAGGGCGAAACAGGAGTCGGTCGGGTACGCGATCAGGGACCCGGAACGGAGGCTCTCGGCCACCGTGCCGATGGTGCGGGCCTGCGGGGTCTGCGGGTGAACGTCGAAGTACTTCGCCATTGGCCGACCCTACGGGATCCACGGCCCGCCCCGCGCCCGGCCCGCGCCGGAGGCCGGAGTCTTCCTCGGCAGCCGGCGCGGGCCGGGCGCACGTGCGCTCCTTCCGGAGGGCGGCCCGGGGCCCCGGCAGGACACGGTCGCGACGCGGCGGGGGGGGGGGGGGGGGGGGGGGGGGGGGCGGCCCCCCCCCCCCCCCCCCCCCGCCGGTCGTCGCGGCCGATCGGCCGGACACCCTCCCCGCGTTCGGTTACAGGGCGATCCACTCGGTGGAGGTGGTGACCTCCTTCAGGAGGTCGGGCAGCGGTTCGACGCCGAGGCCGGGGCCGGTGGGGACGGCGAGGTGGCCGTCGGCGAGGACGAACGGCTCGGTGATGTCGGTGGCGAAGTAGCGGTGGGAGCCGGAGGTGTCGCCGGGCAGGGTGAAGCCGGGGAGGGCGGCGAGGGCGACGTTGGCGGCCCGGCCGATGCCGGTCTCCAGCATGCCGCCGCACCAGACGGGTATGCCGTGGGCGCGCGCCAGGTCGTGGATGCGGCGGGCCTCCAGGTAGCCGCCGACCCGGGCCGGCTTGATGTTGATGACGGAGCACGAGCCGAGCGAGATGGCGGCGGCGGCGTCCGCGGCGGATTCGATGGATTCGTCGAGGCAGATCGGGGTCCTCAGCAGATCGGCCAGCCGGGCGTGCTGCACGAGGTCGTCGTTGGCGAGCGGCTGCTCGATCAGGAGCAGGTCGAACGCGTCGAGTTCGGCGAGCTGCCGGGCGTCGACGAGGGTGTAGGCGGCGTTGGCGTCGACCTGCAGGAGGAGGTCGTCGCCGAAGCGCTCGCGGACCGCACGGACCGGCTCGACGTCCCAGCCGGGCTCGATCTTCAGCTTGATCCGGGCGTAGCCCTCGGCGACGTAGCCGTCGACGGCGTCCAGGAGTTCGGGGATCGAGTCCATGATGCCGACCGAGACCCCGCAGGGGACCTTGTCGCGGGAGGCGCCGAGGTACTGGGCGAAGGACTCGCCCGATGCCCGGAGCTGCGCGTCCAGGACGGCGGTCTCCAGGGCCGACTTGGCCATCCGGTGGCCGGTGAAGGGCTCCAGCACCCGGCCGACGGTGTGGGCGTCGATGCCGTCCTTGGGCAGCGCGGGGACGAGGAACCGGCGCAGGACGTCCTGGACGCCGTCGACGTACTCGGAGCAGTAGCGCGGCTCGGACATCGCGGCGCACTCGGCCCAGCCCTCGCCGTCGGCGGTCTCGACGCGGACCAGCAGGACGTCGCGGCCGGTCTCGGTGCCGAAGGAGGTGCGGAACGGAGAAACGAGCGGCAGCTGGATCCGGCGGAGTTCGATCCCGGAGATCTTCATGACTGGTGGCTCCTGGCGAGGGTCGGGGTGGGGGTCGTGGTCAGGGTCGTCCGCGGGGCGGTGGCGCCGGTGCGTCGGACGAGGTAGGAGCGCCGGTCGTGGAGGCCGGTGACCCGGGCACCGTCGGCGAGCAGCTCGCCCAGGGTGTGGCGGACGGCCAGTCGCCAGGCCCGGGCCGCGCCGGGGTCGGTGCGGCGCAGCGACTCGATGTCCTCGGGGAGGTCGATGAGGACGCACTCGGCGTCGATCGGGCCGGTCTCGGGCCGGCCGTCGCGGTCGCGGACGGCGTGAGCGGTGCCGGGCGGCGCGGTGCCGGGCGGGCAGGTGCCGGCGACGGTCGCGGTGACCGGCGGGGCGCTCAGGTCCCAGGTCGCCAGGACGCGGTCGGAGTCGTCGCCGCCGTTGATGGCGTCGTCCATGCGGCCGTAGAAGGACTCCAGGTACTCGGTGGGCCGGGCGCCGAGTTTGACGAGGTTGAAGTAGGCGTTGCGGCGGATCAGCGGGTCGTAGGTCCAGGTGATGCGCCGCAGTCCGCGCTCGAGTGCCCACCGGCGCTGGTGGAGCTTCAGCGCCAGGCCGATGCCGCGGCCGGGGGCGGCGCCGGTGATGTGGGAGTGCAGGGTGGTGCCGGGCGGGGTGGCGAGGAAGGCGATCGACGCCCCGACCAGGTGGCCGTCCCGGTACGCGCCGGCCACGTAGTTGCCGGCGTGTGCGAGGGCGCGCATCACCTCGACCGGGACGGGTGTGCCGCCGCTGTCGGTGCGCCAGATGTCGGCGTAGAGGCGCTTCACGTCCTCGAAGTCCTTGAGGTCGTGGAGTTCGCGTACCTGGAACGCGGTCATTGCAGGGCTCCGGTGAGGTGGGCCAGGAGGCGGGCGCGGTGCGGCATCTCGGCGGTGCGGACGTGTTCGTGGTCGGCGTGGGCGCCGTCGCCGACGGCTCCGAGGCCGTCGAGGGTGGGGCATCCGACGCCGGCGGTGTAGTTGCCGTCGGAGGCCCCGCCGACGGCGGCCTGCCGCAGGGGAGGGAGCCCGAGCGCGGCGGCCTGCTCGGCCGCCAACGTGAACAGCGCGGCCGAGGCGGTGGCGTCCAGGGGCGGGCGGTTGGGGCCGCCCCGGAGGTCGAGGCGCGCGCCGGGCAGGTGGGGCCGGAGCGTGTGCACGAGGTGGTCGACCGTCTCCTGCGCCGCGGTGCTGGGGACCCGGACGTCGATGTTGAGGTCGGCCCGGGCCGGGACGGTGTTGTTCGTGGTGCCCGCGGACAGGAGGGTCGGGGTGACGGTGGTGCCGGGCCCGGTCCGCCCGACCACGGTGTCGGCGATGTCCTGCAGCGCGAGGACCTGGCGGGCGAGTTCGACGGCCGCGTTGACGCCCTTCTGCGGTTCGAGTCCGGAGTGCGCGGCGCGGCCGTGCACGGTGAGGTCGTAGATCGACACGCCCTTGCGGGCGGTCTTCAGCGCTCCGCCGTCGGCGGAGGGCTCGGCGACGAGGGCCGCGGAGCAGCGGCGGGCGGTCTCCTCGACGAGGGTGCGCGAGGTGGCGGAGCCGACCTCCTCGTCGCCGGTGACGAGCACGCAGATCCCGTCGAGCGTGGGGAGGGAGGCGAGGGCGTGGAACATCTGGACCAGGCCGGCCTTCATGTCGAAGACGCCGGGTCCGCGCGCGATGCCGTCCGCCACGGACCACGGGTGGGTCCTGAGCGAGCCGACCGGCCAGACGGTGTCGTGGTGGCCGAGCAGTAGGACGCGGGGCGTTCCGAAGGTCCACTGGACGTGGGTGACGCCGCCGTTCACCAGCAGCCGGGCGGGGGCGCCGAGCAGGCGGGCCCCCTGGGCGGCGACGACCCGGGCGCTGCGGGCCACCGCCTGGTGGTCGGCGGAGTACGACTCGCAGGTCACGAGCTCTTCCAGGTCGGCGAGCATCGCGTCGAGCTCCGGCGCGAGGTCTGCGGGCGGGGGCGCGGGCAGGGGCGGGGTTCCGAGGTCGGCCGGCACGGGAGGGTCCTCCTGGGGTGGGGTGACACCCACGCTAGGCAGCGCCGACGGCCGCGCGTTCGTCGTCCCGTCACAACGTGGACGGCCCGTTCGTACGCGGGACCCAAGAGCCCGGACGCCGCGGTGCGCCGGACAGGGCGCCGGAGGCGGCAGCGCCCGGGCACCCGGGCGGTCAGCCGGAGCCGGTGGCGCCCGCTCCTGAGGCGGGGTCCGCACCACCGCGCTGCGAGGGCATCAGGCGCAGCTGCAGCATCGCCGCGAACCGGGCGGCCGGGTCCTGTAGGTCCAGGCACCCCACCTCGGCCACCCGGCGGATCCGGTAGCGGAAGGTGTTGGGGTGGACGTACACGCTCGCCGAGGCGGCGATCACGTCGCCGAAGGCGTCCAGCCACGCCCGCAGTGTCTCGACGAGGTGGGCGTTGTGCTTGGCGTCGTAGGCCACCAACCGGGCCAGTGGCGAGGACAGTTCGTCGCCGTGGGTGGCGGCGAGGTCGCGCAGCTCCAGCAGCAGCGCGTCGGTGTTGACGTCCGTGATCGACGCGACCCCCGCGCCCGACCGCCGCTCGAACAGCACCCGCAGCGCGCGGTCGGCGTTCGTCCTGGACCGCGCCAGGGCGGTGGACTCCTCCGCCACCGACCCGATGCCGATGACCGCGCCCGTCCGGTTCCCGGTCCGCTCCAGGAAGTCCGAGGCCACCTGTACGGCACGCTCGCGCCGATGGGCCGCCCCGCCCCGCACCGGGAACAGCGCGTAGGCCACGTCGCCCAGGAGGGCCACCGCCGAACGCGGCTGGACGGCGGTGAGGTGGATGGCCAGCGCGCCGGCCAGGCGCTGCCGCTCCGCCGTGACGTGGGCGTGGTCCTCACCCGGGAGGTGTGCCAGCCCCAGGGCCATGACGAGGGTCGGCTCGTTCGCCAGTCCCAGCCGGCCGAGCGCGTCGGGCGCGCCGGCCCCGCCCTCCAGCACGGTGGTGACCAGGTCGGTGCGCAGCCGGTTCTCGGCGTCGGCCCCGGCGCGGTGGCGCAGCATGTGCAGGGCGACGAGCTTCGCGGCGTCCTTGAACGCGGCCTCCCTGGCGGGGGTGAGCGGTTCGCGGACCGCGGCCCACACCGAGCCGAGCACCTCGTCGCCCGCCCGTACCGCGATCGCCACGCGCGGCAGTGCCGTCTCGCCCTCGCCGACCGCCGCCGGTGCGATCCGCACCGGGTCCTCGCTGCGGTAGATCTCCCGGAAGACGCCGCGGCTCTCCATGAGCCGCACGTACCGGTCGGGGACCTGGCGGGCCAGGATGGTGGCCACCCGGGCGGGGTCCGCTTCGTCCTGGCGGCCGGAGAAGGCCAGGATGCGCTGGCAGCGGTCCTCGATGGTGATGGGCGCGTCCAGCAGGGTGGCGACGGCGTTCGCCAGGGCGAACAGGTCGCCCGAGGGCACCCCTCCCAGGGTCTGCCCGCCGCTGTCCCCGATGTCGCCCTCGGCCAGCAGGGTGCGCAGCATCGCCGCCAACTGGGCCCAGGAGGCGCCGCGGGTCAGGGCGAGCAGGGGTATCCCGGTCTCGGACACCGCCCGCGCGAGTGCCTCGCCGTCCTCGCCCGGCTCGCTCCCGACCGGCCCGCCCCTCCCGGGCCCCCGTACGACCAGGGCCGCGACGCGGTGGGTCGCCAGTTCGTGCAGCAGCCGGACGATCTCCTCGGAGCCCCGGACGCCGGCCCCGAGCACGATGGCCCGCGGCGGGTACTGCTGCTCGTCGTACGGGTCGTGGATCCCCACGCCGCCGATCTCCGGGGCCAGGCCGACGTCGCCGTGCAGCAGGTCGAGCAGCGTGGGGCCGAGGTCCCGCAGTACCCGGCCCAGGCCGCCGGCGGAGTGCGTCGCCATGTGCCTGATCATCTCCGCAGGTTAGGGGCCTGACCGCGCCCCCGGCTCGGTACCCGCGGACAAGGCTAAGCCCCCGCGTTCGTCGCCCGCGACGAACGCGGGGGTGGGCTGTTCGACGGGTCCGGTGCCGGCACCGGCCCGACCGACGGTGTCAGCCCTTGCCACCGGCCTTCAGGACCTCGGCCGCGGCCACGCCGGCCGCGCTGTTGCCGTGGCCGCCGACCGGCGGCGGGGAGGCCTCCCTTCGTATGCGCAAGGGCGCCATCGGTGTCGCCAGAGGGCCCTCGGGGTGTCGCGGCCGATCGGCGGCGAGGCCTGTCCGCGGGTGGCGTCGCGGGGCCCGTGCGGCACCGGTCGCCGTCCAGCGGGTATCCCAGAAGGCTGGGATACCGGCCTTGGCTGCGTACGGACAAACTGGCCCGTGGCCGGCCACTGCGAAGGGGGCGTTCCGCGCAGGATCCGGCTTTCCCCGTACCGACGGCTTCCGGAGGCACTCTTGCTCGTATCCCTCAGGCGTACCCTGCTCGCGATCCTGCTCGCCCTCACCGGGCTGCTCCTGCTGCCGGGCGGCGCGTCCGCCGACACCCCGGCGTCGGTCCTGTTCAACCAGTACTCCCAGCGCTGCCCCGACGCGAGGTCGGGGATCCAGGACATGCACCCCTGCGCGCCGTCCGACAGCCCCGGTATGTGGGTGATCAAGCGCGTCGCGGGCTACCCCGAGCGGTTCACCGTCACCACCAGCAGCCCGGACGGCGTCCTCTGTCTGACGGCCGACGACCTGCCGATGACCACCGGCTGTGTGGCCGGCTACACCAGGCAGCAGTGGGAGATCACCCCGTTCGAGGCGGAGCCGGCCCTGTACGACCTGGTCGGCCTGCGGCTGAAGAACGTGGGCACGTCGGACTGCCTGGACAACTCGCGCAAGAACTTCGGCGGCTGGAAGCTGGTCCTGAGGGGCTGTGACGGCGGCAGTTACCAGCAGTGGGACGTCTACCGCAGCACCTACGACGCGGTCTTCCACGCTCCTCCGGGCCAGCACAAGGGCATGACCTGGGGCACCCTGGAGCAGCGCGCCGACAACGTGGTGCACGTCGGCTTCGACAACCTGACCAACAGCGACCCGTACAACGGTGACACCGCGGCGAACGCCGTGCTGCCGGTGCTCTGCATCAAGCAGGACGGCCGCCCCGCTCCGGCGGGCGTCCCCACCAGCGGCTTCCACAGCTGGGCCGGCGGCGAGGTGAAGGTCACCCCGGCGCTGCCCGGCTACGAGCTGACCAGCCGCGCCGTCGCCGACCAGAAGTGCGCGACCGCCTTCGGCGCCGGCTTCCGGATGGCCGAGTTCCACGACGGCACCGGCTGGGGTCTGTGGGCCAACGGCACCCTGCCCGCCAACACCCGCTTCTGGACCGCCATCAGCGGCCAGTCGGCCAACCCCTGGGACTGACCCACCGGCCCCGGAGGGCGGGCGCCGACGACGGCGCCCGCCCTCCGGGGCGCCGCCGTGCCCGGCCCGCCGGGGAGATGTTCATGTCGGTGCCCGAAGAGGGACCCCGAGGCGATCTGGATCACTCTCGCCAAGAAGGAGATCTACGACACCGTCACCTGGTAGCACACCCGCCCCCCCGGCAGGTCGTCACGCCGGAAGGTGCCGAGCACCTCGGCGAGGCAGGCCCCACTCCGCTCGGGCCGCCAGTGCCGGGCGGCCGGATTGCGCGGACAAGCCGTGCGCCGACGGCGCGGCGCGTGCCAGGATCTCGGCATGTCTGGTCGTGCGTTGAGTTTCGGGGCAGTGGCGCAAGCCTACGAACGGTTCCGCCCGGGGTACCCCGAGGAACTCCTCGACCTGGTGGCGGCCTACGCGGGCCGGCCGGTGCGGACCGCGCTGGAGATCGGCGCCGGGACGGGCAAGGCGACCCGCCTGTTCGCCCGGCCGGGCGTGACGGTCACCGCCACGGAGCCCGACGAGGGCATGCTCGCCGAGCTGCGCAAGCACGTGCCGGCCGGTGTCCGGACGGTGCGGGCCGCGTTCGAGGACGTGCGGCCGGGGGAGCGCTACGGACTGGTCTACGCCGCGGCGGCGCTGCACTGGACGAGGCCGGAGGGCCGGTGGTCGCACATGGCCGCGCTGGTGGAGCCCGGCGGCGTGTTCGCCTCGTTCGGCGGGCCGACCGAACTCGTCGACCCGTCCGTGGAGGAGGCCGTGCGTGCCGCGCGGGCGCCGTTCCTGGACCGCGACGACGTACCGCCCCCGGACGAGGAGCCGGACATGCGGTGGCCGGGTACGGAGCTGCGGCGGTCCGCGTGGTTCACCGACGTCCGACAGTCGGTGATCGAACGGCGCCTGAGCATGAGCGCGCGCGACTACGTGGGCCTGCTCTCGACGATCTCGGCGTACCTCGTGCTGGCGCCGGGGGACCGGGAGCTGTTGTTCGGCCGGCTGCTGCGGGTGCTGCCCGGGACGGTCGAGATCGCCGCCGACATCACTGTCCATCTCGCACGCCGGTGCCACGAGCAGTGATTCCGGGGGCGTGATCACCCGCGGGTGGGGGCCGTGGGCGCGTGGGCACCCCGTCTTCTCGGAGAAACGGCCGCTCTCGCTAGCCTTGCCCACCGGGTGCCGGCGCGACGAGCCGGCCGCCCGGCTCCGCCCGTCTCCCAGGAGGACCCCCATGTTCAAGGTCAACGAGTACTTCGACGGCACGGTCAAGTCGATCGCCTTCACCACGGAGGACGGTCCCGCGACCATCGGCGTCATGGCCCCCGGGGAGTACGAGTTCGGCACCGCCGCCCGCGAGGTCATGCACGTGGTCAACGGCGCGCTGACCGTCAGGCTGCCCGGCGCCGAGGGCTGGGAGACCTTCCGGACCGGCGAGCGCTTCGACGTCCCGGCGGACAGCAAGTTCCAGCTCAAGGTCGAAGCCGACACGGCCTACCTCTGCGAGTACCGCGACTGACACCGCCCCGGACCACCCGTTCCGGCGGAGCGGCAACGGCGGTCCCTCCCCCGGGGGCGCCGCCGTTGCCGCACGATTTCCTCGCGACGGCGAATATGACGGCCACGCGCCGATTTCTGTGGCTGGCGTAAAGATTGTCATCCTATTGGCCAATTCGGGTTACCGGCGCCATGGCGGTCGCAGATCGGTGACTATGATCCACTTCTTGTGACGAACAGTCAGAGCGACATAACAGCAGTGCAGTCGGCCGATGTCGTGATCCTCGGGGCGGGGCCGGCCGGTCTCCTGCTGGCCAACCTGCTCCAGCGCGGCGGGATCGACTGCGTGGTCCTGGAACGCACCGACCGCACCCGCGTACAGACCCGGGCGCGCGCGGGCTTCCTCGCCCCCAGCACCCTGCGGATCCTGGACCGCCACGGCCTGGCCGAAGGCCTGCACCGCAACGGCAAGCAGCACGGCGCCTGCGAATTCCGCACCGCCGAAGGCCGCTTCCGTCTGGACTACGGCAGCCTCGGCCGGCGCGAACCGCACACCGTCTACCCCCAGCAGTACCTGGTCACCGACCTGCTGACGTCCTACCTGGAGGCAGGCGGGCGGGTGCACTTCGAGACCGAGGCGCTCGCCGTGCACGACACGGGCACCACCCGCCCCACCGTGGCCGTACGGGAGGCGGACGGCCGCCTCGCCCGGTGGCAGGCCAGGTACGTGGCCGGCTGCGACGGCCGGCACGGCGCGGCCCGGCGCTCCCTGCCGCCCGGCGCCGTACGCCACCACCGGGACCACGGGATCTCCTGGCTCGGCCTGCTCGCCGAGGCGCCGCCGAGCCTGGACGCCGTGGGCTACGCCGTCCACGACCGCGGCTTCGCCGGGCACATGGCCCGCACCCCGGAGGTCACCCGCTACTACCTGCAGTGCGAGCGCGGCACCGCGACCGGAGACTGGTCCGACGGGCGGATTTGGGACGAACTCGAAACGCGGATGTACGCCGCCGAGCACGGACCACTGCACCGCGGCCGGATCCTCGAACGCGGGGTCGTCGACTTCGAGTCCGACGTCATCGAACCGCTGCGCCACGGATCGCTCCTGCTGGCCGGGGACGCCGCGAGCCTGATCAGCCCGTCCGCCGCCAAGGGCGCCAACCTGGCCGTCCTGGAAGCGGAACTCCTTGCCCGGGCCCTGATCGCCGACCTCGCGCACGGCGACTCCGAGGCGCTGGACCGGTACTCGCGGCAGGCCCTGGAGCACATCTGGCGGGCGCAGGAGTTCTCGCTCTGGATGATCCGGCTGCTCCACCGCGAGCCCGCCGCTCCCATAGGCGAATCGTTCTTCCACGAATCCTTGCGCCGCTCGCGCCTCGAATCCCTGCGCACCTCGCGCTCCCACCAGGACTGGTTCGCCGAGAGCTACACCGGCGTCTGAGCCCTCCCGCTCCACCCCGCTCCGCCCGGCCCCGCGCCGGCCGACCCCGCTCCGCCCGACCTCGTTGTGCCCGGCCCCGCCGCGCCCGCCCCGCTCCGCCCGGCCCCGCGCCGGCCGGAGGCTGTCGGCTGCCCGCCGCCCGCCGGACTCCCGAACACCCGGACAAGGAACCGCACCATGCCGACCACGATGACGCCCCCGGACACCGACGATGTCACCCGCCTCCTCGCGGCGGCCACCTTCGTCCGGGAACACGACAGCACCACGCTGCTCCGTCTCCTGCTGCCCGGCCTCCCCGGCCCGCGGCTGCGGGCACTGGCGGACCACTGCCGCTTCGCCCACGCCGCGGTCCTGGTCTTCCCGTCCGACCGGGACGCCCTGCACGATCAACTGGCGGCCTGCGACCTGGCCGTGGACGTACCGTCGACGCCCAGCACGGTGGTCCGCGAGCGGCTGGCGCTGCGGCACGGCCACGATCCGGCGGGCCTGGACGTGGCCATCCTGCGGCCGCCGCTGCGCGGCCCGCTCGGTGAGCGCCGGGTGGTCGAGGTGTTCGCGCTGACCGTCCCGCCGGGCTCCGGCCTGGCCGCGCTCGCCGCGCACGAGCGGGTCGCCCAGCACGAGGCGCACCTCGCCTTCGAGGTCGAGTCCGCGGACCCGCTGGTGGTGGACGGCCTGTGCGCGCTGCTCGCCCGGCACGGCGCGAGCCCCGACGGCGGCGGCTACAACCCGCACGAGGACGGCACCGTCCTGTACTTCACCGCCCCGGCCGGGGCGCGGACCGGGTACCGGCGGCTGGAACTCCACGTGGCGGGCGCCCACCCGGACACCCTGGCCGCGCACCTGGGCCGGTACCCCGCCGGGCCGGACGAGGACCGGGGGCCGGACCGCCCGGACGGGCCCGCCGATCCGCACCGGGAAGCGGAAGCGCTGCTGCACCTGCTCACCGGGGCCTGGACGACCCAGGCCCTCGCGGTGTTCGCCCGGCTGGGGCTGCCCGACGCCCTGGACACCCGCACGGGAGCCGGCGCCGAGGCACTGGCGGACCGGATCGGCGCTCACCCGCAGAGCCTCGCGACCCTCCTGCGCTACCTGGTGATGCTGGACGTGGTCGCGCAGCACCCGGACGGCTTCCGGCTCACCGGCACCGGGGCGCTCCTGAGGGCGGACGCCCCGGGGTCGATGCGGCCGCTGGCACTGATGTACGGCGGCCCGTTCTACCACTCCTTCGCGGAACTCGAGCACACCGTGCGGACCGGCGAGGCCGCCTTCGACCACCTCTTCGGCGAGAACCACTTCGACCACTTCGCCCGCGACCCCGAACTCGCCGAGCAGTTCGACCGCTCGATGGTCGCGAGTACCCGGATGTTCGAGCCGGTCCCCGCACATCCGGCGATCCTGGCCGCAGGCCGGGCCTCCGTTCCCGGCACCGTCGTCGACATCGCCGGCGGGACGGGCGAGCTGCTCGGACGCGTCCTGGCCGCCAACCCCCGACTGCGCGGCGTCCTGCTGGAACGCCCGCACGTCGTCGCCGCCGCCCGCGGGCAGCTGGACGCGGCGGGCTGCGGCGAGCGGTGCACGTACGTCACGGGTGACTTCGCGGACGTGCCGCCGGGCGCGGACGTGTACCTGCTCTCCCGGGTCCTGCACGACTGGAACGACGAGCGCTGCCGGGACATCCTGCGCCACGTGTCCCGGGCCATGCCCGCCCACGCCGGCCTGCTCATCGTCGAGCGGGTCCTGCCGGCCGACGGTTCGACCTCGCTGGCCACCGCGTGGGACCTCCACATGATGTGCAACACCGGCGGCCGCGAACGCCGCGCCGACCACTTCGCCCGGCTGCTGGCCGACGCGGGCCTCGAACTCGTCGACGACTCGCCGCTGCCGCTCGGTGGCACCCTGCTGCACGCGCGCAAGGCCGGGGTGCCGGCCCCGCGCGGTCTGACGGCCGGGTGACGGTCGCGGCGGGGTGATGGCGATCGGTGATCGGGCCCTGCTGACGGTCCTGGGTGACGAGGGCCTCGACCTCGCCACCCTGCGTCTGACGTCGCCCGCCACGCTCCGCCGGCTGGGCGAGCTGCTCGGACTGGTGACCGCGGTCCGAAGCACGTCCGAGGGTGCCGGAACACGGCCGTTCCCGCGGGCGGCGGTGGTCGAGCCGTGTTCCGGCACCCCGGAGGGCGGACCTCCCGTACCGACTGCCGGCCCGGTCGGCGTGGACGCCGCGACCGGTCCGGCCGGGACGGCGGCCGGTTCGCGGCCTACGCTCCGCTGATGGAGAACCCCGGGCGGTGCGTCGTGCGGGGGCTCAGTGCGCTTCGCGGGGGTGCCCGGCGACGCGGCGGGCACCGGCGGTGATCCTCTTGAGGAGCAGGCTCGGGATGGGCGTGCTCAGGGGCCGGTACGCGGCCGGTGAATCGGTGGCGCCGGGGCGAAGCGTCGAGGGGACGGCGGGGACGGACCGCGTGGCGGCGGGGCCGGCGCCGGTGAGTGTCTGCCGGTTGCGCACGTGCTGCTCCAGGTGGCATTGAGGCGATGGTGATGTCGGCGGCCGCGGGCGTCGAAGTCGAGGGTCGGCGTCGAGCCGTACGGCCTGCGGATGCTCGGTACCGCGCAGTGCAGAAGCAGATAGGTGAGCGTCGCCCCGACGCGGTCTGCGCTGTCTCCGCGGACGGCGGCGAAATGCTCCCTGCGCGTTTTCTACCCGCTCCGCATGCGCGGAGTCCAGGGGTTGCCCGGAGTTCCGTGTGTTCGTCCGAACGCTCGTACCGGCTCCGTGGCGGGTGCTCCACGGAGGGCCACCGCTGGGACTCCGCCGGACCGTGTGTGCCGCCCCGCGGCCTCAGCCGGCCGGGCCGAGGAAGGACGCCCAGCCCGCCGGCCGGGGCCCGGCCGATACCGAGCGTGCGGAGCTTGCGGAGGGCGGACCGGTCCTGGACCTCCCGCCACTCGACGAACTGCCGGAAGGAGAGGAGCCGGACGTCGGCCTTGCCCGCGACGGTCCTGATCGTCTCGGTGCAGGCGCGTTCGAAGGCGGCGAGGCCTGGAGGCCTCGCCACCGGTGCCGTGCCCGGGAGCGCTCGGGGTCGATTTCCCTCCCGCCCGGACCTGCTGACGCCACGTCAGTTCCCGTCGGTCCCAGGACCACGGTCCTGGCCGGGACCGCTCGCCCGGAGCCTGCTCCCACCTGCGGTTCGTCCTGGCTGCGGACGAACTCCGCTGTCCCCGAATGGTCTTCTTGATCAAGGCCGGGAACCACCGGCGCCATCGATCAAGAGAGGTCCTTCCATGAACGAGTACGTCCCGCAGAGCCGGAGCCGCCACGGTCGGCGCTGGGTGGCGACCACGGTGGCCGCGGGTGTGGTGGCGGCCGGGGTGCTGGCGCCGACCGTGGCGTTCGCGGCCGGCCGGCCCGACAGCGTTTAGTCGAGCCTGAACGCCCTGGTGAAGGATGACGGTGTACCCGCCGCGCTGGCCGCCGTGAAGGGCCGCGACGGCCGCACCCGCAACTACACCGCAGGGGTCGGCGACCTCGCCACCGGGGCCAAGGTCCCCGTGGACGGCCAGATACGGATCGGCAGCAACACCAAGACCTTCACCGCCGTCGTCGTCCTCCAGCTCGTCGCGGAGGGGAAGGTCGGCCTGGACTCCCCGGTGGAGAGCTACCTGCCGGGCCTGGTGCGCGGTGACGGCATCGACGGGCGTCACATCACCGTCCGTCAGCTGCTCCAGCACACCAGCGGCCTGCCCGAGTACGTGGACAAGGACGCCATCCTCACCGACCCGACGCGGTACTACGAGCCGCGTGAACTCCTCGACGCGGCGCTGGGCCAGAAGGCCCACTTCGCCCCGGGGACGAGCTGGGAGTACAACAACACCAACTACCTGCTGGCCGGCCTGATCATCCAGAAGGTCACCGGGCGGCCGCTCGGCGAGGAGATCGGGCGGCGCATCGTCGACCGGATCGGCCTGCGCCACACCTACGTCCCCGCTCCGGGGGACATGGGCATCCGCGAGGCCCACCCCAAGGGCTACCACCGCGGTGCGGACGGCTCGCTCCGCGACTACACCGAACTGGACCCGTCCTGGGGCTGGGCGGCGGGCGCCGCCGTCTCCACCCCGAGCGACGTCACCCGCTTCTTCACCGCGCTCCTCGGCGGCCGCCTGCTGCCCGCGGCGCAGCTCGCCCAGATGCGGACCACGGTGGCCGCCGACGCGGTCGCTCCGGGCGCCCGCTACGGACTGGGCCTGGTGAGCCGGCCGCTGTCGTGCGGCGGCGTGGCGTGGGGCCATGGCGGGACCATCCCGGGCTACGACACCGCCGGAGGAGCCACCGACGACGGCCGGGCCGTCAGCCTCGCGGTGACCATGATCCCGGGCGGCGAGACCGGGCAGCACGTGGAAGCCGCGGTGGACGCGGCGCTGTGCCGCTGACCCTCCCCGGCCGGACCGGAGCGTCCGTACCGGTATGACCGGTATGACCGGCATGACCGGCGGGTGCCGTGCGCCACGGTGAGCGGCACCCGCGCCCCGTCGGTCCCCCCATCAGTCACCCCATTTGTCCCCTCATCAGTTCCCCCCAGCATTCCCAGCAGAGGAGTTCCATCGTGAGCGAGTACGTCCCGCAGAGCCGGACCCGCCGCGGCCGGCACCGGGCGGTGGCGGTCGTGACCGCCCTGGCCGCGGGTGCCGTGGTGGCCGGAGCGCTGGCGCCGACGACGGCGTTCGCGGGCGGCCGGCCCGACAGTGTCCAGTCGAGTCTGACCGCCCTGGTGAAGGAGGACGGGCTGCCGGCCGCGCTGGCCGCCGTGAAGGGTCGCGACGGCCGCACCCGCGACTACACCGCGGGGGTCGGCGACCTCGCCACCGGGGCCAAGGTCCCCGCGGACGGCCAGATACGGGCCGGCAGCAACACCAAGACCTTCACCGCCGTAGTCGTCCTCCAGCTCGTCGCGGAGGGGAAGGTCGGCCTCGACGCGTCCGTCGACACCTACCTGCCGGGCCTGCTGCGCGGCGACGGCATCGACGGGCGTGCCATCACCGTCCGCCAGCTGCTCCAGCACACCAGCGGCCTGCCCGACTACATGGACGCGCCCGCCCTCGCGGACTTCACCACCGTGCAGTACCGCTACTTCGAGCCCCGCGAGCTGCTCGACGGCGCCCTCGTCCAGAAGGCCCGCTTCCCCGCCGGCAGCAGCTGGGAGTACAGCAACACCAACTACCTGGTCGCGGGGCTCCTCGTCCAGAAGGTCACCGGACGGCCCGTCGGCGAGGTGATCACCAAGCGCGTCATCGACCGCGTCGGCCTGCGGCACACCTACTTCCCCGCCCCGGGCGACACCGCCGTCCACGAGGCCCACCCGCACGGCTACTTCCGCGGCTCGCCGGACGCGCCGCTGGTCGACTACACCGAGATGGACGCCTCGATGGCCTGGGCGGCCGGGGCGATCGTCTCCACCAACACCGACCTCAACGCGTTCTTCGCCGCGCTGCTCGGCGGCCGTCTCCTGCCGCCGGCCCAGCTCGCCGAGATGCGGACCACCGTGCCCGCCGAACTGCTGGGCCCGGGGGTCCGTTACGGACTGGGGCTGCAGAGCAAGCCGCTCTCCTGCGGCGGCCTCGCCTGGGGCCACGGCGGCACCTCTCCCGGCTACCGGACCAGGGGCGGGGTGACCGACGACGGGCGGGCCGCCACCATCACCGTCACCGCCGTCCCGGGCGCGACCGGCGCGCAGCACATGGCGGAGGCCCTGGACGCGGCCCTCTGCCGCTGACCCGCCCGGCGGACGGCCCCGGGGCCCCGCGGCCCCTTGGACCAGGGGCCGCGGGGCCGTCAGTCGAGCTCCTCCGCTCCGCCGCCGACCGCCGCGACCGGCAGGGTGGCCAGCACCCGGAAGCCACCCCCGTCGACGCTGCCCGCCACCATGCTGCCGCCCTGCAGCGCGACGCGTTCGCGCATGCCGATCAGCCCGTACCCGGTGCGGCCCGCCTGCGGCCCGGGCCCGGCGGCCGCTGCTCCGGACCCCGCTCCGGCACCCTCCAGGGCGTCCGCCGGTGCGGTGGCGGCGCCGTCGTCGGTCACCTCGACGGTGATCCGGTCCTGGTGGTACGTCAGTTCCACGCTCGCCCGGGCCCGGCCGGCGTGCTTGCGGGTGTTGGTGAGGGCCTCCTGGACGATCCGGAACACCGCCAGGCCGGTGCTCGGCGGCAGCGTGCACTCCTCGCCCCGGACGGTGAACCCGGTGGGCAGACCCGCCCTGCGGGACTCCTCGACGAGCCCGCCGAGGTGCCCGACCCCGGGCTGCGGCGCGGTCGGGGCCCCGTCGTCCGGCTCGTCGCCGGCCCGGAGCACGTCGAGCAGGTGGCGCATCTCGCGCAGCGCCATCCGGCCGGAGCCCTCCAGGGTGACCAGGGCGTCGCGCACCACCTCGGTGTCGCGGTCGAGGTGGGCGCGGGCACCGCCGGCCATCAGCTGCATGGTGGTGATGTGGTGCGCGACGATGTCGTGCAGCTCCCGGGCGATGCGGCGCCGCTCCTGCGCCACCGCGCGGTCGGCCAGCAGCCGGCGCCTGACCTCCACCTCGTGCTGCCAGCGCCTCAGCACCTCGGCCGCGGCGACGACCAGGGCCGCGGCGAGCAGGTTGACCGCCGCTCCCGAGACCGGCGGGGGCCACGGGTACCCCCGCCCGAGGAGCGGCACCGCGGCCGCGACGACGCCGGCCGGCGCCGCCACCGCGATGCCCCGGGACCGGGCCACGGCGAACAGCGCGACGCAGAGCGCGCAGTTGAAGTGCTGCGGCACCGCGACACTCAGGTTCAGCGCCAGGCCGAGGACCAGCACGCCGGACAGCGACGCCAGCGGGTAGCGGCGCCTGGTGAGCAGCGGTACCGCTCCCAGGACGAGCAGGACCACGGCGGTCAGGGCGATCGGCGGGCTTCCGTCCGGCCCGCCCATCGAGTAACCGAGGAGGTCCAGGACCGCCGCCGCGACGGCCACCAGCGCGTCACTGGCCGTCCAGGGCAGGCCGTCGGTTCCCGGTGAGGGCGGCGGGGGCCGGTGGTGCGTCGACATGCTGGTGGTGGTCCTTTCCGTGGCCGGGCGGACCGGCCCTCGCGGGTCCGCCGCAGCCGTCGTCCGGGCGCCGTCCCCTGCGGTGACCTGTGGTGACCTGCGGTTCCGGGGGCGTCGGTGGTCCCATTGTCGCAGCGGCTCCCAGCCCCGAACCGGTACCGGGGGCCGATCCCGGACCGGGCCCCTGGTCCTGGTCGGGGCCGTGCGGCGGCCCCCGGGCCCCCGCGCGACCCCGCCGCTAGGCGGTAAGGGACGGGGGTGTGCCGACCGCGCCGCGTCGAGCAGAACGCACGGGTCGACATCGGGGCGGGGATTCACGGCCGGAGAACGAGATGTCCGAGTACGTCATGGTGCCGGCGGCGATGACCATCGCGGGGCCACGCCTGCCGGCCTCCCTGCGGGCACCGGTGGCCCCCGCGTCCTCCCGGAAGGAGAACGGCCGTCCGCGCTGCCCGGTGGGGGCCGGGCAGCGGGAACGGCCGTCGGCGGACTACGGGGTGGGCGTCCAGCGCTGGGCGCCGGTGCCGTTGCAGGTGGCGAGTTCGAGCTTGGTGCCCGAGGCGGTGGCCGCGCCGACGGGGGCGAGGCAGCGGCCGCCGTTGGTCACGGTGCCGGCGCCGCCGAGCTGCCACTGCTGGCCGCTCGACCCGTTGCAGGCCTGGACGGCGGCGACGGCCGCGCCACCGTCCAGGCAGCTGCCACCGAGGCCGGTGAGGGTGCCGTTCGGCTGGAAGGTCCACCGCTGGTTGGGTCCGCCGTGGCAGCCGTAGAGGGCGGGCTGGGTGCCCGGGGTGCTCGCGCTGCCCGGTAGGTCGACGCAACTGGAGGAGGCGGCGTTGACCAGCTCCGCGTTGCTCGGCAGCGGGGTGGGCCGGCCGGTGGCGGTGATCTCCGCCGCACTGGTCCAGGGGCCGCGGCCGCCCGCCTCGGTGAGGGCCCGCAGCCGCAGGTAGCGGCCGGTCGTCGGGCTGAAGGTGACGGTCTTCGCCCCGGCGGAGTCGGCGAAGGTCCCGGTGGCGACGGGCGTCCCCCAGGTGTCGGCACTGTCGGAGACGTACACCTCGTACGACCCGATCCGGCCGTTGCTGCCGCCGTCCTGGCGCGGCAGGTAGGTCATGCCGTCGACGTTGTAGCGGGCGCCGAGGTCGATCCGGACCTCGTGCGGCAGCGGGGCGTTCCCGGCGGACCAGGCGGTGTGCCAGAGGGTCGCGGGGTCGCCGTCGAAGGCGTTGGCGGCCGCGCCGTTCTCGGCCGCGGTCTCCTGGCTGTCGGCGGAGACGAGCTTCCAGCCGGCCTGCGGGATCGGCGTGGCGGAGGTCGGGATCGCGCTCCCGGCCGCGACCGTCACACCGGACGCGGTCACGGTGAACGCGCCGGACCTGTCGCCGGCCTTGATCCACAGCACGCCCGAGCGGTCGGCCGCGTCGAAGTACCAGCCGGTGGCGGCGCTGTCGTAGGCGCTCTTCGAGCCGTACGCGGCCAGCCGGGTGCCGCCGACCGAGACCGCGCTGGGGGCCGAGGCCGCGTGCACGCTGAACTCGTAGCCCCGGGAGGCCGGCTTGCCGGTGTAGGACCCGGTGCTGGCGCCGACGTCGATGGTGACGGTGCCGGTGCCGGCGGTCGGCGCGGTGACGTTCACCGGCTGGGTGGCGGAGGCGCCGCCCTGGTAGGCGCGGGTGATCCCGTCGTCCTCGTAGAGGCTGAAGGAGGAGTTGCCGCGCGGGTAGACGTCGTACGTCAGGGTGGAGACCGGCTTCTCCCCGGTGTAGTTCATCTGGGGCCACATCGGGACGATGCCGCCGCCCTTGACGAACAGCGGCAGGGTGTCCAGCGGCGCCGCGTAGCCGTTGAGCCAGCCCGGACCGTTGTAGGCCTTGCCGGTCCAGTAGTCGGTCCAGGTGCCGGCCGGCAGGTAGATGCCGTCGCGGGTGGTGGTGTCGGTGACCACCGGGGCCACCAGCAGGGAGTCACCGGCCATGAACTGACCACTGGTCAGATTGCCCCGGGCGACCGGATCGTCGGGGTACTCCAGCACCATCGCCCGGGTGGAGGGCACACCGGTCTGCGCGGCGGTGTGGCTCATCGTGTACAGGTACGGCATCATGCGCATCTTGAGCTGGAGGTACTTGCGGTTGATGGACAGGTACGGCTCCGAGAAGCGCCAGGGCTCCTTGTCGTTGTACCCGGCCGAGGGAGCGGTCGGGCCCCAGCCGGACATGGTCATGAACGCCGGGGTGAACGCCTTCCACTGGAGGTCCCGGACGTAGGTCTGCGGGCTGCCGCCGAAGATGCCGTCGACGTCGCCGGACGCGTAGTTGAGGCCCGAGAGCCCGGCTCCGGCGATGGCCGGCACGTGCCAGCGCATCGCGTCCCAGGTGCCGGAGGTGTCGCCGGTCCAGACGACCGCGTTGCGCTGGGTCCCGGCCCAGCCGTCCACCGTCCACACGTAGCGCCGGGCGTCGGAGTTGTCCTCGATGCCCTTGACGGCCTGCTGGACGCCGTCGAACGCGTACTTGTAGCCGCCGCCGATCCACGCGACGTCGGTCTTGACGCCCCGGCTGCCGGCGGTCCTGACCTCGTCACCGATGTTGGACAGACCGGTCGACGTCCACAGGCCGGTCTGGAACCCCTTGGCCTTCAACCCGCTGACGGCGCCGGGCAGATCGGTGTAGCCGCAGCCGTAGCCGTCGTTGGGCAGGAACCAGCCCGACGGCATGTCGGCGTTGCGGGCGTCCGTCGCGTAGCCGACCACGTCGGGCGTCGTCTGGTGCCGGACGCGGTCGTGGTCGCCCTGGTAGGTGGGGTTCGAGGCGTTGAAGCAGTCGGCGTTGCCCAGTTCGAAGCCCCACATCGGGGCCAGGAAGGGCTTCCCGGAGACGTCGGTGTAGGAGTTCAGCACGCCCTTGAGCGAGTCCCCGACGACGTACCAGGCGTCGAACCGCTTCTCGTTGTGCGTGAACGAGCCCGGTGCGCCGAAGCTGTAGCTGCCGGGGGCCCAGGTGTTGCGCATGACGCCGTAGCCGTTGGTCGACATGTAGAACGGCGCCGGGCTGGCGTTGTCGTTCTCCCGCCAGGTGTTGCTCACCGAGATCGGCACCGTCTTGCCGCGCAGCGCCCACTCACCCAGCCGCAGGCCGGTCCCGTAGAACTGCTCGTCGGCGCCCTGGGTGAGGTACTGGGTGGTCTGGGAGGCCGTCCAGCTGGTGGGCTGGGCCTCCTGCCAGATCGGCGTGGTGTTGTCCGCCCGGTAGAGGGCGAACCGCAGCGGCGACTTGTAGACCCTGATGGTCATCGCGTCGGTGTTGATCCGGTAGTAGGCGCCGGCGTCGGAGTGACTCGTCACCACCGGGCCGAAGTCGGTCTTCACGGCCAGCGCGGAGCCGGCCGGGTCGTCGGTGAAGGCACCGGTAGGGGAGAGCCAGATCCGGAAGATGTCCGCCCGGGCGATCGCCACCCGGGCCTTCGCCCCGCTGGACGTGCTCACCGTGTACGTGCTCCCGGACTGCGTGAGCCCGGTGGCGTTCCCGGCGGTCGAGGCCGCGGCGGCCGAGGCCGGACCGGTGACGGAGAGCACCGCCCCGACCAGTACGGCGACGAGCCCGGCCGCTAACGGCCGCCCCCCACCCCATCGTTGCCACCAGCGGGTTGTGTTGCGAGGCATGCGACGTCCTTCACGGGAGAAGGTCCGAACCCGCCGGCGAACGCGACGGGCGACTGGCCGAGTGGGCAGCGTAGGCATGACACCACTCACCAAAAGTGCAGTCAAGAGAACGAACATGAGCGCAACTGCTTCTTTTGACTCAGATAACTGCAACTGGGCCCTGGTCGGGACCGCTCGCGCGGGGGTCGCTCCGGCCGCTAAGCCGCTGTCATGGACGAGTTGATGCAGGTGCGGGAGTTCGATGGGCGATTTGTCCAGAAATAGCGGCGCGATGGTGCAGAAATCTGCAGGGAGATGCGGGAAAAACCGCACCTGTGATCAGACGTGCGAGGAATCGGACTCCAAGGCGCCGGTTCGGGCGAGGGCGTCCCGGAGGGCGGCCCAACCCCGAGGTGCTGGCGGTCGTGGGCCCCGCCGACCGCACCCGGCGCCGCGACCTGGTCCGCCGGGTGGCCGCCGCCCTGGTGGAGTGACCCGCGCTGGGCGGGGGCGGCTGTCCGGCGGGGCCCCCGTCGCTGTGAGGCGCGTCACTGACCGGGCGCGCCGCGGCCGCCCTGCGTGATCATGACCGGATGGACACTCGTTTCCTCGGCATCGCCGAGTTGGCCGAAGCCCCGTCCGTGGCCGTCGTGGTCGACGTCATGCGCGCCTTCACCGTGGCACCCTGGGCCTTCGCCCGAGGGGCCGAGAAGATCGTTCTCGCCGAGTCGCTGGACGACGCCCTGGCACTCAAGGCCCACCACCCGGAGTGGTTGGCGCTCAAGGACGGTCCGCCCGCGCCCGGTTTCGACCTCGTCAACTCGCCCGGCCTGCTGCGCTCCGCCGACCTTGGCGGGCGCACCGTGGTGCAGAAGACCACCGCGGGGACGGTCGGCGCACTCGCCGTCAGGGACGCGGCACTGGTGCTGTGCGCGGGCTTCGTGGTGGCGGAGGCGACGGCCCGGCTGCTGCGGGCGCGCGCGTGCGACAGCGTGACCTTCGTGGTCACCGGCGAGGACGGGCACGCGGAGGAGGACCGGGCCTGCGCCCGGTACATCGCCGGGCGGGCCACCGGCGCCGGGACGGACGCCGCCGAGTACCTGCGCCGCGCCGGCGGGTCACGCGCCGCCGCCGAACTCGCCGAGGGGGTGCGGCAGGGAGCCCACCCCGACGACGTCGCGCTCTGCCTCGAACTCGACCGGTTCCCGTTCGCCGTGGTGGCGACCTGGGAGGACTCGCTGATGGTCCTGCGGCCCCATCCGGTGCCCCCGGCGGCCGACGGGGCTTCGGTCCGGGCGCTCCCGGGCGGGTAACGGGGCCCGGGGCCTGAGCGCCCGACAGACCGTCAGTCGCCCGCGTGGGCGGATGAGCCGGCCGGCTCCCGGCCGGTCAGGGCGCGGCCCCGCATCTCGTCCGCGCGGGAGTTGCCGAGCGCGCCCAGCAGGTCCGCGGCCCGGAGCCAGCTGGCCCGGGCCGCATCGGCGTCCCCGAGGGCCTGCTGGGTCCCGGCCAGGTGGTCGAGCACCTCGGCCTGGTTGTACCCGTCGAGCAGCTCCTCGTAGAGCCCCAGCGAGGTCCGGAAGTGGTGGACGGCCTCCTCCAGTTCGCCCAGGTGGTGGAGCGCGTAGCCGATGCTGTCCCAGGTGGCGGCCTCGCTGAAGCGGTTGCCGGTCTCCTGGAGCAGCGGCAGCGCCTCGCGGCAGGTGGCGATGGCCTCGCGGTGCCGGCCCAGCAGGGTCAGGTACCAGCCCACGGCGTTGAGTTCACGCGCGATGAGGTTGTCGTCCGCCAGGGTCCGGTAGATCGCCAGTGCGGTGCGGGCGTGCCCGAGGGCCTCGCCGTGCCGCCGCTGCCGGCCGCGGACCCAGCCGATACTGCGCTGCGCGTTGGCCTGGGCGAGCGGCGGCAGCAGGTGCAGCCGGCGTTCGACGTGGCCGACCGCCCGGTCCGCCTCCTCGCTGCGGCCGGTCTCGGCGAGGGCGCGGGCCAGGGAGGCCGCGGTGCGGCAGATGCCCTCCGGATCGTCGAGCAGGAGGGCCGCCTCCAGCGCCAGCCGCTGCATGGCGATCTCGTCGGCCCACTGCCCCCGGGCGGAGAAGTGCGGGATGCAGTCGTGGGCGAGGCCCATCCGGTAGTGGAGCAGCCGGGGGTCGTCGCCCGTCCGCAGGGCGGCCAGGATGGTGCGCTCCTCCCGCTGGAACCAGGCCCGGCCCTGTTCGCGGCCGTCGAAGGGCAGCAGCACCGTCCCGGGCGCCGGTGCGTGGTCCAGCTCGTGGATGGGGCGGGTCTCCGACGCCCGGACGGCGGCCCGGGCGTTGTGGCGGAGGTAGTCGAGCAGCCGGATCTCGGCGGCGTAGCGGTCGTCGCGCTCCTGGTCGAGCAGGTCTCCGGCGTGCTCCCGGACCAGGTCGTGCAAGACGAAGCAGCCGTCCGCGTCACGGCTGAGCAGACTGGCGGCGACCAGGGAGCGCAGCAGGCGGCGGGCCGTCGCCATCGGCTCGCCCGCGGCGGAGGCCGCCGCCTCGGCGGAGAACACCGGGCCCGGCAGCACGGCCAGGTGGCGGAAGAGCCGGGCGGCCGCCGGGTCGAGCGCCCGGTAGGACCAGGAGAAGACGGCCCGGACGTCGGAGTGCGGGTCGTCGGTGGTGAGGGCGTCCAACCGGGAGCGGGCCCCGGTCAGTTCACCGGCGGCGACCCGCAGCGCCAGGGCGGGCTCCGCGGCCAGCTGGGCGGCGACGATCGCGACGGCCAGCGGGAGGCGCCCGCACAGCTCCACCAGCTCGGCCGCCCCGGCGGGCTCGGCGGCCACGCGCTCGGGGCCGATCCGTGCGGCCAGCGCGTCCAGGCTCTCCTCGGCCGTCCACAGGCCGAGGTCGACCAGCCGGACCTCGTCGGTGGTGGCGAGTCCGGTCAGGTGGTTGCGGGAGGTGATGACCGTGAGGCAGTGCCGAGACCTCGGCAGCAGCGGCCGTACCTGCTGCGAGTCGCGCGCGTTGTCGAGGAGCACGATCATGCGGCGGTCGGCCAGCAGCTCCCGGAACACGGCGGCGCGCTCCTCGGCGCCGTCGGGGATCGACGCTCCCGGCACCCCGAGCGCGCGGAGGAAGCCGCCGAGCGCCTCGGCGGGGTCCAGCCCGGTGCCCGAGGGGTCGAAGCCGCGCAGGTTCACGTAGAGCTGGCCGTCGGGGAACCGGTCCGCGACCCGGTGGGCCCAGTGGACGGCCAGGCTGGTCTTGCCCACTCCGGCCATGCCGCCCACGGCGACGACCGGCGGGTGCTCGGCCCGGTCGCCGGGGCCGCCGCCGAGGTGCCGGACGCGGGCCAGGACGTCGTCCCGCCCGCGGAAGGTCCGGAGGGCGGGCGGCAGTTGGCGGGGGACCGGGGGAGCCGTGGCGGCGGTCGTCGTCGCCGGAGCCGGGTCGGCGGTGCGCCGGGCGGCGGCCGTCAGCGTGCGCCGTTCGTCCTCGTCCAGGGCCAGGGCGTCCATCAGCTCGTCCAGCGTGCCGTGCCGGGGGACGCTGCGGCCGCGCTCCATGTCGCCGATCGCCCGCACGCTGACGCCGGACGCGCCGGCGAGCCCGTCGAGCGTCAACCGGGCACGCCCGCGTGCCGCCCGCAGCAGCGCGCCGAAGGTCGCCTGCTCCATCGCCCCACACCCCCCGACCTGCTCCCTCGACGGAGATCATCTCATCCGGGCGGGTCGGTTGTCGCACCCGTCCACCGGGAGGCGGCAGGCGAAACCGCCTGCCAACCGCCGGTCAACTGCCTGGCCCCCGGGCACCGGAGGAGGAGAGAGTGGGCGCAGGGCCACAGCCGGCCCGCCGGGCGGAAGGAGCAGCACACGGTGGAGTCCCTCGCCACGCCCATGGTCGGCCGGGAGGCCGAGCGGGCCGTCCTCGCCTCGTTCCTGGCCGCGCCGCAGGGCCAGGCCCTGGTGCTCAAGGGCGAGACCGGTGTCGGCAAGAGCGCCCTGCTGGAGCACGTCGCGCAGTACGCGGGCGGCGTCGGCTACCGGGTGGTCCGGGCGGTCGGCGTCGAGGCGGAGTCGCACCTGCCCTTCGCCGGTCTGCACCAGCTGCTCCACCCCTTGCTCCCGTACGCCGAACGCCTGGACGACGTCCACCGGGTCGCCTTCGACGTGGTCTTCGGACGCAGCCAGGAACGGGCCCCGTCCGTCATGGCCCTGGGGATCGCGGTGCTCGACCTGGTCGCGGTCGCGGCCGCGCAGGAACGCCTCCTGCTGGTGCTGGACGACGGCCAGTGGCTCGACGCGGCCAGCGTCGAGGTCTGCGGGTTCGTCGGCCGCCGCCTCGCCGGCAACACCGTGAAGCTGCTGGTCGCCCTGCGGCCCGAGAGCTCCGCCGGGTTCGACGCGGCCGCGCTGCCCGCGCTGCCGGTGCCGCCGCTGGACGGCCCCGCCGCCGAGCGACTGCTCGACGAGCGCCACCCGCACGTGGACCCGCGGGTCCGCCGCCGGGTGCTCGACCAGGCCCAGGGCAACCCCCTCGCCCTCCTGGAGCTCCCGTCGTACCTGGGCGGGAGCGCCGCACGGCCCGCGCCCGGGGAGCCGGACGGCCATGAAGTCGTCCCGCTTCCCGACCGGTTCCGCCAGGTCTTCGGCGCGCGCATCGCGGCGCTGGGGCCGGCCGCCCGCGCGGAGCTGCTGCGCGGCGCCCTGGACGGCGTCAACGCGGGGGCCCCGGCCGGTCCGACCGCGGGTGCGCGCTACCGCATGCGGGACGTCGACGAGGCGGCGGCCGTCGGCCTGCTGGACCAGGACCACTTCAGCGGCGAGTTCGTGTTCCGGCACCCGCTGGTGCGCTCGACCGTGGTCCGGGCGGCCACCCCGAACGAGCGGCGCGCCGCCCACGCGGCGCTGGCCGAGGTGCACCGGGACGACATCGAGCGCCGGGCCACCCACCTGGCCGCCGCCGCGGTCGATCCGGACGACGAGGTGGCCGCCGCCCTGGAGCAGGCGGCCGCGTCGGCGACCCGCCGGGGCGGCGCGGCCGCCGCGGTGACCTGGCTGACCCGGGCCGCGGAGCTGAGCCGGACCCCGGAGGACCGCTCCCGCCGGCTCGGGGACGCGGCGTTCGTCGCGGGGCACGCCGGACTGCTCGACCAGGCCCAGCGCCTGGTCGGCGCGGACGGCGCGCCCGGGCGGGCCGGGACGACGGCCTCCGCCCTGGCCTTCGCCTACGCCGTCCTCTACGAGGACGGGGACGTGCGGTCCGCCCACCGCCAGGTGGCGGCGGCCGTCGAGCGGATCGTCGACGGCGCGGCCGGGCAGCCGGTCGGCGGCGTCCCGGCGCGGACCATCGGGGGTGCGGCCGGGCGGACCGTCGGTGATGCCCCCGCGCCGAGCGAGGAACTCACCCGGCTGGTGAACCTCCTGCTGGCCGTCAGCCAGTACGCCGGCGACAGCGCGTCCTGGCAGCGGACCCACCGCCTGCTGGACTCCCTGGGCAGCCTGGTCCCCCCGAACTCGCGCGTCTACCAGGACGCCTGGTGCGACGTGGTGCGCCGCGGCGCCGGGGTCGGCGAACGCGTCGCCGCGGCGTTCGCCGCCTACCCGGACCTGGACCCGTGGGACATCACCCGGCTGGGCGTGGCCGCCTACCACGTCGACGCCCTGAGCCACTACCGAACGTACCTGCGGCGGAGCGTGCAGCGCGAACTGCGGGCCGGCGCGGTGGGCACCGGCATGACCATGCTGCACCTGATCATGCTGGACCAGACCGCCTCGGGTGACTGGGAGGCGGCCGAGCGGACCGGACAGCAGGTCCTGGAACTGACCCTGGCCCACGGCCATGTCCTCTTCGCCCAGCAGAGCCGGGCCTACCTGGCCGTGCTCGCGGCGCTGCGCGGCGACCTCGACCGCGCACGGGACCTGCAGGCCGTGGTCGACCGGTGGGCCCGGCCGCGGCGGATCGGCTTCCTCACCCAGATCGCGGACACGGTGGGGACGACGGCCGCCCTCAGCGAAGGGGACTACGAGGCCGCCTACCTGTGCGCGATCGGCATCACCGCCCCCGGCGTCCTCGAACCCTGCGCGCACCAGGCCTCGCGCACCGTGCTCGACCTGGTGGAGGCCGCCCGGCACACGGGCCGTGCCGAGCAGGCCCGCCGGCACGCCCTGGCGGCCCGGGACGCGGGCCTGCCCGAGGTCTCGCCCCGGCTGGCCGTGATCACCTTCGGAGCCCTCGCCATGACGGCCGAGGACGGCGCCGAGGCGGCCGAGATGTACCGCCGGGCCGAGGAGCACCCGGCCGCCGGTGACTTCCCGTTCGAACTGGCACGCATCCGGCTGGCGCACGGCATCCGGCTGCGCCAGCACCTGGGGCCGCGGGCCGCCCGCCCGGTGCTCGGCGGGGCCGTCGAGACCTTCGAGCGGCTCGGCGCCCGGGGCTGGGCCGAGCGGGCCCGGGCCGAGCTGCGGCTCTGCGGCGCCCCGGCGCACTCCGCCGCGGCGCACCCGGCGGCGCTGACCTGGCAGGAGCGGCGAATCGCCGACCTCGCCGCCGGTGGCCTGACCAACAAGGAGATCGGCGAGCGGACGCACCTGTCGCCGCGCACCGTCAGCTCCCACCTTTACCGGGTGTTCCCCAAGCTGGGCGTGACCTCCCGCGCGGCCCTGCGGGACGCCCTGGCCGCCCTCCCGGACCAGCCGGGGGAGCAGCCCGAGCGGTAGGGGATTCCTGCTGCGCGTGCGACCCGGATCGTCAGACGGGCGCAGGGCCCGGACCGCCCCCGGCTCAGAGCAGGGTGCCGCACCACACGTTCCGGGCCAGCCAGTCGTCCTGGCTGTACGAGCCCCGTGCGGGGCCGGCCGGTGAGGCCGGCAGTGAGGTGGACGTCTGCTCCGGGCGGATCCGTTCGGGCAGCGTGCGGAAGCGGGCCCGGCCGGCCTCGGCCGCGTCGTCGGCGCCGTGTTCGCGGGACTTCACAGGGACCTCCGGCTGGCAGGTGGCGGATGTGTCGTACCCGGGGAACGTGGCAGCGGTCCGGCGGATTCCCGCGCCGGGGCGGGAGTTCCCACGACCCCGGAAGCCGACCCCGGAAGACGACCCCGGAGGCCGACCCCGGGAGGGGGCGGCCCGGGTGGCCGGCCCTCCCCGCAGTCGGTCCGGCGCTGTGCAGGAGCGGTTTGACGGTGCGTGAGGGGGCGCCGCAGCCGCGTCCGGCCGGTACGACTGCGCCGACGGCGCTGCCCGACCGGCAGTCGGATGACTGATGTGGTGGTGGCCGCCCGCGGCACACAGTTGACCGGCGAGCCCCGGTCGCGGGCCCGACCCCGGTCCCCACGAATCCGCCGGGAGTCGTGGTCCGCCCCCGACCGGCGGCCGCCGCCCCGCCCGACCGAACAACGCCGTTCCCGTCGGGCACCACACCACACCACCCCTGGGAAAGGACCTCCATGAACCGACGCTTCCTGGCCGCCCTCGCCGCCGCCGTGCCCCTCGCCGCCGCGGTGTACGCACCCGGCGCCTCGGCCGCCGCGCCCGGCTCGGCCGCCCCGCACGGCTGTACCAGCCCCGCGGTGCACGCCCCGGCGGGCACCGCGGTGGAGCGGGTCGCCGCGGTCGCCCACGCCGCCGGCACCTTCGACGTACCCGCGGTGTTCCCGCAGCCGGCGGCCCAGGTCCCGGACGTCCCGGCGTTCTGCGACGTGACGATCACCCTCACCCACCCCGGCCAGGGCGACCACGCCACGGTGCGGGTCTGGCTGCCGCAGCAGAACTGGAACGGCCGGCTGCAGACGGTGGGCGGCAGCGCGTACGCCGCCGGCGACTACGGAGCGGGCCTGGCCGGCGCGGTCAAGGGCGGCTACGCCGCCGCCACCACCGACGCGGGCGTCGGCACCTACCTCGACACCACGTGGGCACTGAAGGCCGACGGCCGGGCCGACCGGGCGCTGCTGGAGAACTTCGCCTCCCGCTCCGAGCACGAGGCCGCGGTGGTCGCCAAGGAGGTCGTCGCCGCCCACTACGACCGGGCCGCGTCCTACTCCTACTTCAACGGCTGCTCGACCGGCGGGCGCCAGGGCTACGCGGAGGCCCAGAAGTACCCGGCCGACTACGACGGCATCCTCGCCAACGCGCCCGCCGTCAACTGGGACGAGTTCGAGGTGGCCACGCTGTGGCCGCAGGTGGTGATGAACGAGGCCGGGACCTTCCCGACCGCGTGCGAGTTCAAGGCCTTCACCGACGCCGCCGTCCAGGCCTGCGACCGGCTCGACGGCGCCGCGGACGGGCTGCTGACCGACCCCGACGCGTGCGGCTACGACCCGCGCCGGCTGATCGGCACCACCGTCGAGTGCGACGGCGGGCGGCTGACGATCACCGCCGCCGACGCGGAGGTGGTGCGCCGGATCTGGGACGGCCCGCGCACCGCCTCGGGCACGAAGCTGTGGTCGGGCGTGCCGATCGGCGCCGACCTGGCCGGCCTCGCCGGCAGCAAGGTCGACGAGACCACCGGCGAGCGGGTCGGCACGCCGTTCCCGGTACCGGCCGCCTGGGTGTCGACCTGGCTGAAGAAGCAGCCGGCCTTCGACCTCACGACCCTCACCACCGGCCGGTTCGCCCAGCTGTTCCGGCAGTCCGAGGCCGAGTACGACCGGATCATCGGCACCGACGACCCGGATCTGTCCGGCTTCCGGAAGGCCGGCGGCAAGCTCCTAACCTGGCACGGATCCGCCGACCAGTTCATCCCTGCCGCCGGCACGGTGCAGTACCGCGAGCGGGTCGAGCAGCGGATGGGCGGCGCGAAGAAGGTCGACGACTTCTACCGCGTCTTCCTCGCCCCGGGGGCGTCGCACTGCGGACTCCTCGGCCAGGGCGCCGACCTCGCCGCACTGACCGCCTGGGTCGAGCACGGCGAGGCCCCGCGGACGCTGCCCGCCACCCTGCCGACGGCCGACGGCCGGACCGTCACCCGCGACCTGTGCGCCTACCCGCTGGTCCCGCGCTACCAGGGCCACGGCGACACCGCCGACGCCGCCGACTTCCGCTGCGGGCCCGCCACCCGGCGCTGACCCGTCCCCAGGCCGTCCCGGTCCGTACCCCTCTCCCCGGGGTGCGGGCCGGGACGTTTCGGTGGGGGCGGCCGCTGCGCCGCCCCGGTGCCGCGCCGTGCGCGCCCGGTGGTGTCGCCCGTTGGTGGGTGTCGTCCGTTCCTGTCGGTACCCCGTGGCCTCAGTCATTCGACTGATCCCCTGGGCGACGCCCGGACCGATGCTGGAACGGTCGCCGCACGCCGGTGCAGGCCGACATCCCGCTCGGAGGGCCCGTTGTGATCCGTACTCCCGTCGTGTTCATCCATGGCGCGTGGCTGCACGCGCTGTCCTGGGAGTGCTGGGTCGAGCGCTTCACCGGCCACGGCTACCTCGCCCACGCCCCGGGGTGGCCCGGCGAGGCCGCCACCGCGCGGGAGGCCCGCGAACACCCGGACCGGGTGCCCGACCTCGGCTTGGACGGCCTCACCGGCCACTACGCCGGGATCGTGCGCTCCTTCGAGGTCCCGCCGGTGATCATCGGGCACTCGGTCGGCGGGTTGGTCGCCCAGCACCTGGTCGGCGTCGGTCTGGGCCGGGCCGCGGTGGCCCTCGCCCCGGCGCCCGTCAACGACGTCGCGCTGCGCTGCCCGGACTGCGCCTGCGCGTCCGCGCGCCTCGCCGTCCCGCTCACCCCCGAGCGCTTCCGCGACCTCCTCGGCACCACGGTCGGCGGCGCGGAGAGCGAGCGGCTGTACGACCGCTACGTCGTGCCCGCCCCGCGCCGCCTGCTGGCGGACCTCGGCTGCGGCGGCGGCCCCCGGCACCCGAGCACCTCGGCGGACACCCGGAACGCGGCCCGCGGGCCGCTGCTGCTGGTGTCGGGGCAGGAGGACCTGCTGGTGCCCGACTGCGTGACCCGCGCCGTCTACAAGGCGTACGGCGACTCCACCGCGACCACGGACCTCAAGCAGTTCGCCGACCGGGGCCACTCCCTGGTCATCGACAGCGGCTGGCGGTCCGTCGCCGACTACGTCCTCGACTGGCTCGACGAGCGGGGCGTCCGCCCCACCGCCCCGGGCCGCTGACCGGCCGGGAGCCCGACCGGGAGCCCGACCGGGGGCCGCGCGCCTGTGCCGGCCCCCGTACTCCCGGCCGGTCCGGTCGGGAACACGACACGACCGAGGGCCCCGCCGTGGCGGGGCCCTCGGTGTGTGCGCGTGATTCGCTCTGTGCGCTGTGCGCGTCAGAACGTGTTCACCGCCGCCGCGGGTGACGCGGGCCGCGTCAGCCGGCCACCGCGCTCGCGCGGACGGTGACCGGGATGTTGCCCCGGGTCGCCTTGGAGTAGGGGCACAGCCGGTGCGCGGCGGCTCCCAGCTCCTCGGCCATCGCCTGGTCCACGCCGCCGAGTTCGAGGTCGAGCACCGCGCTGAGGCCGAACTCCCCGTCGTCGCCGTGGGTCAGCGTGGCCTCGACCGTGACGGCGGTGCTGGTCAGCCGGACCTTGCGCTCGGCGGCGGCACGCCGCACCGCGCCCAGGAAGCACGCCCCCCAGCCGGCCGCGAACAGCTGCTCCGGGTTGGTGGCGCCGCCCGCGCCGCCCAGCGCCTTCGGGATGGCCAGTGCGGTGCTGAGCAGGCCGTCGCTGGCGGTTACCTGCCCGCCGTTGCGCCCCTCGCCGGTCACCGTGACCACACCGGTGTAACTGACTGCCATGTCCTTCTCCTCGTACGTGTCGGTCCGGCGATCCGCGTCCGCGGTCACCGGTTCGGATGCTGACTCCTGCTGATGGAGCGTCAGATGTGCGGTGCTGCTGCCGGGGCGGGCCGGCCGCCGGGCCCCGAGAGCCGCCGCTCCGGTCCGCCTCAGCGGGTGGTCCGGGCGGCTTCCTCGATCACCTGCGCCACGGTCCCCGGATGCGACACGGCGACCGAGTGCGAGGCCGGGACGAGGGTGACGCGGGCGTGGGCGCGGCGGGCCATGAAGAGCTGGGCGGCCTCGGGGATGTTCAGGTCCTGGGTCGTGACGACGTCCCAGCTCGGCTTCTCCGTCCAGGCGGCGACGGTGGCCGGCTCCTGGAGCGCGCTCTGGGCGATCGGGCGCTGGGTGGCGGCCATGAGCGCCGCCTGGGCGGCGGGGACGTCGGCGGCGAACTGGTGGCGGAACGCGTCCGCCCGGATGAACAGGTCCGTGGTGGCCGTGCCGTCGGCCAGCGGGTAGGTGACCGGGTCCAGCGCGTCCCCGAGGGTGGACCCGGGGAACCTGCCGGACAGCTCCAGCGCCGTCTCCCCGGGCGCGGGCAGGAACGCCGCCACGTACACCAGGGCCCTGACCTGCGGGTCGTTCGCGCCGGCCGCGCTGATGACCGAGCCGCCGTAGGAGTGGCCCACCAGGATCTTCGGCCCCGGTATGTGCTGGAGCAGGCCGCGCAGCGCGACCGCGTCGGAGGCGGGGCCGCGGAGCGGGACGGCGGGGGCCACCACCGGGTACCCGTCCGCCTGGAGCCGCTTGATCACGCCGTTCCAGCTGGACGCGTCGGCGAACGCGCCGTGTTCCAGGACGATCGTCGGCCTGACGCCGACCGCGACCGGCGCGCTCGCGTTCGCGGTGCCCCCGGCCACGGCCGTGCCCAGTGCGACGCTCGCGGCCGCGGCCCAGACCGCCGCCGTTGCCAGCCGGCGCTTCCGGGTGCTCTTTCCTGCTGCCATGGGACAGTCCTTCCGTTCGGTACGGGTACGGGTACGGGTACCGGTACGCGGGTCAGTGGGCCGATGCGGCGCCCCGAACCCGTCCGAGCGGACGGTGGGTGCCTCGGTGGTTCCACCCTCGCGGCACGGGCGGCGCCGCGGATCCGTCGAATGACGGTCGGTCCCGGCCCCCGCCGACGGCCCGGCCGGGGCGGACGAGCGAGTCGCCGACTGCCCGTCACCGCCCCGCCCCGCCTCCCGTGGCCGGCGAAACCCCCACCCGGCGCGGGTACTTCGTACCCGGCGGTCGACGTAGTGCCATGACGCGGGCCCCGTCCTCGGTCAACTGACGGATGCCGTACCCGCGTCCGCGCACCAGGGTGGGTGCGACCGGGCCCAGCCCGCCCCGCACCACCTCCGGAGGACCTCGTGACCGTCGTCAACTTCCAGCTGATCTCCTCGCTCGACCCGGACGCCGTGCTGGCCGTCCTCACCGACTTCGGCCCGGCCCGCGCCCAGGCGTGGCCCACCATCGACGCGGCGCACTTCGCGGTGCACGGCGTGGGGGAGGGCTGGGCCGAGGTGACCGAGGGCACCGCCGCCGCCTGGGAGCGCGCCCGCTACGACTGGAAGCCCGGGGGCGACGAGGTCACCATCACCACCCTCGACTCCAAGCTCTTCGGGCCCGGCGGCGGCTGGGTCTTCCGGCTGACCCCGGAGGGCGACGGCACCCGGGTGGACGTCCGACTGACCAGGACCCCGGACACCCTGAAGGGCAAGCTGCTGGCCTCGCTGCTCCCCGTCGTCGCCCCGTCCTCCCTGCGCAAGTCCTTCGCCGGTCCGCTGCGGGCCCGCTGACCCCACCCGGCGAGGCCGACCGGGGCCGTCCCGCGCCCGGGGCGGCCCCGACACCGGTCAGCCGGCTGTCGCTCCGCGCACTCCGCGCCCGCCCCGGCGACGGAGTGCGCGGAGTTCGAGCGCGCTGAGAAGCACGACGACGGCCGGGCCCGCGTACGCCAGCGGATCCCCGAGGTGCTCGGGCACGGCGACGACACCGTCGGCGGACCTGCCGGGCACGGCCTTCGTCGCCTGGGTCATGACCGCGACCGAGCGGTACGGGAACGGCCTGGTCCGCGCATCGTCGGACCGGGTGGACCGGGTGGACCGTCGTGGACCGTCGCGGACCGGGTGGACAGCCGCGGACAGGGGTGGACAGTCCCCGCCCCGCACGGACCTGGGAAGTGGACACCGTCCGGCGCCAGTCTGTGCGTCATGAACCTTGCACACAGCTGGAAGGGCCGAACGGCCCGCAGTCGCCCCGGCGGTGGCGGCCCGGCCCGCGGCCCGGCCCGCCGCCGCGTCGGGGGCCTTCTTCGCCGCCCCGGCAGGGCCGGCGCGGCGCCCCGGCTCCGGCCGCCGGTCGCGTCAGTCCGTCGCCGCCGCCAGCGTCCTGACGACCAGGGAGTCGAGGTACGCCTCGTCGATCCCCCCGATCCGGAGGAGGACCCGCAGGTAGAGCGGTGCGACGATCCCGTCCAGGACGTCCATCATGTGCAGCTGCGGCTCCCCGCGTGCCACGGCCCGGTCGAGCATGTCCTGCAGGTCCCTGCCGCGCGGTGCGAGCACGGTCCTGGGGTCGAGGCCGGGGTCGGCGTTCCCGGCGGGCAGGGCGACGAGCGCCTGTAGCAGTGCCAGGCCGTCCGGCCCCTCGATCGACGCCGCCGCCCCGTGGGCGTAGGCGACGAGGTCCCCGCGCAGTGTCCCGGTGTCGGGGATCACGGACGTGGCGGAGAGGCGCTCCACCGCGAGCTCCAGCACGATCGCGTCGGTCGACCGCCAGCGCCGGTAGATCGAGGTCTGGTGGACGCCGGAGCGTTCGGCGATCTGGGCGATGGAGATCCGTGCGTGGCCGTGCTCGGCGATCAGCTCGGCCGTCGCGCCGAGCACCGCCTCCCGTACGCGGGCGCTTCGGCCGCCGGTCCTGCGCCGTACCTGGTCTTCGTTCACAGCCAAAGACTAACGCAAGAGAACTTGCGTCTATGGCTTCGGCTCACTACCGTAATAAACGCAACCAATCTTGCATTAGGAGAACGCCATGAAGCCCCTGCTCTTCGAGAACGACCCGCAGTTCTGGTACGAGACCCTCCGGGCGATCGGTCACGCGGCCTACGGAGGCTCCGACTTCGGCGAGGTGATCGCCACGGCCCAGAGGATCACCGCCGGTGACTACGACGGCTGGTACGAGGAGTGGTCCGCCACCGCCGAGCGCACCGCCGCCGAGGCCGCCACCGCCCTGGCCGGCGGCCACCGGATCAGCGCCCGGGACGCCTACCTGCGGGCGAGCAACTACTTCCGCTCCGCCGAGTTCTTCCTGCACGGCAACCCGAAGGACCCCCGCATCGCGGCCTCCTACGAGCGCGCGGTGGACACCTTCCGCTCGGCGGCCGCCCTCTTCGAGCCCCGCATCGAACCCGTCGAGATCCCCTTCGAGGGCACCGTGCTCCACGGCTACTTCTACCGGGCCCCCGGCGACGCCCCCGCGCCCACGATCGTCATGCACAACGGCTTCGACGGGTCCGCCGAGGAGATGCACTTCTTCGGGGGAGCGGCCGGCCAGGAGCGCGGCTACCACGTGCTCACCTTCGACGGCCCGGGCCAGCCGGCCGCCCGCTTCCGTGACGGGCTGCCGTTCCGCCCGAACTGGGAGAGCGTCGTCACCCCGGTGGTCGACTGGCTGATCGCCGAGCGCCCCGAGGTCGACCCCGAGCGCATCGCCCTGCTCGGCCTCAGCATGGGCGGCCTGCTCGCGCCCAGGGCGGCCGCCTTCGAGCACCGACTGGCCGCCGTGATCGCCGTCGACGGCGTGTACGACCTGGGCGAGGTCAGCGTGAAGAACCTGCCGATGCCGCGCCCCGAGGCCGAGGCCCTGCTGCGCGCCGAGCACGCCCCCGAGATCGACGCCTCCATCGAGGCGCTGATGAAGACCAACCCGACCGTGCGCTGGGCCATCACGCACGGCTCCTACGTCATGGACGTGGCGACCCCGCGCGCGTTCCTCGCCTCCTACCTCGACTACACGCTCGCCGACGGCATCGCCGAGCGGATCACCTGCCCCACCCTCGTCTGCGACGCCGAGGAGGACCTCTTCTTCGACGGCCAGGCCCAGCAGCTCTACGACCGCCTCACCTGCCCCAAGACCCTCGCCCGCTTCACCGTCGCCGAGGGTGCGGGCGCCCACTGCCACACCGGCGCCCAGCGTCTCGCCATGGGCCGGATCCTCGACTGGCTCGACACCGTCCTGCGGTGACGGAGGCGGTGGCCCCCGGCCCGGTGCGGAGCCGGACCGGGGCCGGCCGCCGAACCGACGGTTCCGGGGTGGCGGCTTCGCCTCGCCCCGCCCGGCTTCGCCCCGCCCCGCCCGGCTTCGCCCCGCCCCGGGGAACGCCGGGCCGCGTCCCTGCGGCCCCGCCGCGGTTCGATCCGGAGCCCGCCCCCCCGAGACGGTCGAGCCGCCTCGGGGTCATCGGCGGTGCGGTCGCGGCATCGGGGCGGCGAACGCGTCCCTGGGCGGCCGCCTCCGGGACGGGCTGCCGGCCCGCGCCGGCGGGACTCGTGGCGGCGCTACGCCACGACCGATTGCGGAGGCAGCTCCCTGCCGCGGAGCGCGAGGGCCAGGCCGATCAGGCAGCCCGCCACCAGTCCGGCACCGTGGTTGTTCTCCAGCAGACACAGGAACGTGCCGGCCGCGGGGATGAGCAGTACGGGCCAGATGTCCTTGGCGGTCACGCCCAGCGTGCTCCTGCCCAGCAGACAGGTGACGGCCAGTGCGCCCAGCAGTCCGCAGATGGCCACGGAGTCGCCGCCCCCGTTCGGCGCCCAGCCGGCCAGGCTGACCACATGGGCCAGGACACCGCTGGCCAGGAAGACGCCCAGGGTCCGCCACCGTCCGAGGACCGCTTCGGTGACGGCGCCGATCACGAGCAGCGCCGACAGGTTGAACGCGATCTGCGTGATCCCCGAGGACTGCACCAGCAGCGCGGTCCCGGCCCGCCACCACTGACCGTCCGACAGCGCACCCGGCCGGCGCATCAGGTCCTCGACCACGCCGGGCACCGCGTACTGGACCACCGCCATCGCCGCCATCACCGCGAACAGCGCGAGGGTGACCCTGGGGCGCCGCGCCAAGGCGGTACGGACGACCGCCAACACCTCGCCCGGCCCGGAGTCGCCGCTCGCCGAACCGCCGTGTCCGGAGCCGCCCGTGAGGCCGGCCAGGACCAAGGTCCGCAGCCCCGCACCGACCACCACCGCCGCGCTCGCGTACAACCCGATCTCATGCGGCGACATCGCCGACCCCCCGTTCGACCGCTCGGGGCACCTCGCCCCGTCCATGTCACCCATCATCGCAACCGGGCGGAACGCCGCACCAGCCGGGTGATCATTCACGGGCCGTGACAGTCGTCATAGCCGCGGGCCGGCCCGCGGCCGTCCGTCCGGCGCCCGGCCGGGCTGTCGGGGCTGCTCCCGCGCCCCGGCTGGTGGGGCTGTCGTGGTCGCCGTGCGGCGCGGTCAGTGGCCGGACGGTTCCGAGGGCGCCGTGACCCAGCCGGGGAGGGTGGGCATGACGGCCTCGGCGACCCGGTACAGGAGTGCGTCGTCGACGGGACGGCCGTCGTGGCGGAAAACGGCGACCTCGAAGGCCCGGCCGCCCGGGGCGCCGGGGCCCTGCGCGACGACGAGGTTCCGGACAGGGGAACCGACGCCGGTGGTGGCCTTCCCGTCCGTGCCGAAGCCGAGGCTCATGGCGTCGGTGTAGTACGTCATGGCGGGATGGCCGAGCACGGTGGCGGGCCGGGGGAGGAACCGCGGCATGTCGGCGATGTCCTCGACCGTGGTGGAGCTGTCCGTCAGGGCGACGGCACTCACCCCCAGCCGGACCTCCACCATGGCGTCCTTGCCCAGGCCGAAGGGTGCCGGACCGGCCGTGGAGACCCGGTCCTGCGGCGTGCCCAGCAGGGCCGGCAGGTCGGGGCGGTTGAGGGCGGCGCAGAGCGCGGCGTAGCCGGCCGGGTCCGTGGGCCGGGGTGCGGCACACGCGGCCGGGGGTTCGGCCCGCTCGGTGCGGGGGGCGACCAGCGCCCACGCGCCGCCGCCGATTCCGACGGCGGCGAGTGCCACCGCCGTCACCGTGGCCGCGGTGTTCCTGCCGGGCTTGACTGTCGCCACCGATCGGGCTCCTTCTTCGTCGACGCGGCTCGTCCGCCGTGTCTCGGGGACCCGATGAGCAGGGATGATCATAGGACAGAGCGCTGCGCGCGTGTCGCGGCCGTCCCCTTGGGCTCGCCGCACCGGTGCCCGCGTGCACCGGCCTCGTCCCCTCGTGCCGATGCCCTCACCCCCACCGGTCGGGGCGGGCCCGTCGCGACGGGCCCGGCCGCCCGACGGACGTCATCGACGGGGGCGTGCACCGGAGTCGACCGGTGCACGCCCCCGTCCGGCGGTCAGGCCTTCGCCCCGGCGACGGCCGTGTAGAGGCCGCGCTCGGGCCGCTGCGCGCGGCCGGCCTTCGCGAGACGCTCCAGCCTGGTGCGGATCGTGTTGATGTTGCCCTCGTGCGTTTCCAGGCCCAGCAGTTCGGTGACCTCGCGGGCGCGCAGCGGGGCCTCGGCCTTCGCGAGCACCGCCACCACGCTGTCCGCGTCCGCCACCTGGCGCCGGCGGTCCGTCGAGGCGGTCCTGCCCTCGGCGGCGGTCGCCGGAGCCGGTGCGGCCTTCTTGGCCGGGGTCGCCGGTGCGGCCTTCTTGGCGGTGGTCGCCGGAGCCGGGGCCGCCTTCTTGGCGGGGGCCGCCGCCGGAGTCGACGTGGCCTTCTTGGCAGGCGTCCGCTTCGCCGTGGGCTTGGGCCCGCTGTCCTTGGCCGCCGCCTTCGTCGCGGTCCGCTTCTTGCCGGGGGCCGACGACGGCGCCGCCTGCTCCGCATCGGACGCGGCACTCTTCGCCGCCACCGCCTTCTTGGCGGCTGCCGGCTTCCTGCTCCGCGCCTTCGCCGTCGGAGCGGTGGACGCCTCCGGAGCGGCAGGCGTGGCCGGGGCAGCGGGCGCCTCCGCCGCAGCCGGTGCCGGTGCCGCCGGGGTCGGCTCCGTCGCCGCGGCCTCCTCCTGCGGTGCCTCGGCCGAAACCGGCTGCGCCTCGGGGGCGCCCGACTCGCCCCCGGCACCGATCGACACGCCGGCGAGCCCCCGCAGGCCCGCCAGCGCCTTGGCCACCGCCTCCTCCTCGGCCCTGGCGGCGGCGAGTTCCTGCTCCGCCCGGGCGAGCCGGTCCCGCACTGCGGGCAGCCTCCCCTCCAACAGCGAAATCGTCGATCCCACACCGCTGTCCGTACCGAAAGTGTTCCCGTTTCCCACAACCACTCCTACGCGTAGTCCGTCACCAGTCGTGCAGTGAATGTACGGCTAGCCGGGCGGGGTGTACGAGGATTGCGGAATGTTCCATCGCACGGGGTGCCGACGGTGCGTGGCCCGACCTCGGTGGACCCCGGTGTGGAAGCGAACGCGCGGAGGGCGGGCGGGTGTTGGCGGATGGAGGCCGACCAGGGCTCCCGGCACCCGACGCGGTGCTTGAACGGCACCCCTGTCCGCGCCCCATCTCCCGTTTACCGGAGGGGTGTTGCTCGACGGACCGGTCGAGTGGCGACCGCTGCCGGAGGCATCCGACACGGTGGAGGGGCGTATGCCGCCGAAGAGTCGCCGCACACCCCGACGGTGCGGTCCGCCGCCCCCGCGGCGGTCCGGGCGGCAGCGGGTCCGAGGGGTGAGATTCGTGAGCGGCAACAGCGGCACGGGGGTTGTCGCGTCCGCGCCGGGCCCCCGGGCGGCGGGGCAGGGGCGCGGACTCGCGACCCGTACGGCGCGGGGCAACTCGACGCGGCGGCGCCCCCTCTGGGGCACCGGGGCGGACGAGCACGCCCCGGACCGCCGGACCCGGGGCAGGCCGGACCGACGGCTCGGGACACACGCGAATCGGCCAACCAGGAGGGAATCCGGTAGCGGCCCCGCCCTCGCGCCCACCGATTGCCGTACCGTGACCGACGACGAAGTGGAGGACCTCTTGAGCGCCCAGCCCGACCACCTGCCCGCCCCGCCGTCGGCCCCGGCGCCTCGCGCCGCCGCCCAACTGCTCGTCCGCATCCACGCCGAGCCGCCCGAGCGGTCCGCCCGGTGGCTGCCGGCTTTCGAGCGGGACTGGGCGAAGGCGCTGGAGGACTCCCGCCAGACCTACGACCTCTCCCCGTTGCACGAGGTGGTCCGCACCTGGCGGTTCCGCCTGGACAGCGCACCGGCGGTCGACGCGTTCGCCGCCGCCGGCCTGGACGACGAGGACGGCATCGACCTCGCCGAACTCACCGGGACGAACCCGTGACCGACCGGGTCTGGCCGGCCCGCCTGTCCCCGCAGGCGGCCAAGACCTTCGTCGACCTGCCCCGGCACGCCCAGCTGACGGTCCGCGACCTGCTCGACATCGCCTCCTGCACCCCCTGGGGATGGCCGCAGTGGGACGCCACCGACCTCGAAGGCGAGGACCTGCGCTGCGCCTCCGTCGGCCAGCTCAGCCTGGTCTACTCGGTCAACCGCCTGGCCGAGCGCCTGTACGTCCTCGACATCGTCTGGCTCGGCTGACCTCCGGCTCGGCCGACCTCCACCGCGCCCACCGCCTGAACGGGCCGCCGTCACCGCACTGTTGGACGTCCGCGCCGGCCTGCGTCGAACGATCGGCCGGCGACCCGCCACCTCTCCCGCTCCGCGAGCGAGGAGAACCCGCAGAATCCGGTTCGGGAGTCCACGAGGATCGGCCGGCATCCGGGAATCGGGAATACGGATGTCGCCGAGTCGGCGTCACCACCGTTGCCGGGCATCGGTTTCACTGTGGCACGCGCCCACCGGCTGCGGGTCGACCCCTTGCGGTGGGCCCGCGTCCACGAGCCTCCCGTGTGGGGAACTGCTCGGCCGTTCGCTCCGGGTCGGGCGCGGCCGTCCGGGGCCGGTCAACCGGTTGGACAGCCATCGCCGCAGGTGGCAGGCTCCGCCGTCGTGGAGATACTCGATGTCCTGACCGGCCTGGCGCGGACCGGGCACCTGGGGCCGGTCGCGAACGGGGTGTCCCTGGCCTCCGTGATCGCAGAGTACGGCGAGCCGTGGGTGGGCGCCGTCGGGGACCGTCACGAGTGGCCCCGACTGGTCGGCTACGGAGACCTGGAACTGGCGGTGTGCGGCTGTGGAGCCGTCGTGCTCGTCTGCCTCCAGACCTGGCGTGAAGTCATCGACCTCCCACCCGCACTGGCCGGCCGACCGGCCCTTCCCGGACAGCCGTACTACACCGACGTCATCGCCGCCCTGGACCGGGCGGGTTGTCCTTGGCGGCCGTACCCGGCACTCACCTTCGAGGGTCAGCGCTCGGTCGAGGCCGAACCCTCCGGCGCCGTCTTCACCTTCGAGATCGTGGACGACGAGGAGCCGGTCCTGAACGTCGTGTGCCTGCCACCCCATCACCACGACTGTCCCACGACCGCCGCATCGCCCGGGAGTTGACGCGGGTGCCGACCATCCTCAGGCCGCCTGCTCCCCTGGCGGGGACGCCGAGTCGTCAGGCTCCAGGCTCAGGGCCATGGGAATGAACGGTCGCTGTCTCCGGCGAGCGCCGACCAGTTGCGGCGCTCGGCGGCCGAGCCGGACCGGGCGCGGGCACGGGTCGCCGCGCTCGACGGGGGCGGGGCGGCCGCCCGGGAGCGGCTGCACGAGACCGGACGAGCCGGGCACGTACTCGGCTTCCTGCTCCGCCGCCACGCCCTCCCGGTCGACGTCGTCCACGGGGAGGACGAGCTCCCCGCCGCGGGGGACCGGGGCTACGGCCCGCCGCGCTGCCTGACCCCCGAACAGGTCCGCGCCGTCGCGGACGCGCTCACGGCTTTGTCCCCCGGCGCCCGGGTCGACGGGTCGACCCGGCGGAACTCGCCGCCGCTGTCGCGCTGCCCGCCGGCTGGACGGAGGAGGACGCTCCGCACCTCGCCTCCGGCCACTACCGGGCCCTCGCCGACTTCCTCCGGACGGCGGCCCGCTACCGGCAGGCCGGGCTCGTCCGGACCGAGTAGGGCACCGACCGAGTAGGGCACCGCCGCCGCATTCCGCGCCGAGAAGGCTTCGCCGCGGGTGCGCGGGCAGGCGGTCGGCCCGCTCCCGCTCCACCCGTCGCCGGTTCCGGCGGCCCGGGCGGGGGCGGTGGTAGCTTGCGGGCGTGGATCTCTTCGGACGGTCATGGGCGGCGCTGCGGGCCGCGGTGGACGGGCTCGCGGAGGAGGACTTCGCCGAGCCGTCGGGTTGTGCCGGGTGGCTGGTGCGGGACTTGGTGTGCCATCTGGTGATCGACGCCCAGGACGTACTGATCACCCTGGTCACCCCGTCCCCCGCGGAGCCGACCCGGGACGCGGCGTCGTACTGGCAGGTGTCCGCCGAACCGCCCGACGGCCAGGACCCGTTGGACGCGCTGACCGTCCGGCTGGCCGCCGCCTACGGGGACCCGGGGCTGCTCCGCCTCCACCTCGACGACGTCGGCTCCGCGGCGGGGCGCGCCGCCGAACTCGCCGATCCGCGGCTGCGGGTGGCCACCCAGGGGCAGGTGCTGACCGCCGGTGACTACCTGGACGCCTACGTGCTGGAGTGGACGCTGCACCACCTCGATCTGGTCGCTCACCTGCCGCACCTGCCGGGCCCGCCCGCCGAGGGGCTGGCCGGGGCGCGTCGGTTGCTGGAGCGGATCGCCGGAGGAGCGTTCCCGGCCTCGTTCGCGGACGCGGACGCGCTGCTGGTCGGCACCGGGCGGCGGGCCGCGACCCCGGCCGAGCGGACGGCACTCGGGGCGCACGGGGCACCGGGGACGAAGGTGCCGCTGGTCCTCGGGTGAGCCGGGCGGCCGCAGCGGCCCGCCGCCGACCGGTGCGGTTCGGCCCGATTGTCGGTGGCGCCTGCAAGACTGCCGCCGTGTCTGTCCCGCACCCGGGAGCCGCACCGTCGTCGTCCGGCAGGAACCACTGGAGGAACACACATGACGCAACTGCTGAGAGTCCAGAACTTCGTCGTCTCGAGTGACGGCGTCGCGGCCGGCGAGGACCAGAGCTTCGAGCGCCCGTTCGGCTTCGACCACCCCGAGCGGCTGTTCTCCTGGGCCGGTGCGACGGCGAGCTGGCCGATGCGCACCGACCCCGGGGGCAGCCGGGGTCTCGACGACTACTTCACCCGCGACTACCCCCGCAACATCGGGGCCGAGATCATGGGCCGCAACAAGTTCGGGCCCCAGCGCGGGCCCTGGCAGGACCACGAGTGGCGCGGCTGGTGGGGTGACGAGCCGCCGTTCCGCACCCCGGTGTTCGTCATGACCCACCACACGCGGCCGTCGTTCACGCTCTCCGACACCACGTTCCACTTCGTCGACGGCGACCCGGCCACGGTCCTGGAGCAGGCGCGGGAGGCGGCGCAGGGCAAGGACGTCCGGCTCGGCGGGGGAGTCACCACCGTCCGGGAGTTCCTCGACGCCGACCTCGTCGACACCCTGCACGTGGCGGTCTCGCCGCTGAAGCTCGGGTCCGGCCTGCGGCTCTGGGAGTCCCCCGACGAGCTGCTCGACCGCTTCCACCTGGACGTCGTGCCCAGCTCCAGCGGCGTGACGCACCACCTGTTCTGGCGGAAGTGACCCAGCCCCGGGGCGGCCCCCACCGGCCGCGGTGCCTCCCCGGAGCCGCCCGCCGAGCACGGTGACCACGGCGGGCGGGCCCGCTCGGGCGTCCTGCACCGGTACGACGGCGCCGACCGTCCCGCCCGCTCCGCCGCCGGCCCCCGCGGGGTCTGTCGGTCGCCACGCCTAGAGTGCCGTCGGCGACCGACAGACCCCGAGGCCCTGGAGAACGGCATGCACTTCTTCGCTGTGACGCGGACGCGCCTGCGACGGACGGCTGGGAGGAGTGGCTCGCCCACGCGGACCTGCTGAGCGCGGCGGGCGACCCGCGGGGTGCGGCGATCCGCCTGGAGCACGCGTCCGAGACCGCCGGCGCGGACCACGCCGGGGTCGCCGCCGCCTACGGGGAGGTCGAACGGCGGCTCGGCCTCGACGGGCTGCGCACGGACGGCTCCTGCGGTTCACCTGGCGCCGCGGCTTCGTCGACGAGGCGTGGTTCGCCCTCACCGGGCGCACGCCGTCCGGCCGCCGGGAGCTACTCGAACGGCTCCTCGCCGACCACCCCCACGCCGCGGCTGTCGACCTCACCGATCCCGAACGCTGGGAGGGCGCACTGATCGACGCCCTGCTGTCCCATCCGGTCACCCACCGGCTGCGCACGCTCGACCTGCGCCTCACCGACTACCACCACTCCGCCGAGCACGCGGCCCGCTCACTGGCGGGCCACCCCCGCCCCCGGCTGGAGCACCTGCGCTTCGGCTACGGCTTCGAGTACCTCTACGAGGACGGCGAGACGTCGACGGGCGGTCGGATCGACCCGATGGACCACCATCACAGCGCCCTGGTGCGGACGGCGCCATGGGAGGCCCTGCCCGCGCTGCGCAGTCTGGAGCTCGACGGGGCCTTCCTCTTCGACGCCATCGACCACGACGGCCTGACCCGGCTCCGGGTCAACGGCCCGGCGACGTCCGACGGCGCCGTGTTCGACCTCGGGCGGACACCGGGCGTGGCGTCCCTGGTGGTGGAGATCGGGTGCGATGTCTACGGCGCGAGCTGCCCCGTCGAGCAGCTCGACGAGCTGACGCCCGCCGGGTACCCCGGACTCACGCACCTGGACCTCGGCGGATCGGAGTTCGACGCCACCTTGTTCGAGGTGTTCTCGGCGCTCGCGGAGTCCCCGGTCCTGCCGGGGCTCGACAGCCTCGTGCTTCCCGACCTGCGGATCGGGCGCTCCGACGGCGAGGGCGATCCGGCAGCCGAACTGGTGTGGCTGGCACCCCGGTTCGCCCATCTCGCGCTTTGGGTGAACGGCGCCGTCGAGGTGGAGGGCGTGGACGGGCAGGAGCTCGCGCGGCTGATACCCGGGCTCCGGCCGCGGCGGGCGGACGGGGCCCCGGAGGGCTGAGGGCTCCCGATCGGCGTGGTGACGCTGTCGGCTCTCCCGGCCGGGGGCCGGTTGGGCTCCGGGGGACCTGCGCCAGGGGACACCCGGACCGGTCCGTGCAAATGGAGACGTCTTCGTCGCGGGCCCGTCCGGCGTCCCAAGAGCCAGGTCAGCGCGATGAGACGATCATGGGACGCCGCGCGAACCCGGTCCATCCGCCGTCCGATCGCCCTCGGGAGGGTGTGAGCGGGCCTAGGGTGATCTTCATGTCCGGTGGCAGCCCGCCGGTGCCGGGGGGACCGGCGGCGGGCACGGGGGACGGGGACGGGGCACGGTGCTCGGCGCCGTGCGCCCCGGGCCTGGCCTCCCGGCCCGGCCTCGGCGGCGCTGGGCGGCATGACGGCCGGTCAGCGGCGACCATCCGGGGAACGGCCCGGCCGCCGCCGCGCCGACCGCACCGCCGGACATCCGACACACAGCCCGTATCTCGAAGAATCTGGGGTTCCCTTGAACAGCATCTCCCTGAAGCGGCGCGGCGCGCTCGTCTCCGCTGCCGCGGCCCTGCTCACCGTCGGCGTGATGGGCGGCAGCGCACACGCGGTGCCCAACTCCGGCTCCCTCTGGGTCGGCTACGGCAAGAGCAACACGTACGCCAGCGTGAAGTGCGTGCAGCAGACCTCCAACTCGCTGCAGTACCAGACCGGCTACCACGAGATCGCGGTGGACGGCTCCTTCGGGCCGGACACCTACGGGGCGATCGTGGCCATCCAGCGGTGGGCGAGCCTGGACCAGGACGGCGTCGTCGGCCCGCGGACCGGTGACGTCATGGTCTCGGCCACCAAGGACATGTTCCACTGCTACGCCTCGCTGCCCACGCTGCGGTGACCCCCGGCGCGTGGCGCCGGTAGGCGGCCGCGGCGGTGGGCACCGGGTGTGCTCATCGCCGCGGCCGCCTACCGGCGTTGGGGGGAGGGCTGGTTCCCGGGTGGTCTTGGCACGGGTGGCAGGCGTAGTTGAAGATGCAATGAGCTTGACCGCACCGTAGGAAGACCTTTCGAGGAGGAGTCCCGCGATGACCGTCCACCTGAAGCGCCTCACCGCCGTCGCCGCCACCGCGGCCGCCCTGCTGCTGGGCGGAGCTCTCGCCCAGCCCGCCGCCGCCGTCGAACTCCCGCACGCCCCGGTGGCCTACTTCGCCACCGGAGCCGACCTGACGGGCACCAGGTTCCCGGTCGACACCGGCAGCACCGGCTGCCGCGCGCTGCCGTCCCCCGCACTGTCCGCGGTGGACTTCACCGAGGTGAACATCAGGGTCTACTTCACCGCCGACTGCCGGACCGGCCTGCCCGGCAAGCCGAGCGACCTGTCCTACGTGCTGGGCAGCCTGCACTGGGCCGACTTCCCGTTCCCGGCGCTGAGCTACGAGGTCGTTCGCTAGGGGCCGGGGAGGAGACCGCCGCGGTGCGGGTGTCGCCGCGAGCCGGCGGCCCGGACCGCGGCGGGCGAGGGTGGACCGTCACCGGGGACGTCGAAGGCATCCCGCGCCCGGGACCGGCCACCTGCCCGCCGCGTCACCGACCACCCGGCGCGGCGCGCTACCCGGCCGTGGCGGGGTAGCGGGGTTCGTCGCCCCGGGCGACGGAGAGCAGGTTCTCCGCGGCCATGTCGGCCATGCGCCGGACGGCCTGGGTGCTGAGGTAGGCGCAGTGGGGTGTGACCAGCAGCCGGTCCGGGACGAACTCCAGCAGTCCGTACGGGTCCTCGGCGGGGTCCGGCGTCGGTTCGGTGTAGTAGCCGTCGAAGGCCGCGCCGGCGATCAGGCCCTCGGCGAGTGCCGTGCGCAGGGCGTCGGGGTCGACGAGGGCGGCGCGGGCGGTGTTGATCAGGAAGCCGTCGGGACCCAGCGCCGTCAACTGCCGTGCGCCGATCACGCCGTCGTTGACGCCCGGCTGGTGGGGGAAGTGCAGGGTCACGACCTCGGCGGCCTCGAACAGGTCGTCCAGGGAGGCGACCGCGGTGTAGGGCAGCCCGTCGAGCTCCGGGCGGTGCGTGCGGTTCCAGTACAGGACCTCCATGCCGAACGCGGCGTGCGCCATCCGGGCCACCTCGCGGCCGATGTGGCCCATGCCGGCCACCCCGAGTCGGGCGCCGACCAGCGAGGGCGTCGCGTCCTCGCTCCACAGCCCGGCCCGCACGCCCGTCACCCGGCGGGTCACCCCGCGGACCAGGTCGAGCATCTGAGCGGCGGTGAACTCCGCGACCGCCACCGCGTTGGCGTGCGGGGTGTAGCAGAACCGGGTCGGCGAAGCACCCTCGGGCAGTTCCATGAAGGAGCCGTAGCCGGTGCCCATGAAGCAGGCCACCGCGAGGTCCGGCAGCCGGTCCCACGCGCGCGCGGACATCACCTCCGACCCGCCCAGTACGTAGCCCCAGGCGCCGTGCAGCGCCTGGACCACCTTGTCCTCGTCCAGGTCGCCGGGGAGCGACTCGACGGTGAACCCGCCGGCCTCCAGCTTCCGTACCACCTGGTCCGGGAAGGTCGCCCCGGTCACGACCACCCTGCGCCTGTCCATGCTCGGCTCCTCGGTCGACTCTGTGCGCGGCACGCTCCGCCCCCCGGCGGCGCCGCGGGCCTCAGCCTACGGGCGGCGGACCGGATGTCTCCGCCGGTCCGGCGGAAGCCGTCCACCCGTCGTCGCCCGTCGGGGGCGGTCCGACGCCGTGTCCGTTGCTCCGCAGGCCACGCCGGGGCGACGCTGCGGGCGTCCTCGCCGGTGCTCCGGTCGGCGGGTGACGGGGCGACAACCGAGGCGAGACGGGAAATCTTCCGGTCTTCACCGCCTCGAATGACGGTCTCTCACCGTCCGGTGCCGAAGGATTTCCGGTCTACACGCCGCTGCGCCGTTCGCCCCGGGGATAGGGGCGAACGGCGCAGCGGTGTGGACGGCGGGTCGGGTCAGCAGGCGGCGGCGGGCCGGTCGCGGGTCACGAGGTCGCTGCCGCCGGTGGTGGCGTCGAGCCAGACGACCCGGTTGCCCTGGTCGGCGGCGGGGTGGAACTGGGTGCCCCGGTTGCAGGAGACGCGCACGGGGGTGCCGCCGGTGACGGGGAGCTGGTACAGCTTCGGCAGCGCGGCGTTGGACCAGCCGTTGGCCGGCTTGTCGCCGCGCTGCTGGAAGGTGACGGCCCGGTCGGTGGCGGTGATCGCCAGGTCGGCCGGAGCGAGCGGCGAGCCGGCCGGCAGCAGCTCGCCGACGCCCGAGCCGTTCAGCGCGCCGGAGCGGATGGCCCCGCCGCCGGGTTGCCCGGGCGCGGTCTGCGTCCAGAGCAGCCGGTCGCCGGCGAGCGTCGGGGAGTCGAGGAACGGGGCCTCGGCGCCGTTGGCGGTGCTCACCGGGTACTGGGCGGTGGTCCGGCCGGCGGCGATCGAGTAGACGGTCGGGGCCTGGACGGTCGACTCGCCGGTCGTCCAGGTTTCGAGCCAGCCGAGCAGGCCGTTCCTGAGGGAGAGGGAGGAACTCGTGTACGGCACCAGGTTGTGGCCCTCGGGCAGCGGGAGTTCCACCGGCGGGGCGCCGTCGTGGGAGAGCATCGCCCGGCTGCGGCCGGTGTCGCCGTCGGTCAGCACGAAGGCGATGTCCGTGCCGGAGACCTGGACGCTGACGGGCGACTGGGCCGAGGACTTGAAGAGGCTGCGGACCGGGCCGCCGGACAGCGAGCGGGTCAGCACCTCGGTGCCCCAGGTGCCGGTGTCGTCCAGTCCGATCGCCAGCCAGACGGCGGAGGTGCCGTCGGTGGCGGCCCAGCCGTGGATCCGCTCGTCCTCCGGGCTGAGCCGGGTCGGGGTGGAGGGTGCGGTGGTGGAGCCGGTGTAGAGGGGGACGGCTCCTCCGACGGGGCCGCTGGTGCTGCCCATCACCCAGTGGCCCCCGCCCGCGGCCGGCCCGGTCGGGGCCATGGCGCCGCGCAGCAGCGGGCGGCTGTCCGTACGGACCCGGCTCTGCCAGCCGGCGCGGATCCCGTGCGCGTCGAACGCGGCGGCGACCGTGCGGAGTTCGGCCCGGCTGAGGCCGAGCGAGCGGCCGGCGGCCAGGACGGCGTTGCGGCCGTCGACGAAGTCATCCAGCGGGGTGAGGAATTCGGCGAGGGCGCGGTAGACGAGCCGGTCGGCGGTGAGCGGGTCGAGGGTGCGGCGGAGGTCCCACAGGGCGCCGCCGAAGATGGTGGAGTTGAGGTGCACGCCGCCGCTGTCGAGTTCGAGCCCGGCGCCGAGGTAGTCGTCCACGGTGGTGCGGCGGTCGTCGAGCCGACGGCCCGCGCAGGCCTCGGGGGTGCCGGTGAGGCAGAGGCTCTCGCCGAGAAGCGCGGCCCCGGGGTCGGTCATCGCGATGCCGCGGGCGGTGACCTCGATGGCGTTGCCGAAGTAGTCGGCCAGCGCCTCGTTCATCGCCCCGGACTGCCCGGAGTACTCCAGGTCGGCGGTGTGCTGGATGACGCCGTGGGTCATCTCGTGGCCGGCCACGTCCAGGGCGGCGGCGAACTGGCGGTGCGTGGCGTCGCCGTTGCCGTAGACCATCTTCTGCCCGTCCCAGGAGGCGTTCGGGAAGGGCCTGCCGCCGTTGCTCACGTTCACCACGGAGGTGATCGGGCTGCCCTTGCCGTCCAGGCCGTCCCGGCCGAGCCGGTCGCGGTAGAAGTCGTACACCGTACCGGCGTTGACGTGGGCGTCGGTGGCGCCGCTGGTACCGGTGGCGGCCGGGAAGTCGGGGCCGGGGGAGGCGACCGGGAGGGCGTCGGCGGGCAGCCGGCCGAACTCGCGGTAGTCGCGGCCGGTCCCGTCGTAGGTGGAGATGGTGGCGCGCCGGGTGAGGTCGACGAGCCGGTAACTGCCGTCGGACTGACGGGCGATGCTGACCGGCACGGTGCGGCCGAGGAGGTCGGGCGCGCTGCCGGTGGCGGGTTCGCCGGCCGGCCCGGTGGGTGCGGCGGCCGCTGCCGCGCCACGGGCGGCACCGGTACCGGCGTCCGCCGCCCGGTACGGGCTCCGGGCGTCATGGGCGAGGGCGACCACGCCGCGGGTGGCGTCCACGTAGACCTCGCGGACCAGCGGGCCCCCGGTCGCCGGGTCGGTGGAGCGTACGGTGAAGTGCTGGGCGAGGCGCCCGGCGCCGCCGGGCAGGACGGCGGGGCCGCGGTCCTCGGCGGTGGCCGCGGTCCGGGCGCGCTGGTCGGTCAGCGAGTCGAGTGCCAGTCGGCGCAGGGTCGCGGCCGGGACGGCGGCGGTGGTCGGCGCGGTCAGCCCGGTGAAGTACTTGCCGCCGGCCGACTCCACCCGCTGACCGGCTCCGTCGCCCACCAGGCGTACCAGGTACTGCCCGCCGAGGACCGGTATGCCGCCGTGGTACTGCTGGAACCTGACGGTGCGGCGGTCCGCGGCGGTCCGCTCGACGGCGAGCTCGGTCAGCTGCGCCGGGTCGATCCGGTAGCGGTCGGGGTGGGCCGCGAGGTGGGCCCGTGCCGCCTCGCCCGCGCCGCCGGGCGCGGCCTCCGCCAGTCCGGTCACCAGCTGAGGGGCGGCGGTGCCCTCCCCGGCCACCAGGGCGGGGACGGGATCGGGTTCGGCCCCCGGCCCCGGGGGCGCGGCCAGGGCCGGTGCGGCGCTCAGGGTGAGCGCCAGCGCCAGGCTCAGGGCGGCGCCCGCGCCGAGCGCCTTGGGGGTGGGGCGGGAACGGTGCTGCACGGCGGTCCTCCACGGTGATCGGCAGCCGGTGGCAACGCCGCTGACGGGGCGGCGAGGTGACGATGGATCACCAGATGCTCGATCGCGGCCGTCGGGCCCGTCCAGACCGTCGGGCGAAAGGGCAGCGCGCGGGGCCAACTCCTGCGCACGGGCGCAACCGCCCCGTGTCCGAACGGGCACGAACCGCCCCCGCCCGCGGAAACCACCCCCGCCGGTGAACCGCCCCCGCCCCCGCCCCGTACGGCCGCCGCCCGGCGTGCGCGGCAGCGCCGGCCCGCCGGCCGATCAAGACCGGTGCCCCTCGGCAGGGTCGGGGAGCGGTCGCGGCCCGCGAGTACGGCGGCCCGCGACCGCGTCGGGAGCGGCGCGGCCCGGCGGCACCCGGGTGTGTGTGGGTCAGGGGCAGGTGACGCCGCTGCTCTGCCAGGTGGTGGCGTCGACCATGGTGGGGGCGGCGAAGCGCTTGGCGGCTCGCTGCTGCCGGCGGTGGGAGCCCGGTAGCAGCGAGCCGTCAGCGGCGCGTCAGGTGGACCTGGTCACGCGGGTTCCACGCAGTACAGGGCGGCGCGAGCGGTGTCGGCGTCGATGCCGGGCGCTCCGGTGATCCGGATCCGGGCCCGCTCGCCCGCGAGCAGCGTCAGCAGGCCTCGGTCGGCGACCGCGTCGGGTGCCAGCCGGTCCGCCTGCAGCAGCAGGTCGCGGACGAGGGTGTGGGCGGTGACCACGATGTCGCGGGCCGTGTCGTCGCCGGCCACCGGCTCCACGGTCACGTCGAACTCGGGCCGCACGTAGTCGAAGTGCTTGTCCGGTACCGGGAAGTGCACCGCACGCAGGTCGTCGGCGTCGGCGGCCAGGAACTCCTTGGTCGAGCCGGCCGTCGGCGCCAGCGCGTTCGGTACCGGCAGGCGCAGCACCGAGCGGGCTTCGACGGTCACTGGCAGTTCGGTCGTCGTGGTGGTGGTGCCGTCGGCGGAGACCCTGCGCAGGGTGACGACGGTGTGCCAGGGCTGGGCTGCCTGGTTGGCCAGGGCGAGGGTCGGGGCGGCGTCGCCGGTGGTCGGCTGGATGGTGATGAGTCGGTCGGCGAAGACGCGGCGCAGCTCGTACCAGAGCGGCTTGAGGCGGCCGTCGCCATCGATGGCGGCCCAGGAGGAGACCGGCCAGCAGTCGTTGAGCTGCCAGACGACGGTCCCCGCACAGCGGGGCCAGTGGGAGCGCCAGTGCTCGATGCCGGCGGCGACGGCGCGGGCCTGGACGACCTGGGTGAGGTAGTGCCAGCGGTCGAAGTCGGCGGGGAGGTCGAAGTGGCGCTCGACGCCGCGGTCGAGCTTGCCGTTGCCGTCTTCGGCCTTCTGGTGGTGGAGCATGCCGGGGGAGTCGGCGGCCAGTTCTTCGGTGGGCAGGGCGCGGCGCAGGGTGGCGTGGGCGGGCGGGGCCTGCCAGCCGAACTCGGCGACGAAGCGGGGGACGGTGGCCCGGTACTCGGCGTAGTCCTGGCGGTTCCACACCTCCCAGGAGTGGTGGGTGCCGTGGTCGACGTCGTTGGGGTGGTGGTCCCAGCTGCCGGACCAGGGGCTGCCGGCCGTGTAGGGGCGGGTGGGGTCGAGTTCGGCGACGATGCGGGGCAGCACGCCGAGGTAGTAGCCCTCGCCCCAGGAGGCCGAGGCGAGTTCGGTCTCCCAGCCCCAGTCGCGGAAGCCCCAGAGGTTCTCGTTGTTGCCGTTCCACAGCACCAGTGAGGGGTGCGGCATGAGGCGGACGACGTTCTCGCGGGCCTCGGCCTCGATCTCGCCGCGCAGCGGCTGCTCCTCGGGGTAGGCGGCGCAGGCGAAGAGGAAGTCCTGCCAGACCATCAGGCCGATTTCGTCGCAGGTGTCGTAGAAGGCCTCGTCCTCGTAGATGCCGCCGCCCCAGACCCGCACGAGGTCGACGTTGGCCTCGGCGGCGCGGGTGAGGCGCTCCCGGTAGCGTTCGGGCGTGACCCGGCTGACCAGGGTGTCGTCGGGGATCCAGTTGACGCCCCGGACGAACAGGCGGACGCCGTTGACCGCCAGGGTGAAGCCGCTGCCGTGTTCGTCGTCGGAGGTGTCGAGTTCGATGGTGCGGAAGCCGACGCGGCGGTGCCAGCTGTCGAGCGGCCCCTGTGCGTCGGCGAGCGTCACGTCGAGGTCGTACAGGGCCTGGTCGCCGTAGCCGCGCGGCCACCAGAGCGCGGGGTCGGGGACATCCAGGACGATGACAGCGGTGTCCTGGCCGACCGGGAAGGCGACCGTGGCGGTGTGGTCGCCGATGGTGGCGGTGGCCGTGAGCTCGCGGGCCGCGCCGGTGGTGGTGCGCTCCAGGTCGAGGTGGAGTTCGACGGTGCCGGTGGCGCCGTCGACGGTGGTGTGCGGGCGCACCCGGGCCAGTCGGGCGGTGGACCAGCGCTCGATCCGGGCCGGTCGCCAGATGCCGGCACCGGGCAGGGTCGGGCCCCAGTCCCAACCGAAGCTCGCGGCCATCTTGCGGATGTACTGGAACGGCTCCGGATAGACGTTGGGGCGGTCGCCGACCAGGGCGCGCACCCGCTCGGCCTCACGGTAGGCGCTGGTGAAGCGCACCGCCAGCTCGCCGGTCAGGCCGGTGGCGTCGAAGCGGTAGCCGCGGTGCATGTTGCGGGTGGAGCCGAGTTCCGTGCCGCCGAGGGTGATGGTGGCGGCGGTGTCGAGCCCTTCGAAGACCAGGTCGGTGCGCTCGTGCCGGGTGCCGTGGTCCGGCAGGTCCAGGGTGTAGGTCCAGTCCTGGCGGCTGACCCAGGCGACGTCGGTCTCGTTGGCCTCCAGGAACGGGTCCGGGATCAGACCGGCGGCCAGCAGATCGGTGTGGACGCAGCCGGGCACGGCGGCGGGGAGCCGACTCCCCGCGTGGTGCAGGGCCCAGCCCTGGTCGAGCTGGGTGACGTCCTTCATCGTGCGGCTCCATTCGCTGTGGGGGTGGTTCCGAAGGCGGGTGGGAGCAACCGTAGCCCCTCCTACTGAACCTGTCCATAAACCGGTTAGGTGAGGTTTGTGGGCCGAGTCGAGCGATGAAGTCCCTGCTAGGGCGGGCCACCGAGCCTGGGGGAGCTCGCTGATCGTTGACGGCGAGCACGGAGTTAAGTGCCGCTCCTTTACCGGTTCGCCAGCTGCGGTCGACCACTGGTGTGCGGCAGGCCGTCCGTTGAGCGGCACCGGCGCGCCATCTCCGACCGCGGGGGCGCGACCGGAGTCGGCGGCGGTCGCGCCGAGGCGGCCGCCGGTGCGTCCGGCTACGGCGCCCGTCGAGTTAACCGCTTCACTCCGAGGGGCGCCATCGTGGTCATCGCTCGCTTTCACCCGCTGGTTAACCGGTTGCCCCGAGCATGCCGGGGCGGCTTCTGCGGACGGCCGGGCCCGTAGTAGCTTGGGGGCGCAAGGTCTGCCCCAGCCGTTCAGAAGGGTCCTCGTGGATCAGGTGTCCCCGCAGCAGCGTCCGGCCGGGCGACGGCCGACGATCGCCGACATCGCCAAGATCGTCGGCGTCTCGAAGGTCTCCGTCTCGAACGCGCTCAACGGCCAGCCGGGCGTCTCGGAGGCGACCCGGGCCCGGATCGCGGAGGTCGCCGAGGAGATCGGGTTCGTGCGCAACAGCGCCGCCCGGGCGCTGAGCGGGGCGAAGTCATCGGCGGTGGGTCTGGCGCTGGCGCGGCCGGCCCGGATGCTGGGGACCGAGCCGTTCTTCATGGAGCTGATCGGTGGGATCGAGAACGTCCTGTCCGACGCCTCCTATTCGCTGGCGCTCCAGGTGGTCTCCGACCACGAACGCGGTCTGGAGGCGTACCGGCGCTGGTGGGGCGAGCGGCAGATCGACGGTGCGATTCTGGTGGACCTGCGGGAGGACGACGCGCGGGTGCCGGCCCTGGAGGAGCTCGGCCTGCCGACGGTCGTCATCGGTCACCCGTCCGGCTCGGGCGGCCTGACCCCGGTGTGGTCCGACGACGCCGCGGCGATCCGCGAGACGCTGGAGTACCTCGCGGTGCTGGGCCATCACCGGGTCGGCCGGGTCGCCGGGCTCACCGGCCTGGTGCACACCTCACTGCGTGACGTGGCCTTCACCACCGTGTGCCAGGAGTTGGGGCTGGAGGCCGCGCCGGTCGTCCACACCGACTACACCGGCGTGGAGGGTGCGCGGGCGACGCGGCGTCTGCTGCTCACCCCCGACCGGCCCACCGCGATCCTGTACGACAACGACATCATGGCCGTGGCCGGCCTGTCGGTCGCCCAGGAGATCGGACTCCAGGTGCCCGGGGACCTGTCGATCGTCGCCTGGGACGACTCCCCACTCGTCCAGGTGGTACGCCCCGCGCTGACCGCGTTGACCCGGGACATCCACGCCTACGGCGCGCACGCCGCCCGGACCCTGCTGGCGCTGATCTCGGGGCAGAAGAGCGGCGGTTACGAAGACACCGCCCCGCAGCTGACACCCCGCGGAAGCACTGCCGCACCACCCCTCCCAGCGACCCGGCCCTGAGCACGGGGCAGGGCTCACGGCCGGCGCGGCGGCGGGCCGGTGGTACCGCGCGGGACCAGGACGGGCGTACCGGAAATGCGGGAATCGGCCCGCCCGGTGTCCAGCAGTTCGAGCAGGCACCGCGCGATCTCGGAGCCGAACGCGAACGGGTCGTGACTGAGGGCGGACAGTCCGGGTCTGGTGATCTGGCACAGGTCGGAGTCGTCCCAGGCGACGAGCGACACGTCCTCGGGGACCCGCAGGCCCAACTCGGCGGCGACGGCCAGGCCGGCCACGGCCATGATGTCGTTGTCGTAGACGATCGCGGTCGGCGGCCGATCGGAGGCGAGCAGTTCCCGGGTGGCTCTGGCGCCCTGGTGCGCGGACAGGTCGGTGGGGACGTGGCGGTGGTCCTGGAGAGACAGTTCGACAGCGACGTCCTCGAACGCCCGCGAGCGGACCAGCGCGCTGCCGAGCCTGGCCGGGCCCGTGATGTGCGCGATCCGGCGGTGTCCCAGGACGGCGAGGTAGCGCACGGCCTCCGTGATCGCCGCCGCTTCGTCCATCCAGACCGCCGGGAAGGGCCCGCTGTGGTCGGGGTGGGTGACGGCGACCACCGGCATGCCCAGACGGTGGGTCGGCTCGATCCGGGGGTCGTCCGCGGTCACCCCGGTCAGCACCGCTCCGTTGACCTGGCCGGACTGCCACCACTGCTTGTAGAGGGCGATCTCCATCTCCCTGCTGGCGGTGAGGCGGAGCAGCAGGGAGCAGGGGCGTTCCGACAGGACGTTCTCGATGCCGCCGATGAGCGCCATGTGGAGGGCGTCGAGACCCTCGGCCACGGCTTCGCGGCTGATCGCCATGCCGATGGTGTGCACCCGGGGACCGCGGGCCAGTGAACGGGCGGCGAGATTGGGGGACCAGCCGAGTTCGCGGGCGGCTTCGGTGATGCGGCGGCGGGTCTCCTGCGAGACGCCGGGCCGGTCGTTGAGGGCGAGCGAGACGGCGCCGGCGGAGACCCCGGCGCGGGCGGCGACGTCTCGGATCGTCACCCGGTGCTGCATGCTGTTCCCCTCCGACGGCTGGTGGCCCGGCGACGCGCGTGCACGCGTTCCCGGTACATCCTGTCAGGTCGGCCGGCCGGCGGACCGCCGCGTGCCCGCGGCTCATCTCGCGGGCGGCGGGGCCTTCTCCGCCGATCCCCGGGCGGTCGGCCGGGTGGGGATCCGGGTTCGGAGGGCAGGGCCGGCGCGGGTCGGCGCCGTCGTCCGGCGGGTCGGCGGGAAGGCCAAGGGCGTCAGCGGTGGGCGGGCAGGGCCGGGAGGGCGAGGGCGGCGGCGCCGACCAGGCCGGCGTCGGTGCCCAGGTGCGCGGGCACCAGGCTCAGTCCGCGGGCGAAGGGCAGGGTGGCGTACGAGGCGAGGTGGCGGGTGAGCGGGTCGAAGAGGACGGAGCCGGCCCTGGCCACGCCGCCGCCGATCACCGCGGCCTCGATCTCGACGAGGGTGGCGGTGGCGGCGATCCCGGCAGCCAGCGCCAGGGCGGCGCGGTCGTAGGCGGTCAGGGCGAGCGGGTCGCCGGCCCGGGCGGCGACGGCGACCGCGCCTGCGGTGGCGACGCCGTCCGGGCCTGGCCGCCAGCCGAGTTCTGCGGCGGTGCGGGCGATGGCGGTGCCGGAGGCCAGTCCTTCGAGGCAGCCGCGGGAGCCGCAGGGGCAGGGGCGGCCCCGGTAGTCGATGCTGATGTGGCCGAGGTGCCCGGCGTTGCCGGTGGCGCCGGTGTGCAGGCGACCGTCGAGCACCAGCCCGGCGCCCACGCCGGTGGAGACCACCAGGCACAGTGCGTTGCGGAAGGGGCGGGCGGCGCCGCGCCAGTGTTCGGCCGCGGTCATGGCGACGGCGTCGCCGCCGAGTACGACCGGAAGGCCGCGGACGGCGGGGTGCTCGGCGGCCTCGGAGCGCAGCGGGAAACCGCGCCAGCCGGGCAGGTTGACCGGGCTGACGGTGCCGGCGGCGATGTCGACGGGGCCGGCGCTGCCGATGCCGAGGGCCCGGACGTGCTGCCAGGCGGGGAGGCGGGCGAGGTCGTCGAGGACGTGGTCGACGGCGGCCATCAGCTCGTGCCGGTCACCGTCGGCGGGGGTGGGCACCTGGAGCTGGTGGAGCAGTGTGCCGTCGGTGTCGACCAGGCCGCCCGCGATCTTGGTGCCACCGATGTCGACAGCCGCGATCAGCGGTCCCGCGAGGGCGCCGCCCGGGGCCGGCCCAGCAGGTCCGGGTGTCGTTGCGGGAGCGGCCATGTTGTAACTCATTGTAACTTCTCCGCATGTGTGACAGGGGGGCGCCGCAGTGCTGGACGGGGCGCCGCCGGGGCGATCCCGGTGATTCTGATCCACCGCGACAACGTTGTCCAGCGCCCACCGGTCGCGATCGGGCAGCAAGGACGATTCGATATCTTGTTAGGCAATGTTTTAGTAAAGAGCACCTTGATTGGACCCAGAGCTGGTGGATATCAATGTTGACCGCTCTATGGACATGACGGCGAAGTGACGTCTACGTTAAGCGTCCAGCAGCCAGGGAGACCGGCCAGGCCTGCTGGGTGTTGCCTCCCCCGTGTCACAAGACGATCAGCACGAAGGATGAGCGAGATGCGAAGAGGATGGGTGGCCGTCGCGGCCGCGACCACGGTGGTGCTCACGGCGTGTAGCAGCAACGGCGGCGACGGCGCTTCCTCGGTCCCGACGGTCAACGCCGACCCGGCCAAGGTGTCGGGCTCGATCACGGTCCTGACGAACCGCACGGACCAGCTCGGCGAGGGCATCCTGGACAAGTACGCCGCCGAGTTCAAGAAGGTCTACCCGAACGTCAAGGTGAAGTTCGAGGGGATGAAGGACTACGAGGGCGAAGTCAAGATCCGCATGAACACCGAGAACTACGGTGACGTGCTGCCGATCCCCTCGGACCTGTCGATCGCCCAGTTCCCCCACTTCTTCTCGCCGTTGGGCGAGGCCGCCGAGCTGTCGAAGCAGTACCAGTGGACCGACTACTCGACGGTGGCCGGCAAGGTCTACGGCATCGCCAACTACGGCACGGTGACCGGCTTCGTCTACAACAAGAAGGTCTGGGCGGACGCCGGCGTCACCGAGTGGCCGAAGACGCCGGAGGAGTTCGTCACCGCGTTGAAGGCCCTCAAGGCCAAGGGTGCCGCCACCCCGTACTACACCAACTACCACGACGGCTGGCCGCTGCGGCAGTGGACCGACGCGGTCAGCTCCCCGAGCTGCGACCCCGGGGCCAAGGACGCCATGGCCACCACACCGCTGCCGTGGACCGGCGGCAACGACATCTTCACCATCGACAGCCTGCTGTACTCGGTCGTCCACGAGAAGCTCTCCGAGGAGGACCCGACCACCACCAACTGGGACAACTCGAAGGTCCTGCTGGCCACCGGCAAGGTCGGGTCGATGTACCTCGGCTCCTGGTCCATCGCGCAGGTGCGCGATGCCGCCTCCAAGGCCGGCGCGAACCCGGACGACATCGGCTACATGCCCTTCCCCTCGACGACCGGCACTCCGTGCACCGTCCTGCAGCCGGACTACAAGTACGCGATCAACAAGCACTCGAAGAACCAGGAAGCGGCCCGGGCCTGGATCGACTGGTTCGTCAACAAGTCCGGTGCCGCTCAGAACGAGCAGGGCATCTCCTCCGTCAAGGGCACCGAACTCCCCAGCGCGCTCAAGCCCTTCATCGAGAAGGGCGTGCGGATGATCAGCCAGAACCAGGAGAAGCTGGCCGCGGTCAAGAAGATCGACAAGGGCGCGGAGATCAACCTGGACGCCCCGGACTACCGGCAGAAGCTGGTCGACATCGCCCGCGGCGCCGCCGCCGGCGACCAGAAGAGCTACTTCGCCGAGCTCAACAAGAAGTGGTCCGAGTCGCAGAAGACGGTCGGCTGACCCACGGGACCGAGCGGCGCGGCCCCGGCCCATCCGCTCTGACATCGGGGCCGGGCCGTGCCGCTCACCGGACGCCAGGACCTACGAAGGAACGAAGATGACTGCACTGCAGAGGGACCGGGGCACCGGAAAGCCCCCCGCGCGGACCACCCTCGCCGCCGCCCCGGCCGACCGGGGCCGCGTCGCCCGGCGCGAGGGTGTCCGGGACCGCGTCGCCCGGCGCGAGGGCGTCCGCAGGCACTGGTGGTTCACCCCGTGGCTCTACCTGCTGGTGCCGCTCGGGCTGCTGGTGACCTTCACCTACCTGCCGATCGGCGACATGATCGGCTACAGCTTCACCGACTGGGACGGCATCAGCCCGGAGAAGAACAACGTCGGGTTCGAGAACTACACCGACCTGTTCACCCGCCCCGAGCTGTTCAAGGTGTTCCTGGTCAGCGGCGTCTACCTGATCGCCGCGGTGGTGCAGATCTGCCTGGCGCTCTACTTCGCCACCGTGCTGAGCTTCGACACCAGGTTCCGGAACCTCTTCAAGGGCATCCTCTTCTTCCCGTACCTGATCAACGGCGTCGCGATCGGCTTCGTCTTCCTCTACTTCTTCCGGCCGCACGGCACCCTGGACTCCCTGCTCGCGCTCCTCGGTGTCCACGGCGAGCACCTCTGGATGGGTGACCCGGACCTGGTCAACACGTCGCTGGCCGGCGTGTCGGTGTGGCGCTACACCGGCCTGAACCTGGTGCTGTTCCTCGGCGCCATCCAGTCCATCCCGCCCCACCTCTACGAAGCGGCCGCGCTCGACGGCGCCAACCGCTGGCAGCAGTTCCGCCACATCATCGCGCCCAGCATCAAGCCCGTCATCAGTCTCAGCGCGATCCTCGCCGTCTCCGGCTCGCTGGCCGTCTTCGAGATCCCCTACATCATGACCGGCGGCGCCAACGGCTCGCAGACCTTCGTCATCCAGAGCATCAACATGGCCTTCAAGTTCGACAAGTACGGCCTCGCCTCGGCCAGCGCCGTCGTCCTGCTCGTCCTGATCCTGCTCGTCACCTGGATCCAGCGCCGCCTGGTGCCGGAGGAGAGGGTGGAACTGTCGTGACCACCGACCCCGTCACCCCCGCGCGGCACCCCCGCGCCGCGGGGAGGATCCACGCCCGGTCCGCCGCCGCCGGCGGCGCCAAGTACCTCTCCCTGGTCCTGGCCGGCGCCGTCGTGCTGATCCCGCTCGTCGTGATCATGTTCACCGCGCTGAAGACCCGTCAGGAGGCCCTCGACACAGGCCCGCTCGACCTGCCGGGCAACTGGCTCAACTTCGAGAACTTCCACATCGCCTTCACCCAGGGCAAGATGCTGCCCGCCTTCCTCAACACCACCTTCATCCTGCTGGTCTCGGTGACCGGCACGGTGGTCATCGGCTCGATGACCGCCTACGCCATCGACCGCTTCGACTTCCGGCTGAAGAAGCTCGTCATGGCGCTCTTCCTGCTGGCGAGCCTGGTGCCCAGCGTCACCACCCAAGTGGCGACCTTCCAGATCATCGACAACCTGGGCGCGTTCAACACTCGCTGGGCGCCGATCCTGCTCTACCTCGGCACCGACATCATCTCGATCTACATCTTCCTGCAGTTCATCCGCTCCATCCCGGTCTCCCTCGACGAAGCCGCCCGCCTCGACGGTGCCAACAGCTTCACGATCTACTGGCGGATCATCCTGCCGATGCTCAAGCCCGCCATCGCCACCGTGGTGATCGTCAAGGGCGTGACCGTCTACAACGACTTCTTCATCCCCTTCCTCTACATGCCCTCCAGCGACCTGGGCACCATCTCCACCTCACTGTTCCGCTTCCAGGGACCGTTCGGCGTCAACTGGGAGATCATCTCCGCCGGCACCATCCTGGTCATCCTGCCCACGCTGGTGGTCTTCCTCGTCCTCCAGCGTCTGATCTACGCCGGCTTCGCCGCCGGCTCCAGCAAGTGAACCGGCTCCCCAGGGCGACGGTCCGGCGGCACCGCACCCGCGCCGCGGTGCCGCCGGCCCGGAGCACTGCCCGGAACCTGGCCCGGAGCACTGCCCGGAACCCGGCCCGGCACCCCGCCCGGAACCCGGCCCGGAGCACTGCCAGGACGGCACGGCGATGAGCGTACGCGTCACCATTCGCGACGTCGCCGCCCGCGCGGGTGTCTCCGCCGGCGCCGTATCACTGGCCCTCAACGACAGGCCCGGGGTGTCCGCGCCCACCCGGCAGCGGATCCGGGCCGCCGCCGAAGAACTCGGCTGGGTACCCGACCGAGCCGCCCGCAGTTTGGCCCGGCGCGCCCCCGGCAGCGAGACCGTCGGACTGGTCCTCGCCCGCCCGGCCCACCAACTCGGCCTGGAACCCTTCTACATGGAGTTCATCTCCGGCATCGAGAGCGTCCTGGCGGAGCGCTCGGCGACCCTGCTGCTGCGCCTGGTGCGCGATCGCGAGCAGGAGATCGCCGTGCACCGCACCTGGTGGCGCGCCCGCCGCGTCGGCGGCGCCGTCCTGGTCGACCTCACCGGGGCCGACCCCCGTGTCCCGGCGGTAGCCGCGCTCGGCCTGCCCGCCGTGGCGGCCGGCCACCCGACGCTCGCCGGCGGGGCGCTGGCCGCCGTCTGGACCGACGACCGCGCCGCCGTCGAGGACGCTGTCCGCTACCTGGCGATGCTCGGCCACCGCCGGCTGGCCCGGGTCGGCGGCGACCCGGCACTCGGCCACACCGCCATTCGTACCCGGGCGCTGGAGGCCGTCGCCGAACAGCTCGGCCTGGAGCCGCCGCGCAGCCTGCCCACCGACTTCTCCGGCCGGGCCGGCGCCCGGGCCACCCGGATGCTGCTGGCCTCCGCCGACCGCCCCACCGCGATCATCTACGACAACGACATCATGGCCGTGGCCGGCATCGCCGTCGCCGCCGAACTCGGCCTCCGGGTACCCACCGACCTGTCGCTGATCGCCTGGGACGACTCCCAGCTGTGCCGGCTCACCCACCCCCCGCTGTCCGCGATGAGCCACGACGTCCACGGCTACGGAGCCCTTGTCGCCCGCACCCTGTTCGACGTCATCGAGCACCAGCGACCGCCCACCGGCCCGGCCTCCACCCCTGTCCTGGTGCCGCGCGGCAGCAGCGGGCCACCGGCCCGCTGACTCCCTCCCACAGACTCCCGACCCGTCCCCGACTCCTCGTGAGGGTGAGGAAGCCCGGGGACGGGTCGGGGCCCACGCACACCGGAGCACCGACATGACCGCCGACCTGCTCACCACTCCCATCCGCCACTACACCTGGGGGTCCACCACCGCGCTCGCCGGACTGACGGGCCGTCGGCCCACCGGCGTACCCGAGGCCGAGCTGTGGATGGGTGCCCACCCCGGCGCTCCCGCCCGGATCGACCGCGGCCACGGCAGCGAAGGCCTGGACACCGTCATCACCCGGGATCCGCAGCACGAGCTCGGCGGCCGGGTGGCCGGCCGCTTCGGACCCCGCCTGCCCTTCCTGCTGAAGCTCCTGGCCGCCGACCACGCCCTCTCCGTGCAGGTCCACCCGACGACCGCCCAGGCGACGGCCGGGTACGACGGGGAGCAGGCCGCCGGCATCCCGCTGGACGCCCCGCACCGGATCTACCGCGACCGCCATCACAAGCCCGAACTGATCTGCGCACTGAGCGACTTCGAGGCACTCTGCGGCTTCCGCGACCCGCGGGTCACCGCCGCGCTCTGGGAGCGGCTGGCACTGCCGGTACTGGACCCCTGGATCCGGCAGCTGCGTACCGCCCCCGCTGACCAGGCCCTGCGCACCGTGCTGACCGGCGCACTCGCCGAGGACCGGACCAGGGGAGAGCAGGCCGCCGCCGAACTCCCCTCCGCCCTGGCGGACCTGGCCTCCGGTGCCGACCCGGACGCGGCCACCTGGGCCGCCTACCGGGGCGCCGCCCTCGACCACCCCGGCGACCCGGGGATCCTCGCCGCGATGCTCCTCAACCACGTCCGGCTGGGCCCGGGCCAGGCCCTCTACCTGGACGCCGGTGTTCCGCACGCCTACCTGCACGGCCTCGGCGTCGAGATCATGGCCAACTCCGACAACGTGCTGCGCTGCGGCCTCACCCCCAAGCACGTCGACACCGCCGGGCTGGCCGCCGTGGTCGACTTCCGTCCCACCGCGCCGCAGCACGTCCCCGCCGTCCCCGTCGGGCCCGAAGAGCTCGAGTTCCTCACCCCCGCCGAGGAGTTCAGCCTCTCCCGGATCGAACTCGGAGCACCCCTGCGGATCGTGGACGACGGACCGCAGATCCTGCTCTGCGTCCGCGGCACCGCCCGGGTCGACGACGGGCCCGCCCTCGGACCCGGCCGGTCCGCCTACCTGCCCGCTGCCGGCGGACCCGTCCGGCTGGACGGTGACGCCACCCTGTTCCGCGCGAAGGTCCCGCGGGCCCGCTGACCGAACCCGCACGCCCCCAGGCACCATCCCACCCGCCACTTGTCCGGAGGAGACCCGTGAACGACCAGCCCCGCACCACCGCCCGCCGCACCCTGCTCGGCGCCGTCGCCCTCGGCGTCGCCGCCACCCCGCTGCTCGGCGGCGCCGCCTCCGCCACCACTGGCGCCGGCCAGGACGACGAGCAGCGGCAGGGCCGCGGCAGCGAGGACGGCGCAAGGCGCTCGTTCGTCACCGCCAGAAACGGTGAACTGCGCTTGAACGGCCGGAAGTTCCGCTTCGGCGGCACCAACTGCTACTACCTGCACCAGCAGTCCCACTACATGATCGACGCCGTGCTGAACGACGCCGCCGCGATGGGTCTGACCGTGATCCGCGCCTGGGCCTTCGCCGACGGCGACGGCCACTCCCACCGAGCCCTCCAGCCCAAGCCGTTCCAGTACGACGAGGCCGCCTTCGACAGCCTCGACTACGCCGTCCACAAGGCGGGTCGGCTCGGTCTCCGTCTGGTCCTCCCGCTGGTCAACAACTGGCCGGACTACGGCGGCATGCGCCAGTACGTCTCCTGGTTCCTCGACCTGCCCGACGACTCCTACGGCGACGGCACCCACCACGACCGCTTCTACACCGACGCCACCTGCAAGAAGGCCTACCGGGCCTGGGCCAAGCACGTCATCGGGCGCCGCAACCGCTACACCGGTCTGCGCTACGACGACGACCCCACCGTCATGGCCTGGGAGCTCGCCAACGAGCCGCGCTGCCGCAGTGACAAGTCCGGCGCCACTCTCCTCGGCTGGGCCCGCGAGATGAGCGACTACGTCAAGGCCCTGGCCCCCCGCCAGCTCCTCGCCGTCGGCGACGAGGGCTTCTACGGCGAGCCCGGCCACGCGGACTATCCCTACTCCGACTACGAGGGCAGCGACTGGCGCAAGCTCACCGCCCTGCCCGCCGTCGACTACGGGACCGTGCACGTCTACCCGCAGAACTGGGGGGAGACCAGCGGCTCCAAGCACGGCGCCAACGCCACCGAATGGGGCACCCGCTGGATCACCGACCATCTCGCCGACGGCCGCAAGCTCCGCAAACCCGTCGTCGTCGAGGAGTTCGGCCTGCAGATCGACCCGGCCCGCGACATCCCCGACGCCGCGACCCGCGACGCCGCCTATCGAGCCTGGACCGACGCCGCGCTCGCGAACGGCGCGGCCGGCGACCAGTTCTGGCTGCTCACCTCCCGCGTCGACGACGGCTCCTTCTACCCCGACCACGACGGCCACCGGGTGATGTGGAACAACGACCCGGCCAACCCCACCCGTGCCGGCGCGCAGCTCTTCGCAGCCCATGCGAAGGCGATGGCCGCGGCGGGCTGACCCACTGACCGCCCGCCGCCCGGTGACCGTCAGCCCGGGCGGCGGGCCCTCCGGGAGGAGTCCCGCATGCACCCCCGCACCACCGTCCTCTTCCAGGGCGACAGCATCACCGAGGCCGGCCGCGACCGCGGCTGCCCCGGAGACCTCGGCCACGGCTACGCCGCGCTGGCCGCCGCCGGGCTCCCCGGTACCCCGGTGGTGCTCAACCGGGGCGTGGGCGGCGACCGCCTCGCGGACCTGCGCGAGCGCTGGCCGGCCGACACCCTCGCCCACCGGCCCGCGCTGGTCTCCGTCCTGATCGGCGTCAACGACACCTGGCGCCGCCACGACCGGGGCCTGCCGAGCCCGGTCGACCGGTGGGAGCGGGACTACCACCGGCTGCTCGGAGACCTGTCCGGGCACTGCGCTCCCCGACTGGTGCTGATCGAGCCGTTCCTGGTGCCCGTGCGGGAGGAGCAGTGGGGCTGGCGGGCCGACCTCGACGCCCGGATCCAGGCCGTCCGCCGCCTCGCCGCCGCGCACGACGCGGGCCTGCTGGCCGCCGACGGCTTGCTCAACCAGGCCGCCCGGACGGCGGGCGATCCCGCCCTGATCGCGGCCGACGGCGTGCACCCCACCCCACTCGGCCACCGCCTGCTGGCCGACGCGTGGCTCGCCCTGGTGAGCGCCCCGAAGGCCTGACGCCCCATCACCGGCAGGCCGTTCGAGAACGACTGGAGGGCGATGACGGCGTCGACGCGTACCCGCGCGTTGGTCAAGGCCATCGACTCCAGGCCCCCACAAACGATGTAAGGAGAGCCATGGACAAGCCGCAGAGCCGCAGAGCGCTCACGACGGTCGGAGCAGCACTGGCGGCCGCCTTCGGGTTGCTGTTCGGGGTGTTCGGGTTCGGCCCGGGCGGTGCCCAGGCCGCCGGTACCGGCATCCACGTCAGTAACGGCCGCGTCTACGAGGCCAACGGGAGCCAGTTCGTGATGCGAGGGGTCAACCACGCGTACACCTGGTACCCCACCCGGACCACCGCCATCGCCGACATCGCGGCCAGGGGCGCCAACACCGTCCGCGTCGTGCTCAGCAACGGCGACCGCTGGACCCGCACCGGCTCCGCCCAGCTCGCCACCCTGATCGACCAGTGCAAGCGCGCCAAGGTGATCTGCGTGCTGGAGGTCCACGACGCCACCGGCTACGGCGAGGACGGCGCCGCCACCACGCTCGATCGGGCCGCCCAGTTCTGGGTGGACAACAAGAGCGTCCTCGCCGGCCAGGAGGCCTACGTCGTCGTCAACATCGCCAACGAACCCTGGGGCAACAGCGGTTACGCCGCCTGGACCGCCGCCACCAAGAGCGCGATCAGCAGGATCCGCGCCGCCGGCCTCCACCACGCCCTGATGGTCGACGGGCCGAACTGGGGCCAGGACTGGTCCCACACGATGCGCGACAACGCCGGCTCGGTCTTCCAGTCCGACCCCGACCGCAACACGATCTTCTCGATCCACATGTACGGCGTCTACGACACCGCCGCCGAGGTCCAGTCCTACCTCGGCGCCTACGTCAACGCCGGACTGCCCATCGTGGTCGGCGAGTTCGGCGCCAACCACAGCGACGGCAACCCCGACGAGGACGCCATCATGGCCACCGCCCAGTCCCTCTCGGTCGGCTACATCGGCTGGTCCTGGAGCGGCAACGGCGGCGGCGTCGAGTACCTCGACCTGGTCGACGGCTTCGACACGAACTCGCCGACCGCCTGGGGCAAGCGGTTCTTCGACGGAGCCAACGGCATCGCCGCCACCGCCCGCCCCGCCACGATCTACGACCGGCCCGGCCAATCGCCCTCGCCGTCCCCGCTGCCGACCAGGGCGCCGAACGGCTACCCGTACTGCGTGAGCGCCTCCTCCGACCCCGACGGTGACGGGTGGGGCTGGGAGAACAGCGCCTCGTGCGTGGTCCGCGGCGGCCGGGCCGACACCGGCAGTACCCCGTCTCCGCTGCCGACCAGGGCGCCGAACGGCTACCCGTACTGCGTGAGCGCCTCCTCCGACCCCGACGGTGACGGGTGGGGCTGGGAGAACAGCGCCTCCTGCGTGGTCCGCGGCGGCCGCGCCGACCTCTGACCGGCCGCCGTTGGTCCGCGCACGGCGACTCCGGGCGGCAGGTCGAGCTTCCGGAACGGGCGCCCGGCCGGGGCCGGGACGCCTGGGCGCGCGGGGCCGTTCAGGCGGCGATCGTCAGGTCCGCGCGGCCGAACAGCAGTGCGTAGCCGCGGGGCAGGTGGGTGAGGAGGCGGTCGGTGAGCCGGTCGTCGGCGAGGTCGCCGAGGGCGGCCAGGACGGAGGAGGTGTCCCAGCGGGCGGCGGTGAGGCTGGTGCCCAGGTTGCGGGCGACGGCTTCGACGAAGGCGGGGGCGGTGACCGGTTCGGGAAGGGGGATCTGGGCGGCGAAGAGGGCGCGGGCCCGCTCGGGAAGCGCCGCGGCGAGGTCGCAGCGTTCCTCGCCGGTGAGCTGGGAGCCGAGGACGGTGAGGACCGCGGTGAGGACGCGCTCGGCTTCCTCGTCGGTGGTGTAGCGGCCCAGGGCGCGGACCTGCTGGATCAGGTGGCGGTGCCGGGTCATGACGGTGGCCTTCCGGGGGAGAGGGGCCCGCGCGGTGCGGGACGTGTCATCAGGAGCGGTGCCGTGGTGCGGGGCGGCCGAGGAGGAGGTCGTAGCGAGGTCTTCCGGGCCGCCCCGCGGGGGGAGGGGCGGGGCGGCCCGGAACGGCTCCGGGGGTGCGGGTCAGGCCTGGATCTGCTTCGGGGTGCCGCTGTGGCCGATGGCGATCTTGCGGGGCTTGGCCTTCTCGGCGACCGGGATCCTCAGGGTCAGCACGCCCGCGTCGTAGTCGGCGCTGATCCCGGCCGGATCGAGGGTGTCCGAGAGCATCACCTGGCGGGAGAAGATCCCGAGCGGGCGCTCGGACAGCTCCCACTTCACGTCGTCGCCCTCGGGGCGGGGACGGCGCTCGGCCTTGACGGTGAGCATGTTCCGCTCGACGTCGATGTCGATCGCGTCCGGGCTCACACCCGGCAGGTCGAAGCACATCACGTACTCGTCGCCGGTGCGGTAGGCGTCCAGCGGCATCGGGGTCGGACGCGACCAGGTGCCGGTCGTGTTCAGGAACTGCTGGGTCAGACGGTCCAGTTCGCGGAACGGGTCGGTGCGCATCAGCATCGCGAAACACCTCCAGAAGGATCAGGGGGCCAGTGCGCTTCACCTGACACCTTTGTAGCGCGTCATCCATCCGATGACAAGCTCTGGCGTCGCCGATAGAGTGACGGCAGCGGGAAGCCCCCGGGGATGCTCGTCAGCCGGCCAGCCACCAGCCGGTGCTGTCGGCTGCCAGCAGCACCTCGCCGGGGTGCTCGGCGGGCTGCGGTTCGGCCGAGGAGAGCAGCAGGGCGCCGAGTCCGCCGTCGGTGACGCGGACCGGTGCGCCGGTGGTGTTGACGGCGCAGACCACGGCGCCCTGGTCGCTGTCGCGCCGGAACGCGAGCACCCCGGGTGCCAGGTCCAGCCATTCGACGGACCGGCCGGCGCCGAGCGCGGGATGGGTCCGGCGCAGGCGCAGCGCGCTGCGGTACAGCTCCAGGACGGATCGCGGATCGCCGGTCTGCGCCTCGACGCTGAGGTCGGCCCACTCGGGGGGCTGCGGCAGCCAGGAGGGGCCGCCGGGCACGGGGCCGAAGCCGTACGGGGCCCGGGTGCCGGACCAGGGGAGCGGGACCCGGCAGCCGTCGCGCATGCCGTGGCCGCCATCGGCGCGGTGGAACGCCGGATCCCGGCGGACCTCGTCGGGGATGTCGGTGACCTCGGGGAGGCCCAGCTCCTCACCCTGGTAGAGGTACGCGGAGCCGGGGAGCGCGAGCATCAGCAGCGCGGCGGCCCGGGCCCGGCGCAGGCCGCGTACCGGGTCGCCCTGCGCGTACCGGGTGGCGTGCCGGATGACGTCGTGGTTCGAGAGCGTCCAGGTGGTGGGGGCGTCGACGGTGCCCATGGCGGCCAAGGACGTCGTGATCAGTTCGCGCAGCCGGACGTCGTCCCAGGGCGCGTTCATGAACTTGAAGTTGAAGGCCTGGTGGAGCTCGCCGGGGCGGACGTAGCGGGCGGTGCGGTCCAGTGTCCGGGTCCAGGCCTCCGCCACCGCGATCCGCTGGCCCGGGTACTCCTCCAGCAGGCCGCGCCACGACCGGTAGATCTCGTGGACGCCGTCCTGGTCGAAGTACGGTACCGACGTTTCGCCGAGGAGGCCGAGCTGTTCGTAGCGCCCGAGGTCGGGCAGGCCCGGGGCCTTGACCAGGCCGTGCGCGACGTCGACCCGGAATCCGTCCACGCCGAGGTCCAGCCAGAACCGCAGGATGGACCGGAACTCGTCCTGGACGGCGGTGGAGTCCCAGTTGAGGTCGGGCTGTTGGGCGGCGAAGAGGTGCAGGTACCACTCGCCCGGGGTGCCGTCGGGTTCGGTGGTCCTCGTCCAGGCGGGGCCGCCGAACAGGGAGATCCAGTCGTTCGGCGGCTCCTCGCCGCCGGGGCCGCGGCCGGGGCGGAAGTGGAACCGGGACCGCAGCGGGGAGCCGGCGCCCTCGCGCAGTGCCCGCAGGAACCACGGGTGCTGGTCCGAGCAGTGGTTGGGGACCACGTCGACGATCACCCGCAGGCCGAGGGCGTGCGCGTCGGTGATCAGCGCGTCGGCGTCGCCGACCGTGCCGTACACCGGGTCGACGGCACGGTAGTCCGCCACGTCGTAGCCGCCGTCGGCCTGCGGTGAGGTGTAGAACGGCGAGATCCAGAGCGCGTCGACACCCAGCTCCCGCAGGTGGCCCAGACGGTCGCGGATTCCGTTCAGGTCGCCGCAGCCGTCGCCGTCGCTGTCGGCGAAGCTGCGCGGATAGACCTGGTAGATGACGGCGTCCTCCCACCAGTCCGAACGTGTGCGTGCGGGGGCCGGCGCCGTCATGGGTGCGGTCATCTGAGGACTCCTCGGGTGGCGGAGCCTCGATGCTCGCACCGGCCCCAAGCCTCTGCAAGCGATTGCTGCAAGTTTCTGAAGATCCTTGCCATATCTGGCTATCAACTGTTTAACTCTGGCCCGTTACCGCAGTTGACGACACGTCCGGTCAGGGACCGGCCGATCCGAGGAGTGTTGTGGCGGAGCAGACAGCATGGGCCGGGCACGGCGTGCGGGCCGACGACGGGGGCTTCGCGCTCCGTGCACCGGAGGGGACTTCGTACCGCGTCGACCTCACCGACGGCGTGTTCGCACCGGGGAACCCGCTGCTGGCCGAGTACTGCGAAGGGCGCCGGGTGATCGCCTTCCTCGGCCCGTCCGTGGACCGGCTCTACGGCGAACAGCTACGCCGCTACCTGGCCGAGCGTCTGGCGCCGGGCAGTTGGAGCGTGGTGGTGATCGGCGGCGGCGAGGCACAGAAGACCATGGACTCCGTCGAGCGGATCTGCGCGGAGGCCAAGGCCGCCGGGCTGGACCGGCGCGGCGTGATGATCGCCGTCGGCGGCGGCGTCACCTGCGACACGGTGGGCTTCGCGGCGGCCGTCTACTGCCGGGGCGTGCGCTACATCAAGGTCAACACCACCCTGGTGGGCCAGGTCGACGTCGGCGTCGGCGTCAAGACCGGGGTCAACGCCCTCGGCACCAAGAACATGCTCGGGTCGTACCACCCGGCGCACGCGTCGATCAACGATCCGGCCTTCCTCCGGACCTTGCCCGCGCGCCAGATCCGTTGCGGGCTGGGGGAGATCGCCAAGATGGCGATCATCAAGGACGCGCAGCTGTTCCGCGCCCTGGAGGAGTGCCCGGAGGTCTTCCGGCAGCCCTGCCCGCCCCCCTCGTGGCTGGCCGCCGACGGTGGGCGCGGCGTCGAGGACTACGTACTGCGCACCTCCATGGCGCTGATGATGGAGGAGCTCTGCCCGAACCTCCGCGAGCACGACCTGGCGCGGCTGGTCGACTTCGGGCACACCTTCGGGCCGGTGATCGAGACGGCCAGCGACTACCGGATCGCCCACGGCGAGTCGGTGGCCGTCGACATGGCGATCTCCAGCGAACTCGCCCGCGTGCTCGGCGTGATCGGCGCCGAGGACTGCGAGCGGATCGTCCGCCTGATCTCCCGCCTCGGCCTTCCGGTGTACGACCCGCAGACCTGCACGCCCGAGCTGATGCAGCGGGCCCTGAGAGCGTCCTGGGAGCGGCGCGGGCGCCGGCTGCACCTGGTGGTGCCCGACGGCATCGGCTCCGCGGTCTTCGTCGACGACCTGGAGGACATCCCGGCCGCCGCGCTGGAGGAGGCGCTGGACGCCCTGGCCGTCCGCCCGGGAACCCTCCCCGGTCCGCTCGCCGTCGCGCACTGAACCCGGCCCGCCGACGGACGCCCCGTCCGTCCCGTCCCCGACAGGAGCCCGCACCGAGATGAGTCCCGCCGAACCGCCGCCGGCCCGTGGTGTGACCCGCAGCCGGGTGTCCAACCTGCACGAGGGCCTGCTCCGAGGGGTGAACGCCGACCACGGGGGTGCCGGCACGATCCTCGCCCACCGGGCCTACCACGGCGAGAGCGCCCCGGCCCCCGTCGCCTTCATCGACCTGGTGGTGCTGCCGCCCCGCACCTCGATCGGCCTGCACCGCCACGCCGACGACGAGGAGACCTACGTGATCCTGTCCGGCCGGGGCCTGATGACCCTGGACGGCGAGGAGTTCGAGGTCCGGGCCGGGGACGTCGTCCCCAACCGCGCGTACGGCGAGCACGGCCTCGCCAACGCCTCGGACGAAGACCTCCAGCTGCTGGTCTTCGAGGTCGGCCCGATGGGCGGCGCCCGGTGACCGGCCCGCGCCAGAGCGAGCTGCTGGCCCGGGAGGCCGTCCACCTCGCGCCGGGAGCCTCGGAGGAGTCCGCCCTCGGGCGCCGGGTGTTCGTCGAGGGCAGCGGCGCCGTCCTCACCGACCTCGACGGCGACCAGTACATCGACCTCGCCGCCGGAACCCTCACCCAGTCGCTCGGCCACTGCCACCCCGAGGTGGTCGCGGCGCTCACCGAGCAGGCCGGCCGGCTGTGGAACGTCCACGACTTCGCCACCGCCGACCGGGCCGAGCTGTGCGAGCTGCTCGCCCGCCTGCTGCCCGAACAGCTCGACACCTACGGCTTCTTCTCGACCGGGGCCGAGGTCGTCGAGGCCGCGCTGCGCGCCGTGCAGGCCGTCGCCGACCCCGGCCGCAACCGGATCGGCGCGCTGCGCCACGGCTTCCACGGCAAGACCCAGGGCGCCCGGATGCTGGTGCACTGGGACATCGGCAACCAGGCCCACGCGGGCAACAGCATCCTCGGCTACTCGCCGTACTGCTACCGCTGCCCGCTCGAACTGGAGTACCCCTCCTGCGGGGTGCGGTGCGCCTCGCTGGTCCGGCGGCACATCACCGAGAAGTCCAACGTGTCGGCGCTGGTCTTCGAGCCGGTGCTCGGCGCGGCCGGAGTCATCGTGCCGCCGCCCGGCTACTGGGAGCAGATCGCCGACAGCGCCCGGCAGAACGGGGTCGTGCTGGTCGCCGACGAAGTCCTCACCGGCGGTGGTCGCACCGGCAGCTTCCTGGCGAGCGAGCGCTTCGGCGTCCAGCCCGACCTGGTCGCCCTCTCCAAGGGCATGGCCTCGGGCTTCCCGTTCGCCGTCCTGGCCGGACGCGCGGAGCTGCTGCGCCACCCGCGGGCGGCCGGGGCCGGATCCACCGCCTCCACCTACGCCAACAACCCGCTGGGCATCGCCGCCGCGAAGGCCACCCTGCAGGTGGTGGCCCGCGACACCCTGATCGAGAACGTCCGTACCCTCGGTGCGCTGCTCGACGACCGGCTGGCCGAACTCAAGTCCCGGTTCGAGGTCCTCGGCGACGTCCGGGGACTCGGACTGCTGCACGGGCTGGAGTTCGTCCGCAGCCGGGAGAGCCGGGAGCCCGCGCCCGAGATCGCCCGCGCCGTCTACCTCGCCGCCCTCGACCTCGGACTGCGCACCTCGCTCGGCGGCCACATCATCCGGCTCGCCCCGCCGTTCACCATCGACCGGGCGCTCCTGGAGGAGGGCATCACCCTGCTCGGGCGCGCCCTGGAGCGGGTCACGGAGGCCGGCCGGTGATCGTCGCGGAGAACCTGGTCAAGGAGTTCAAGGTCTACGAGCGCAGGCCCGGTCTGCTCGGCAGCCTCGGCACGCTGTTCAGCCGGGAGCACCGCCTGGTGCGCGCCGTCTCCGGGGTCTCCTTCGAGATCCCGGCCGGCGCCAGGGCCGCCTACATCGGCGCCAACGGCGCGGGCAAGTCCACCACCGTCAAGATGCTGACCGGGATCATGAACCCGACCTCCGGCCGCTGCCTGGTGGCCGGCCTGGAGCCGTACCGGGAGCGCCGCCGCAACGCCGCCAACATCGGCGTGGTGTTCGGCCAGCGGAGCCAGCTCTGGTGGGACCTCCCGGTCCCGGACTCCTTCCGGATCCTGCGCCGCATCCACGAGATCCCCGCCCCGGTCTACCGGCGCAACATGGCGCTCTACCGCGAGCTGCTCGACCTCGACGCCCTCGGCAGCACCCCCGTGCGGCAGCTGAGCCTCGGCCAGCGGATGCGCGCCGAGGTGGCCGCGAGCCTGCTGCACGATCCGGCCGTCGTGTTCCTCGACGAGCCGACCGTCGGTCTGGACCTGGTCCTGAAGGAGGCCGTGCGCGAACTGGTCAACCGGGTCAACGCCGAACTCGGCACGACCGTCATGCTCACCAGCCACGACATCGGCGACATCACCTCGATCTGCGACCAGGTCCTGGTCGTCAACCGGGGCGAGGTGGTGCACCAGGGCACCGTGCACGAGCTGCTGCGCGCCGCCGACACCCGGTCGGTCGTCTTCGAGCACCAGGGCTGGCCCGCGCCGGCCCAGGCGATCGCGATGATCGAGGACAGGCTGCCGGGCGTGACCGCCCGGCCGGTCGAGGGCGGACGGATCCGGGTCGAGTACCCGACCCGGCACTCGTCCGCCCGGGAGGTGATGGGCTTCCTGCTGGAGCACTTCGACGTCACCGACTGCGTCGCCCCCGAGCCCGACCTCGAAACGGTGCTCCGCCGGATCTACACCCGCCGGGCCGAGCCCCGGGAGGCGCTGCTGTGACGGCCTCCGCCACCTGGCACCGCCGCACCCCGCTCGCCGTCACCTGGCGCCGCTACACCCCGTTCGCCGCCGCCAGCCTGCAGGGCCTGCTGCAGTACCGCTCGACCTTCGTGATCAACGCGGTCACCGCGACCACGGCCGTCGGCCTCCAGGTCTTCCTCTGGCGCGCGGTGTACGCGGGCCGCACCGGCGGCCCGCCCGGCGGGTACGACCTGCCCGAGCTGACCACGTACGTGCTGCTCGCCCAGATGCTGGCGCTGCTCCAGGCCAGCCGGGTGGACGAGGAGGTGGCCGGGGAGGTCCAGCGCGGCGACATCGCGGTCTCGCTGCTGCGCCCGGTCAGCTACCCGCTGGCGCGGTTCGCCGCCGGCCTGCCGGTCTCCCTGGTCAACGCCGGGACGGTCGCCGTCCCGGTGGTGCTGCTGTACGCGCTGCTGCTGCCGCTGTCCGCGCCGAGCTGGGCGGGCGGTCTGCTGTTCGCGCTGTCCGCCGGGCTCTCGCTGGTGATCGGGTTCGGGGTGAACCTGCTGGTCGGCCTGGCCGGCTTCGTCACCACCAACATCTGGGGCGTGCGGATCGTCAAGGACAGCGTGGTCGCGTTCTTCGCCGGCCAGGTCGTGCCGCTCGCCCTGATGCCGGGGCCGCTGGCCGCCGTCGCGCACCTGCTGCCGTTCCAGGCCCTGGTCGACGGACCGCTGCGGCTGCTGCTCGGCCACTACCGGGGGCCCGCCGAGGCCGCCGGGATCCTGGCCGGTCAGGCCGGCTGGGCCGTCGGCCTGACCGCCCTGGCCGCCCTCGCCTGGCGCGGGGCCGTCCGCAGGGTGGAGGTGCTGGGCGGATGAGCGCGTTCACCACCGCGGCCCGCTACACCCGGCTGACCTGGTACCTGAGCGCCGTCAGCCTGCACCGGCTGACCGAGTACCGGATGGACTTCGCCCTCGGGGCGGGCGGCCTGCTGCTCCGGGTGGGCGGCCAGCTCGCCGTGGTCGGGATGGTGTTCCGGCAGGTCCCGGTGATCGCGGGATGGAACTTCCACCAGGTGCTGTTCCTGCTGGGGTTCTCGCTCCTCCCGCGCGGCCTGGACCGGCTGTTCACCGACCAACTGTGGATCCTGGCACGGCGCCTGGTGCAGTCCGGCGAGTTCTACCGGTACCTGATCCGGCCGGTCCACCCGCTGTACGCGCTGCTGTCCGAACGCTTCCTCTACCCGGACGGCTTCGGCGAGCTGGTCACCGGCGTGGCCATCACCTGGTACGCCGCCGACCAGCTGGACCTCGGCCCGAGCGCCGGCCGGCTGCTGCTCGTCCCGCTGCTGGTGCTGTGCGGCGCCCTGATCCTCGCCTCGATCAAGACGGCGTTCGCCGCGCTGTCCTTCTGGACCACCAACAGCTTCCCGGCCCTGTACGCCGCCAACCAGCTGGGCGACTTCGCCGGCTACCCCCTCGACCTGTACCACCCCTCCCTGCGGTGGCTGCTCACCTGGCTGCTGCCCTACGCCTTCACCGCCTACGCCCCCGCGTCCTACCTGCTCTTCGGAGCGACGGACCTGCTGCGCTGGCTGCCGGTGGTGACCGCCGCCCTGGCGGCACTCGCCCTGCTGGTGTGGCACCGGGGCGTCGACCGCTACGAGATGACCGGGAGCTGAACATGGACACCCTGCTGCTCGGCAGCCTTCCGCCGGCCACGGTCGACCTCCTGCGCCGGGCCTCCTGGATCGACGAGACCGGCCGCCGCGCCGGGCGGTTCGAACTCCTGGACCAGGCCACGCTGGAGACCGTCCGCCTGCTGATCGTCGCCCCCGCCGGCGAGCGCACCGGCCGCTGGTTCGTGCCCGTCATGGACGACGACCCCGGCCGCGGCGCCGACCGCACCCCCGAGTACGACGAACTGGTCGTCCGGGCCCTGCGGAACGGCCTGCGGCTGCCCACCGCCCGGGGCAACCTGATCGAGTTCCGCGGCGACCCCGCCGAGTACCGCGGCCGGCTGCCGTTCGACCCGGGCTGGTCCTCCAACGCGCTCTCGCTGCTCGACCTCGGCGGCGCCGCGCACGCCCACAAGACGTACCGGCGGATCGGCGTCGGCACCCGCGAGCCCGAGCTGCTCCGCCTGATGGCACCGGGCGGCCGGACCCAGCAGCCGGCCGGTGACTACGCCTACGTGGAGACCGCCACCGGCCGCCGGGAGCCGCTCGGCGTGCTCTACCGCTACGTCGACGGCGACGGCCTGAACGTTCCGCTGAGCGCCGCGATCCGCGCCATGTGGCCCCTCCTGCACGCCGGCGCCGACCCGGAGGACGCCGTCGCCGACTCCCAGCGCGCCCTGGCCGGGCCGCTGCGCGCGACCGGCCGGTTCCTGCACGAGTTCCACCGGGACCTGGCCGAACGGCTCGGCCCGCACCCGGAGTTCCCGGCGAGCGACTTCCTGGCCGAGACCGCCGGGCGGACCGCCGCGCTGCGCCCGCTGATCCTCGACGACGACCGCTTCCCCGTCACCGTCCGGCAGGCCGCCGCCGCCGGTCTCGACCGCGAGCTGGCGCGGATCGCCGCCCTGCCGCCGCGGCCCTGGCCGGCCGGCCCCTGCCACGGCGACCTGCACCTGTCCCACCTGCTGCGCCGCGAGCGCGCGGACGGCAGCTGGGAGCTGTGCGTGATCGACCTCTCCACCCCGGAGGCCGACCCGGCCGACCCGTCCACCGCGCAGTCGCCCTGGCAGGACCTCGCCGCCCTGCAACGCGGCCTGGAGATCTTCACCGCCGACGAGCTGGCCGACCACGCGGCCCGGACGCTCCGGACGGACCCCGAGGACACCTGCCGGACGGCGCTGCTGCTCGCCGCCGGCGCGGAGCCGGACACGCCCGGCTGGACCCCCCGGCACGTCGCCGAGCTGGCCCGGCTCACGTCCGCCGCCCGGCTCTGGGCGGCCCGCACCGGCGACCTGCTGATCACCGACGGCCGGCCGCTGGCCGGCCACCCCGCCTGGCGGCTGCTGCGGCTGCGCCGGCTCGTCCACGAACTCGACTACGCGTACGCCCACGACCGCGCCTACCACGCGGCGATCAACCTGCGGCACGCCGTGGAGGCCGCCCGACTCCCCGCCTCCGCGGCGAAGGACTGACACCCGTGCACATCATCGAGACCTACTTCGAGTGCGGCGGCTTCGACCACCGCCTCATCCAGGGCGGCACCTCCGTCTACCTCTGGAACCTCTCCAAGGCGCTGGCCGACCGCGGCCACCGCGTCTCCATCGTCACCCCGGCCCACGGTCGGCTGGACGACCTGCGGCGCCTCCACGACCTGGAGACCCTGGACTACCGGGACGAGTACGAGCTGCCCCTCGTCCTCGACCCGCAGACCTGGGGCGAGCGCTTCCCCGCCGAGGTGCGGATCCCGCTGACCACCACCGCGCACCTGCTGCGCCTGGACGGCGTCGACCTCTACTTCCTCTCCAACCGGCTGCTCGACGAACTGCCCGACCGGTTCTACCCGCCCTACCAGAGCAAGGGCCACGACCTGGTCTTCTTCAAACCGCTCGCCTACCAGGTGGACAGCATCCGCTTCGTGCGCGAGCGGTTCGCCGAGGAGAAGGCCGTCCTGCACGCCCACGAGCCGTACTACCACTACCTGATGCCCGCGGCGTTCCGCCACGACCCGGACAAGCTGGTGGTGGGCACCGTGCAGAGCAACATGCCGATCACCAAGAAGGTCTACCGCCCCAAGGTGGAACGGCTGCTGGAGTTCCTCGGCGCCGGGGTCGAGCTGCCCGCCGAGGACGCCGGACACCCGCTCACCGAGCACGAGCAGGTGATGAGCGGCTACCAGCAACTCACGCACCTGCACTACGAGTACGGCCCGGGGCACGTCCGGGTGTACGACCTGGTGGCCGACCACGCCGACCTGGTCGACTTCCTCTCACCCGGCCACCTGGAGTTCTACACCGACTTCGCCGACACCCCCTTCGAACAGCTCTTCACCCGGCTGCCGATCCACGACACGGTGCGCCGCAACGCCCACAAGAGCTTCGTCGGCGGCTGCGCCGTCGGCGACACCTGGACCACCGGCGAGCCGCCCGCCGTCGACCGGGCCGCCGTGCTGGGCGGGCTCGGACTCGACCCCGCCCGGCCGACCTTCTTCCACAACGCGCGCTACGCGGTGAACCACAAGGGGCAGGTCGAACTGTTCCGCGCCGTCGACCGGGTCCTGAACGAGGGCCTGGACGCCAACTTCGTGCTGCGCTGCATCAGCGACTCCGGGATCGACGACCCCTACGTCCACGACGTGGTGCGACGCCACGAGGGCCGCGTGCACCTGGAGTGGCAGCGCGTCGACGAGCGGCGGATCGTCGAGTACGCGGCGTCCTCGGACTTCTGCCTCTTCCCGTCCAAGTTCGAGATGGACACCTTCCTGATCGCCCAGGGCGAGGCGATGGCCGCGGGCGCGGTGCCGATCGCCACCGCCCAGCGCGGCATGGCGCACTTCGGACACGTCGCCGACCCGCTGGCCGGCCCCGAGGCCGAGCGGGCCACCGGCTTCGCCGTCAACCGCTCGTTCGCCGAGGACGACCCCCTGCTCGCCGACGCCCTCGCCCGGCGCATCCACCAGGCCGCGGCACTGCTGCGCGAGCGGCCGGAGGAGTACCGCCGGCTGCGCGCCAACGCGGTCGCCAACGCCCGGCGGTTCACCTGGAGTCACGCCGCCGACCTGCACGTGGCGGCCTTCACCCCGCTCTGGGAGGGACGCTCGCCGGAGCTGGGCCTGGACCGCGTGCTCCGGCACGGCTGGTTCGACCTGCTGCCGGACGAGGCGTACGAGAGCGACCGGGCCGCGGTGGCCGAGGCCGCCGCCCGGCTCGGCGACGCCGAGGCCCACCGGCGCTGCCACCAACCGGACCCGGCGACCGACCGCGCCCTGTTCGAAGCGGCCTGGGCCCGCGCCGACTTCGTCCGCTGCGAGCCGACCGCGGACCGCGACCCGGCGCTGCGCGCCAGGCTGGACGGGCGCTGCACCGTCGAGGACGGCTCGATCGTCTACCGGCTGCCGCACGCCGAGCGGGTCGAACTGGTCCGGCTCGCCCCGCCGGGACCGGGCCGCCGACAGGTGATCGTGCACCAGCTCGACCGCAGCGGCGACGTGTTCACCTGCCCGCTGCCGGCCCCCGGCGAGGACCTGCACTTCCTGCTCACCCTCACCACCGGCCGCGCGACCTGGGACGTGATCCGACATGGCTGACTCCGTGCGCACCGTCCTGCTGGCCGGCGGCGAGGGCCGCCGGATGGGCCGGCTCGGCCACGGCCGGCTCAAGCCGCTGGTGCCCTTCGGCGGTGCCTGCCGCCTGATCGACTTCTCGCTCGCCAACGCCGCCGCCTCCGGCCTGGGCGAGGTGCTGCTGCTCTCCCAGTACGAGGAGAAGCAGCTGATGGACGACCTGCACCGGACGTGGTGGCGCCCCGGCTTCCGGGTGAACTTCGGCCCCTACGACCGGGCCTACCGCGAGGGCGGGGAGAGCGCGCTCGTCCGCCCCGACGGGCCGCCGGAGCGGGGCACCGCGGACGCCCTGATCCGCAAGGCCCGCTACGTCTTCGGCCCTGGCACCAGCGAGGTGCTGGTGCTGCACGCGGACCACGTCTACCGCTTCGACTACCGCCCGCTGATCGAGCGGCACCGCCGCACCGGCGCCGCGCTCACCGTGGCCTACCAGCGGATCGAACGCCGCTTCGTCCACCTCTTCGGAATGGTCGAGTTCGACGCCGCCGGGCGGCTGACCGGCTTCGTGGAGAAGCCCGCCGAGCCGACCAGCGACCTGGTGTTCGCCGCCTTCTGCGTCTTCGACGCGACGGTGCTGCACCGCTACCTGGAGCACCTCGACGGCACCGACTGGCAGCACGACATCAGCCGCGACGTCATCCCCGCCATGCTCGCCGGGGGCGAGCGGATCCTCGGTTACGAAGTCCCCGGGCACTGGGAGGACATCGGCACCGTCGAGCGCTACCACCGGGCCCACCTGGCCATGGTGGGGGACGGCCCGACCCTGCCCCTCGACCGGCTGCCGCTCACGGTCCGGCCCGCGACGGCGCGCGGCCTGGTCGTCCGCGCCCCGGGCGTCGAGCGCAGCGTGGTGCCCGCCGACCTGGCCAACCACGGCCGGATCGAGCACAGCGTCGCCTTCCCGGGCGTGCGGATCGGCGCCGGGGCGGTGGTGCGCCGCAGCGTCCTGCTGCCCGGCGCGAGCGTGCCCGCGGGAGCCGAGATCGACTCGGCGGTCGTCCTGGAGGACGGCTACGTGCAGCCCATGGAGTACGCCCGGGGAGGGGCCCGTGTCTGAGTCCGCCTTCACCGTCGCCGACCTCGGCGGAACCACCCTGCGGATCGCCCGCTACGACACCGCCACCGACGCGCTCACCGACATCCGCCGCACCCCCACCGAGGGCATGGACCGGCACCCCGGCGCGCCGGTGCCCGAACTGCAGGACCGGATCGTCGCACAACTGTCCGAACTGGCCGGCCGGGCCGTGCGGCGCCACCGCAGCAGCGCCCTGGCGCTCGCCTTCGCGGGCCCCGTCACGGCCGACGGCCGCGTGATGACCGCACCCACCGTCTGGGGCGGCCGCGGCGAACCGCTGCCGCTGCGCCTGCTGCTGGAGGAGCGGCTCGGCCTCCCGGTCGTCGTCGTCAACGACCTGACGGCCGCCGTCTGGCGGTACGTCGCCACCGAGGGCCGGCAGCCGTTCTGCCTGATCACGGTGAGCTCCGGGATCGGCAGCAAGGTCTACCGCGCCGGGGAGGTGCTGCTCGACCCCGAGGGGCACGGCGGCGAGCTCGGCCACTGGACGAGCGACCCGTCCCCGCGGGCACCGCGCTGCGACTGCGGCGGACGCGGCCACCTCGGCGCCATCGCCTCGGGCCGCGGCATGCAGGCCGCCGCCCGCCGCGCGGCCCTCGCCGACCCGGCCGGCTACGCCGGCTCCCGGCTCGCGCAGGACGCGCCCGACCCCGCGCGGCTCGACAACCGCGCCCTGGTCGCCGCCGTCCGCGCCGGCGACGCGTTCGCCACCGCCGTGCTGCGGGGCGGCCTCGCCCACCTCGCCTCCGCGATCACCTCCGTCTTCGCCTCGATCGGCGTACGGCGCTACGTCCTGATGGGCGGCTTCGCCCTGGCCGTCGGCCCGCGCTTCGTCGAACTGCTCACCGAGGAGCTCCGACGGCTCGGCTGCTTCGGCCTGAGCGCCGAGGAGATCGGCCGGATGGTCGTCCTCGGCGAGCCGGACGACGACCACGGGCTGATCGGCGCCGGCCGGCTGCTCACCGCCCGCGGCACCGCCCGGCAGGCGGTGGCCGCCCGGTGACCCGCACCCTGATCGTCGGCAGCGGCTTCGTCGGACGCGCCGTCGCCACCCGGCTGGCCGCCTCCGGCGACCGCCCCGTGCTGGCCTCCCGGCACCCGCTCACCGCCCCGCCGGCCCCCTGGGTGGCGCTCGACGCGGCCGACGCCCGGTCCTGCGCCCGGGTGGTGGAGCAGGTCCGCCCCGACCGGCTGGTGCTCGTGCACGGCCCCTCCGACGTGACCTGGTGCGAGGCCAACCCCGAACGCGCCGCCGACCTGCACACGGCCGCGGCGGCCAACCTCACGGCCGCCGCACCCGGCTGCCGGACGGTGCTGATCTCCACCGACAACGTCTTCGACGGCAGCTCGCCGGCCAACGACGAGAACGCGCCCACCACCCCCGCGAACGCCTACGGCCGGGCCAAGCTGCGGGCCGAGCGGATCGTCGGACGCACACCCGGCGCCACCGTGCTGCGGGTCAGCCTGATCTACGGCTGGGAGCCGGCCGACGCGGGGAAGTGGCTCAACTTCTTCTCGGCCTGCGCCCACAGCCTGCGCCGGGGGGAGCCGGTGGAGGCCCCGGACGACCAGTGGACGACACCCGTCCTGGTCGAGGACGTCGCCGCCGTCACCGCCGCCGCGCTGGCCGGCGCGGCGCCCCCGCTGCTGCACCTGGGCGGCCCCGACCGGATCTCCCGGGCGGCCTGGGCCGAGGCCGTCGCCGACGGCCTCGGCGTGCCCCGCTCGCTGGTCCGCAAGGTGCCCAAGGCCGCCGGCCGCTACGCCAGCCGCCCCACCAACACCTGCCTGACCAGCGACCGGCTGGCCGGCTTCCTGGCCGCCCACGGGCTGCGGGTGCGCGGAGTCACCGAGGGCACCCGAGCCCTGCTGGAGGACAAGCCGTGATCCGCACCGTCCGCTCCCGCGAGGTCTACCGCAATCCGTGGATGACCGTCCGCGAGGACGACATCGAACGGGCCGACGGCAGCGCCGGCCGGTACGGGGTGGTCGACAAACCCGACTACGCCCTGGTCGTCCCCCGCCAGGACGGCCGGGTGCACCTGGTGGAGCAGTACCGCTACCCGGCCGGCGGCCGGTACTGGGAGTTCCCGCAGGGCTCCTGGCCCGAGGGCCACCGCGGCGAGGCCCCGCTCGACCTGGCCCGCGCCGAACTGCGCGAGGAGACCGGCCTGCGGGCCGCCCGGATGACCTACCTGGGCCGGCTGCACGTCGCCTACGGCTACTCCAGCCAGGGCTGCCACGTCTTCCTGGCGGAACAGCTGACGGCGGGGGAGCCGGAGCGGGAGGCCTCCGAGGCGGACATGGTCCAGCGCTGGGCCGATCCGGACGAATGGCGCGCCCTCGTCCGGTCCGGACGGATCACCGACGCCGCCACCCTGGCCGCGCACACCCTGCTCACGCTGCACGCCCCCGGCGAGGCCTGAGACAGCACGACCGACGCGACGACAGAGAGGACCCGGCGGTGCACATCGTCAAATTCGCCTTCGAGAGCGTGGGCTTCGACATCCGCCTCATGCGTGGCGGCCTCGCCTCACTGGTGTGGAACCTGGCCCGCGAGTTCGCCGACCAGGGTCACCGCGTCTCCGTGATCACCCCGGCGCACGGCTGCCTCGAACACCTCAGGGCCCACTACGAGCTGGAGGAACTGGACCACGTCGACCGGCACACCGTGCCGCTGGTACTCGACCGCGCCGTCTGGCCCGGCCACCCCGCCGAGCTCGAACTGCGGCTCACCACCCGCGCCCACCGGCTCCGGCACGAGGGCGTCGACATCTACTTCCTGTCCGACGAGTACCTCGACCTGCTGCCCGAGCGGATCTACCCGGCCCGCACGAGCGAGGGCCACGACCTGGCCTTCTTCAAGCCGCTCGTCTTCCAGGTCTCCGGCCTGCGCTTCCTGCGCGCCCACCTCGACCTGGGCGCGGAGCCCGCGGTGGTGCAGGCCTACGAGCCCTACTACCACTACCTGCTGCCGCCGGTGCTGCGCACCGACCCGCGCTTCCTGGTGGTCAGCACCCTGGCCAGCAACATGCCGATCAACCAGCAGGTCCACCGGCCGCAGCTGGAGCGGCTGCTGGAACTGTTCGACACCGACGCCGACCTGGACGCGCTCGCCGACCCGCCGGCCACCGGCCGGCTCGCCGCGGCGATGACCTCCCAACTGCCCAGCACCCACCTGGCCGACCGCCCCACCGCCGACGGCATCGGCTACTACGCGCTCGTCGCCGCCAACTGCGACCTGCTGGACTTCCTCACCCCCGGTCAGCTGGACTTCTACTCCACCTTCCGGGACACGCCCTTCGAACGCGCCTTCCAGGACCTGACCGTCGCGCGGATCGTCCGGGAGTCGGCGGCCCGCCAGTTCGTCGGCGGCTGCGCCGTGCCCGACGGCTGGCTGGCTCGCGACCCGGCCGGGGCCGACCGCGCGCGACTGCTCACCGCCCGCGGGCTGGACCCGGCCCTGCCGACCTTCTACCACGTGGCCCGTTTCTCCGTGCACCACAAGGGGCAGGTCGAACTGTTCCGGGCGATCGACGCCGTGCTCGCCGTCGACCCGGACATCAACTTCGTCGTCCGCTGCGCCGTCGCGGCCGGCGGGGACGGTGTGGTCAGCCCGGTCGGCGACCCCTTCTTCGAGGAGGTCGCGAACCGTCACCCCGGGCGGGTCCGGCTGGACTGGTCCATGGCCGGTGAGGACGTGCTCCACCGGGAGGCCGTGGCGGCCGACTTCTGCCTCTTCCCGTCCAAGTTCGAGCTGGACTCCTTCCTGATCGCCCAGGGACAGCTGATGGCCTGCGGCGCGGTGCCGATCGGCACCGCACAGGAGGTCACCACCCACTACCGGCACCAGCTGCCGCGCGAACACCCGGACGCCACCGGCTTCGCCGTCCCCCGCTCGTTCACCGAGGACGACCCGCTGCTCGCCGCCGCCCTGACGGACCGGATCCTGGAGGCCGCCCGGATCCACCGCGAGGACCCGGCCGAGTACCGCCGCCTCTCCGACAACTCCCGTGCGCTCGCCCGCCGTTTCACCTGGCGCAAGGCCGCCACCACCCGGCTGGCGACCTTCGCGGCCGCCGCCGCCGGAGTCCTGCCCGGACTGACGCCGGAGCGGGCCGCCGGGTACGGCTGGTTCGAGAGCCTGGCCGACACCGACTGGGTCACCCACCGGCGCGAGATCGCCGAATCGGCGCTCGGCCGCGGTGACCTGGCGAACTACCGCAGATGCGTGCCGGCGGTGGACCGGACCGCGCTGGAGCAGCTGTTCGCCGCCGCGTACGCCAGGGCCGACTTCGCCCGCTGCGCCGAACTCGCCGTCCTCCTGGACGACCCGGGCCGAACCGCCCTCGTGGACGGGCGCTGCCTGGTCGAGCCGGTCGGCGACGGCCTGCGGATCGATTACCGACTGCCGCACGCCGAGAGCGTGCTGCTCGTACTGCCGACCGGCGAGCACCGGCTGGCCGGGGCCGAGGGGTACTTCACCACCGTGCTGCGGGAGCGGCCGCAGGGGCCGCTGGTCCTCCTGCTGCGGCTGAGCGACGGCCGCTCCGCCTGGGACGAGTGCCCGCTGGAAACCCCCCGGCGGGTCACGCCGGTCGGCGCCGGACTGGAGAGGGACTGACCCATGACCGCACCCACCCGCCGCCGTCCGCCGCCCTTCGGGGTGGTCGCCACCGACCTGGACGGGACCCTGCTGCGCGGCGACCTCAGCCTCTCCGCCCGGACGCGGGCCGCGCTCGCGCGGGCCGAGGCGTCCGGCGCCCTCCACCTGGTGGTCACCGGCCGGGCAGCGGCCGGCTGCCGGACCCTGCTGGAACGACTCGACTACCGGGGACTGGCGGTCTGCGGCCAGGGCGCCCAGCTCTACGACGTCGGCGCCGACCGGCTGCTGTCCTCGCAGGGCCTGCACGGTCCGACCGTGCGACCCCTGGTCGCGCGCATCGCCGAGCAGGCGGGGCCGCTGCGACTCGCGGTGGTGACCGCCGGCCTGACCGGGGACTTCCTGGTCACACCGGGGTTCGAGAGCCGCCTGCGGCACGGCTGGCGGCTGGCCGAGAGCCCGGACGACCTCTGGGCGCGGCCCGTGGACAAGGTGCTGATCCGGCACGACCACCTGGGCGACGACGAGCTCGCCGCGCTGGCCCGACGGGTCTGCGCGGACGAGGTCGCCGTCACCCACTCCGGCGAGGGGCTGGTGGAGCTGCTCCCCGCCGGAGTCAGCAAGGCGAGCGGACTGGCCGCCGCGGCCGCCCTGCTCGGCTTCACCCCCGCCGACACCATCGCGTTCGGCGACATGCCCAACGACATCCCGATGATCGAGTGGGCCGGATACGGAGTCGCCATGGGCAACGCCCACGCCGAACTCCGGCGCCGCGCGGACGAAACGGCCCCCAGCAACGAGGAGGACGGGGTCGCGGTGGTGCTCGAACGGTTCTTCCCGCCCGACGCCGGTCGATCCGCCGCCGACCGGCCCGCCGCCGCCCCATCCACCACCGACCGACGGGAGAGTCCGACCGATGTCGCCCACGCGTGAGCTGTCCGAACTGGCCGAACTGCACGGCGTCTCCACCCACTGGACCACCGACGTCGGCCGACGGATCGAGACCTCCCCGGACACGCTGCGGGCCGTGCTGGCCGCCCTGGGCGTCGACGCCGCCACCGGCGGCTCCGTCCGGGCGGCCCTCTCCGAGCGCCGGCGCGCCCTCGCCGAACGCCTGCTCCCGCCCAGCGTCGTGCTCCGCTCCGGACGCCCGCGCGCCGACCTGCGGACACCGCCCCGCACCGACCTGCTGGTCGAGACCGAGGACGGCCGGACCAGGCCCGTCCGCGACCTCGGCACGGACCTCGCCGAACTCCCGGTCGGCCGCCACACCCTCCACGCCGAGCGGGCCGGCCGGCGGGAGGCCGCCCCGCTGCTGGTCGCGCCCACCCGGCTGGCCGGTCCCGCCGGGCGCGGCTGGGGATTCCTGGCCCAGCTCTACTCGGTGCTCTCCGCGCGCTCCTGGGGCATGGGCGACCTCGGCGACCTGGCCGACCTGGGCCGCTGGGCCGGCGCCCTCGGCGCCGACTTCGTCCAGCTCAACCCGCTCCACGCGTACGTGCCCGGCCCGCTGCCCGACCCGTCCCCGTACCGGCCCAGCAGCCGGCGCTACCCCGACCCGATGAACCTGCGCATCGAGGCGGTACCCGAGTACGCGGCCCTGTCACCCGCCGACCGGGCCGCCGTCGAGGAGCTGGCCGCGAGCGGGGGCCGGCTGCGCGAGGCCGTCCTCACCGGCGCACTGATCGACCGGGCGGCCGTCCGCGACCTCAAGTTCCGCGCCCTGGAACTCCTCCACCGGGTACCGCTCGACGCGGCCCGGCAGGCCGCCTACCGGCGGTACACCGACACGGAGGGGCCGGGGCTGACCGACTTCGCGACCTGGTGCGCCCTCGCCGAGGTGCACGGCACCCGGTGGCGGTCCTGGCCCGCCGGGCTGCGCAGCCCCGACGGGCCCGACGTCGCCGGCGCCCGGCGCGAGCTGGCCGGCCGGATCGAGTTCCACCGCAGGGTCGCCTGGCTGGTCGACGAACAGCTCGGCGAGGCGCAGCGGGCCGCGACCGGGGCGGGCATGGCCATCGGGCTCATGCACGACCTGGCGGTCGGCGTCGATCCCGAGGGCGCGGACGCCTGGAGCCTGCGGCGCTACCTCGCCGAGGGCATGACGGTCGGCTGCCCGGCCGACGACTTCAACCCGCACGGCCAGGACTGGGGCCTGCCGCCCTGGCGGCCCGACACGCTCGCCGAGGCCGGGTACGCGCCGTTCGCCGAGGTGCTGCGCGGCACGCTGCACCGCTCCGGCGCACTGCGGCTGGACCACATCATGGGGCTGTTCCGGCTCTGGTGGGTCCCCGCCGGGGCGCGGGCCGCCGAGGGCGCCTACGTCCGGTACGACCACGAGGCGATGCTGGGTGTGCTCGCCCTGGAGGCGCACCGGGCCGGCAGCATGGTGATCGGCGAGGACCTGGGCACCGTCGAGCGCGGAGTCCGCGAGGAGCTGACGGACCGGGGGATCCTCGGTACGTCCGTGCTGCGCTTCGAGTACCTCGGGGGCTCGGAACAGCGCTCCGGTCCGCTCCCGCCCGAGGAGTGGCGCGACGGCTGCCTGGCCACCCTCACCACCCACGACCTGCCCAGCACCGCCGCCTGGCTGGACGGTGACCACGTCGGCCTGCACGAGAAGCTCGGCCTGCTCGCCGAACCGGTGGAGCAGGCCGCGGCCGCGGCGGCGGCCGAGAGCGCCGGCTGGCTCGCCGAGGCGGAGCGGGCCGGCGCACTCGGCGCACCCGGCCCGCGGACCGGGGAGGTGCCGGGCCCGGAGGTGCCGAGCCGGGAGGTGCTCGGCCTGCACCGGTTCCTCGCGCTCACCCCGGCGAAGCTGCTGGGCGTCTGGCTGCCCGACACGGTGGGGGACCGCCGCCCGCAGAACCTGCCCGGCACGGTCGACGAGTACCCCAACTGGCGGCTGCCCATAGCCGATCCGGCCGGCCGGCCGCTCACCCTGGAGGAGCTGGCCGCCCTGCCGGGCCCCCGTGCCGTCGCCGAGGTCTACCGGGACCTGCCGGCCGCCCCGTGACGTCCGGGGCGGCCCCGCGTTCGACCGGGTGACGGCTCACGCCGGAGCCGTCCGCGGGACCCTGCCCGTCCGCCGCACCGCCCCGCCGCACCGCCCCGCCGACCCGCCCGCCGGGGGAGCGGCCCACCACCGGGTGGGGGCCCACGGCCACCGCCACCCGGACCCTACGTCCGAGAGGAACACCCATGAGCACCGAGACAGACGTCCTCGTCCTGGGAGGCGCCGGTGTCGACACGATCGTGTACGTGCCCGAGCTGCCGCTCCCGTTCGCCGACAGCTACATGGTGCCCAGGATCGAGATGCGGGCAGGCCAGACCGGCGACTTCGTCGCCCTCGGCCTGAGCGCGCTGGGCCTGCGCACCCACCACCTCGACATGATCGGCGCCGACCACGCGGGCGACCTGATCCGGGCCCTGCACCGCGACCGGGGGATCCCGCTCACCGAGGTCCCGCTGCCGGGCGGCACCAAGCGCGCCGTCAACCTGGTCGGCCCCGACGGGCGGCGCCTGTCGCTCTACGACGACAGCCGCTCGCACGAGGCGGACCGGCTGCCCGAGGAGACCGTCCGGGCGCTGGCCGCGGCGAGCCGCCACGCGCACGTCTCGATCACCTATCCCTGCGCCTTCGCCCTGCCGCTGCTGCGCGAGGCCGGCCTGACCGTCTCCACCGACCTGCACAACTGGGACGGCACCAACCCCTACCACGAGCCGTTCGCCCACGAGGCCGACGTCGTGTTCGTGTCCACCACCGCCCTGGCGGACCCCGAGCGGACCATGCGGCAGATCGCCGAACGCGGCCGGGCCCGGGTGGTCGTCGCCACCGCCGGCGCCGAAGGCGCGTACCTGCTCGCCGACGGGGAGATCACCCACGTCCCGGTCGTCACCCCGCCCGCACCGGTGATCGACTCCAACGGCGCGGGCGACGCCTTCGCGTCGGGCTTCCTGCTCGGCTGGCTGTCCGGTGAGCCGGCGGCGCGCTGCGCCCGGTACGGCGCGATCGCCGGAGCCTTCGCCTGCACCGTGCCGGCGACCGGCACCGACTCCATCGGCCGGGACGCACTCCTCGCCCGCCTCGCCGAACTCGACGCCGCGGCAGCGGGAGCGGGCGCGTGACGGGCACACCGGCCGGCTACGACGTGATCGTCCTCGGCGGGGGAGTGGCCGGCTGCGTGCTGGCGGCCCGTCTGAGCGAGGACCCGGACCGCACCGTCTGCCTGGTCGAGGCCGGTCCCGACTTCGGCCCCGACCGGCAGGACTGGCCGGCGAAGGTGCTGAACGCCCGCGCCCTGCCGCGCGAGGAGGTGTGGGAGCGGCACGCCCCCGCGCACCGCATCCGCGCCCGCGTCCTCGGCGGCTCCTCCTGCATCAACGGCTGTTGGAACACCTGGGGATCCGAGGCCGACCACGCCGAGTGGGCCCGGACCGGCGGTCCGCGCTGGACGGCCGCGGCGCTGGAGCCGTACCGCCTCGCGGCGGTCGAACAGATGGGCCTGCGCCGGGTACCGGAGCGCGAGTTCTCACCGTGGAGCCGCGCCGCCCTGGCGGCGGCCGCGGAACTCGGCTTCCGGGAGGTGGACATGGGCACCCCGGGCGGGCCCGGCTACGGCACGCCCCTGCTCAACGCCTTCGACGGAGTGCGCCACAACGCCGCCTTCGCCTACCTGGACGCGGCACGCGCGAGGCCCAACCTGACCGTCCTCGCCGGAGCCGCCGTGGACCGGCTGGACATCGGGGACGGCCGGGTCCTCGGCGTCCGCGTCGACATCGGCGGCCGGCACGAGGCCCTCGTCGCCGACGCCTACCTGCTGGCCTGCGGCACCTTCGGCTCGCCCGCGGTGCTGATGCGCAGCGGGGTCGGCCCGGCGGACCACCTGCGGACGGTCGGCATCCGCCCCGAGATCGACCTCCCCGGGGTCGGATCGAACCTCACCGACCAGCCCGGCGTCTTCGTGCCGCTGGCCCCGACCGACGAGCTGAACGCGGCGCTCGCCGCGAAGGAGGCCGACGGCGACCTGTACGTCAGCCGGATGCTGGTCCGGGCGGCCGGCGAACTCTGCCCGGACGACTCCTGGGACCTCCACATCCTGCCCGTCGCCGGCCCGCCGCTGTTCGGCAAGCTCCCGCCGGGCCGGTACGAGGCGGGCATCTCCGCCTTCGTCATGAAACCGACCTCGCGCGGCACCGTGCGGCTGGCGTCCGCCGACCCCGCCACGGCCCCCGAGATCGACCCCGGCTTCCTCACCGACGAAGGCGGCCACGACCTCGCCGTCCTGCGCTCGGGCCTGGAGATCGTCGAGCGGATGGCCGCGACGGCGGCCCTGAAGCCACTGGCCGGTCCGGTCCGGGGCCACCCCGCCCGGGACCTGTCCGACCAGGACCTGCGCGGTCGGCTCGGCACCTACTGGCACCCCGTCGGCACCTGCGCCATGGGAGCGCCGGACGACCCCCTGGCGGTGGTCGACGGCGAGGCCCGGGTACGCGGCGTGGCGAACCTGCGGATCGTCGACGCCTCCGTCCTGCCGACCGTCCCGGCGGCGAACACCCAGCTTCCGGTGCTCGCCGTCGCGGAGATGCTGGCGGACCTGATCGGGGGAGCGGCATGACCGGGGCCACCGCCGACCGCGTCCTGTACGGATGCATGGGCCTCGGCGGCAGCTGGGACGACAGCCCGTACACGGCGACGGACATCGACCACGCCGAGGCGGCGGTTGGCGCCGCGCTGGACGCCGGGATCACCGCCTTCGACCACGCCGACATCTACCGGTACGGCAAGTCCGAGGCGGTCTTCGGCGAGGTGCTCGCCCGCACCCCCGGCCTGCGGGAGCGCATCACCCTGCAGACCAAGTGCGGTATCAGGCTCCCCGAAGGCGGGCGGCCGGGCCACTACGACCTGCGGGGGCCGAGCATCCTCCGCCGGGTGGAGGAGAGCCTGACCCGGCTGCGCACCGACAGCCTCGACGTGCTGCTGCTGCACCGGCCCGACCCGCTGGCCGGCCCGGAGGAGATCGCCGAGGCCCTCGGCTCGCTCCACCGGCAGGGCCTGGTACGGCGGTTCGGCGTGTCCAACATGAGCGCCGCGCAGATCGCCCGGCTCCAGTCGGTGCTCGACGTGCCCCTGGTCGTCAACCAGCTGGAGATGAGCCTGGACCGCCGGGACTGGGTCGAGGCCGGCGTCCTGGTCAACACCTCCGCCGCCGCCTCGAACGGCTTCCCGCACGGGACGGTCGAGTACTGCGCCGCCCACGGGATCCGGCTCCAGGCCTGGGGCGCCCTGGCCCGGGGCCGCTTCACCGGCAGCGAGCCGACGCCGGCCGCTGAACTCGTCGGCAGGCTCGCCGAGCGCAGGGGGACGACGCCGGAGACGATCGTGCTGTGGTGGCTCCAGCGCCACCCGGCCGGCATCGCGCCGGTCATCGGCACCGCCCGCCCCGAACGCATCGCGGCCTGCCGCGACGCCGTGCTGCGCGAGCCGGAGCTGAGCCACGAGGAGTGGTACGAGCTGTGGATCGCCGCCCGCGGCGCCCCGCTGCCCTGATCCGGCGCCGGTCCGGTCCCGCGCGGCCCTGACACCGCGCGGCCTGACACCGCAGGGCGGAACGAACCCCCCGGGACTCGAGTCCCGGGGGGTTCGTCACGACGGTCGGCGGTGGGGCGCCACCCGGCTGGAGGCTCCGCGGCCGGGGGCCGCCCGCAGGCCGTGGGGATCCCGTCAGGAGTTCCGGCGGGCCGGCCGTCGGACGGACGCGGGGGTGGGCGTCCGGCTGGACGGCGGTGCGGGGCGCCCGGAGACTTTGGGGCGGGCGGTGGAGGATGCGAGACGTCCATCCCGCCCTGGGGCGGGATCGTCAAGGGCTCGTGCAAAGTCGTACATGAATGTGCTGCAAATCTTTTCAGCTCGGATCTCCCGACGGAGGGTCACCAGGCCGGCGGCAGAGCCCTGGTGGGCGTAGGCCGCTGCCGCGGGTGCGCCCGGGGATGTTCCGCATCGGCGCGCCACCCCGCGTGCGGCGTCCCGAACGGCTCCCCGGGCTCGGGTCGGCGTCGGGCGCGAAAGATCCGGCCGCGGAACGGAGGGATTTGTGACGCTATGCCGGTGTTCACAGGTGGCCGGGAAGCCTTTACAGCCCGGTCATGCGTCAGTAACCTCCTGGAAGCTTTTGCAGGTTCTTGCGCAAGTGGCCCCACCCACTCCCTGCCGCAAGGCAGTCCCCACCGCCTGCGGCCATGACCGAGGGACTCTCCCTTGACCGGACGAGCACGGCACCGGCGGCGCTCCACAGTCGCCGTCCTGACAGCGGCGGCGGCCCTGACCGCCGGTCTGCTGTCGACCGCTCCACTCGACACGGCCGCGACCGCGGCGACGACGGCCAGTACGGCCACCGGCAGCAACACCGCCACCGTCTTCTACTACACCAAGACCCACAACTGGTCGACGTACAACCTCCATTGGGCTCCGGACGGTGGTAGTTGGACCGCCACGCCGGGCACCGCCATGCAGGCGGCCTGCACCGACTGGGTGAAGAAGACCGTCGACCTGGGCAGCGCCAGCGGCCTGCAGGCGACGTTCAACAACGGCGCCGGCACCTGGGACAGCAACGGCGGCAGGAACTACGCCCTTGGCACCGGCACGGTGGTGGTCAAGGACGGCGTGATCGCCCACAGCGACCCGTGCGGCGCCGACAACGGCGGCGCCAGCGCCTCGCCCGGCCCGGCCCCGAGCCAGTCCCCGGCGGGCGCGAGCACGACGGTCTACTACTACACCAAGTCGCGCAACTGGTCGGCCTACGACCTGCATTACGCCCCCAACGGCGGCACCTGGACCACCGTGCCGGGCGTCGCGATGGAGGGGGCCTGTACGGACTGGGTGAAGAAGACCCTCGCCCTGGGCACCGCGAACGGACTGGCGGCCACCTTCAACAACGGTGCCGGCAGCTGGGACAGCAACGGCGGCAAGAACTACGCCCTCGGAACGGGCGTGGTCACGGTCAAGGACGGCGTGGTCGGCAGTGCCGAGCCGTGCGGCACCGACGGCAGCCCCGGTCCCAGCCCCAGCGCGAGTTCGAGCCCGAGTACCTCCCCCTCGCCGTCGACCTCCCCCTCGTCCTCGGCGACGCCGTCCTCCTCGGCGTCCCCGTCGCCGTCCGGCAGCAGCACCCCGCCGGCCGGGAACAGCGCCACGGTCTTCTACTCGACCGCGGCGGTGGGCTGGAGCACCGTCAACCTGCACTACGCCCCGACGGGCGGGGCGTGGACGGCGGTGCCCGGCGTCGGCATGGAACTGGCCTGCCCGGGCTGGTTCAAGCGCACCGTCCCGCTCGGCTCCGCGACCGGCATGGCGGCCACGTTCAACAACGGCCTCGGCACCTGGGACAACAACAACGGCAACAATTACGTCGTCCCGGCGGGCATCAGCACCGTGCAGAACAGCAAGGTCACGGCGAACACCGCCGACCCGTGCGCGGGCGTCAAGCCGGACACCACCGCGCCGAGCGTGCCGGGCTCGGTGAACGCCTCCGCCACCGACACGTCCATCGTGCTGACCTGGGAGCCGTCCACCGACGACACCCGGGTGACGGGCTACCAGATCACCCGCACCGGCGGCACCAAGGGCACCTCGGTGATCAACGCCGGCTCGACGGTCTACTCCGACACCGGCCTGGAGGCGCGCACCGTCTACACCTACACGGTGAAGGCCCTGGACGCCGCCGGGAACGTCTCGGCGGCCTCGGCCGCCGCGGTCGCCACCACCGGTGACGCCCCGCCGCCCGCCAAGGCCGGCGAGATGATCGGGACCGACCCGCGCAAGGACCCGATCTACTTCGTGCTGACCGCCCGGTTCTACGACGGCGACACGTCCAACGACCGGGGCGGCAACCAGAACGTCGCCTCCGGCAACGCGGCGAACAACGACCCGATGTTCCGCGGCGACTTCAAGGGCCTCGTCCAGAAGCTCGACTACGTCAAGGGCCTCGGCTTCTCCGCGATCTGGATCACCCCGGTCGTGCTGAACCGCTCCGACTACGACTACCACGGCTACCACGGCTACGACTTCTACAAGGTCGACCCGCGCCTGGAGTCCGCCGGGGCGTCCTACCAGGACCTGATCAACGCCGCCCACGCCAAGGGCGTAAAGATCTACCAGGACGTGGTCTACAACCACAGCTCCCGCTGGGGCGCCAAGGGCCTGTTCGTCCCGACCGTCTACGGCGTCCGGGACTCCCAGTGGTCCTGGTACTACGACGAGAAGGAGGACGGCTTCGAGTACGACGGCCTGACCATCGACCCGAAGACCGGCAAGTCGTACTACAACGGCGACCTCTGGTCCTCCACCCAGCCCGCCGGCCAGACCTGCGTCGGCTGGGGCACCCCGACGCAGTACAAGAGCCCCGGGGGCTACACCATCTACAACTGCCAGTGGCCGAACCCCACTTCGGGCATGTTCCCGTCCACGTACTACCACCAGTGCTGGATCGGCAACTGGGAGGGCGAGGACTCGCGCTCCTGCTGGCTGGCGGACGACCTCGCGGACTTCAACACCGAGAACGCCGAGGTCCAGAACTACCTGATCGGCGCGTACAACAAGTACATCGACATGGGCGTCGACGGCTTCCGCGTCGACACCGCCGTGCACGTCCCGCGGGTCACCTGGAACCGGCGCTTCCTGCCGGCCATCCAGCAGCGCGTCACGCAGGACTGGGGGCCGGCCAAGGCGCAGAACTTCTTCGTCTTCGGCGAGGTCGCCGCGTTCGTCAACGACAAGTGGAACCGCGGCTCGGTCAACCACTCCGCGCAGTTCTACACCTGGAAGGAGCGCAAGGACTACACCAGCAACGACGTGCAGGCCGCCCTCGACCAGTACACCTACGAGGAGCAGCTCGGCACCGGTAACCAGCCGACGTCCACCAACGCCTTCCTGGACGGCAACACCTACCGTGCGCCCGACCACTCGAAGTTCTCCGGCATGAACATCATCGACATGCGGATGCACATGAACTTCGGTGACGCGCACAACGCCTTCAACAACGGCAAGGACTCCGACGACTCCACCAACGACGCGACCTACAACGTGGTGTACGTCGACAGCCACGACTACGGACCCAACAAGTCCAGCGTCCGGTACACCGGCGGCACCGACGCCTGGGCCGAGGACATGGCCCTGATGTGGACCTTCCGCGGCATCCCGACCCTGTACTACGGCTCCGAGATCGAGTTCCAGGCCGGCAAGCAGATCGACTGCGGCCCGTCCTGCCCGCTCGCCACCACCGGCCGGGCCTACTACGGCGACCACGTCGAGGGCAGCGTCACCGCCTCCGACTTCTCGGTGGTGTCGAGTGCGAGCGGGGCGGTGGCCACCACGCTGCAGCAGCCGCTGGTCAAGCAGGTCCAGCGGCTCAACCAGATCCGCCGGGCGGTCCCCGCCCTGCAGATGGGCCAGTACTCCACCGAGGGTGTCAACGGCGGCGGCATGTCCTTCAAGCGCCGCTACACCGACGCCACCAGCGGGGTCGACTCCTTCGCCCTGGTCTCCGTCACCGACGGCGCCACCTTCACCGGCATCCCCAACGGCACCTACAAGGACGCCGTCTCCGGCGACGTCAAGGTCGTCGCCGACGGCACCATGGCGATCGCCGCCCCCGGGAAGGGCAACCTGCGGGTCTACGTCCTCGACCTGGGCGGCAAGAACGCCGCCCCGGGCAAGGTCGGCACCGACGGTCCCTACCTGAAGTAGGGGAGGGCCGAGGCAACGCTCCACCAGCTGTGGCCGCCGGGTCTCCCGGCGGCCACAGCCTGCTTCGCGGCCCGGGGGCGCCCGGTGGGGGAGCGACGTCAGTGGCAGGTGACGCCGCTGCTCTGCCAGGTGGTGGCGTTGACCATGGTGGTGGGGGCGAAGGCCTCGGCGGGCATGTCCTTGCCGTTCTTGAGCTTGTCGTACAGAGTCTGGACGGCCAGGGCGCCGACGTCCTTGCCGTTGATGAACAGGGCGGCCTTCATGCCGGTGGGCCTGCCGCCGGTCCAGTTCTTGCAGGCGAGGTAGGCGCCGAGGCCCACCCCGATGACCCGGTCGGGGCCGATGCCGGCGTTCTCCAGCGCGGTGACGCCGCCCTGGACGTTCTCGTCGTTGCAGCCCCAGACGACCCAGTTCTTCACCCCGGGGTTCGCGGTCACGGTCGCGGCGATCCTGTCCTGGGCGCCGGTCGGGGTGTTGTCGGTGGCGACGTCGATGTTCTGGACACCGGCGCTGGCGCCGGCGGCGAAGGCCTCCTTGGCCGCCTTGACGCGGTCGGTGCAGACGGTGACGTCCTGCTTCCAGGCGGAGATGGTGCGGGTCTCGGCCGGGTTCCAGCCGGCCTTCCTGAACTCCTCGGCGGCCCGCTTGCCGACCTCTCCGCCCATCTGGGCGCCGGAGAAGCCGATCCGGGGCACCAGGTTCTGCTTCGCGCAGGTGGACGGGTCGGGGCCGGTGGCGCAGATCTGGTCGTCGGAGGTGAGCAGCGCGACCTTGGCGTCCCGCGTGGCCTGGACCACCTGCGGGCCCACCGCCGGGTCGGGGACGACGACGATCAGGCCGTTGCTCTTCTGCGCGATGGCGGACCGGACTTCGCTGACGGTCCTGTTGGCGTCGCTGCCGAGGTTGACGATCCTGAGGTCGACGCCGAGCTCGGTCGCTTTGGCCTTGGCGCCCTCGGCCTCGCCGACGAAGTACTCCTGGTCGCCCTGCTTCTGGAGGTAGGTCATGGAGATCTTCCCGCTGACCGGAGCGATCGGGGCGTCCGCCCCCGAGGCCGAGGTGGACTCCTGGCCGGTGGAACAGGCACTGCTCAGACCGAAGGTGAGCAGGAGGCCGGTGGCGGCCACGGCTCGGCGTTGGGGCGTGGTGAACATGACGGCTCCAGTGGGGGACGCGCGACTCTGCGCGGAAGGAAGGGTGCGTCGCAGGCCGGTAGGGCGGCCGGGCTGCTGGTGGTGATCGGGAAGTCACGACGACCGGGGTAGGTGGCCGGACCCGAGGACCGGGGACGAGAGGTGCCCGGCGGAGGGGTGGGTGCCGGGCGCACACAGACGGAACCATGACAACAGAAGGAAACGGAATGCAACAGGTTCCGACGTGCAGTGACATGGAAGACCCTCATGCCGACGAGCGTCAAGAGATCGGACGTTAAAGAGATCGCTTTGACGTTCCGTCACGGTCTGTCGGGGGATGCTTCCGGGGGGCCTGGCGGGGGTGGCCCGACCGAGCCGTAGGATCCCCCGCGCGCACCGGCACGATTCCCCCGAGTGCCGCCCCACCAGCGGAAAGCCGACAGCCCGGTGGGCCCTTGACCGGCGGCCCACCGGGCTGCTGCTCTGCTCCTCTGCTCACCGGGAGGCCCGGCGCCGGCGAGCACAACACGCCGGCGCCGGCGTCCTTCCAGACACGCTGCACCGCGGAGAGGCCCCGAGGACGGCCTCCACCGCGTCCCCCCGGATGCTCACGGGCGGATGTTCGGTTTCACCACACGATCCCCCGTGAACGAACGTGTCACCGCCACGCCCTGGCAGCCGAAGCAGCGGAACCTCTCACCGTCGACGGCGACGACACGCTCCCGTACATCTCGCGCGCCCGTCACGCGGTGGCGCTGGGCACCTTGAGGGGGTCGCGGGTGGCGGACTTCTTCGCCTCCTCCAGCTGTTCGCCGAGTTCGACCAGGCGGTTGCGGCCCATCGCCTTGCGGACCTCGGGGAACCACTCCTTCTCCTCCTCCTCGACATGGTGGCGGACGTTCTCCATCAGCACCGTCATCTTCGCGTCGAACCGCTCGTCCTCCGGGTCCATGCCGGCCAGCTCGGAGAGCATCCACACGACGACGTGGTGCTCCTCGACGCTCTCCAGCACGTGGTCCTTCGTGTCGGGCGCGGCCTCGCGGGCGGCCGGGTAGAAGACCTCCTCCTCGATGACGGCGTGGACCGTCAGCTCCTCGATCACCTGGTCGGCGATCCGGCGCTTCTCGGCGAAGGCCCGGTCGCCGGCCTTCTCGAAGGCCTTGAACAGGCTCTCGACGGTCTTGTGGTCTTCCTTCAGCAGCACGATCGCGTCCATGCGCGTTCCTTTCCGGGGTAGACGGCCCGTGGTCGGGCGCACGTGTACCCCGTGCGCCGCCGCGGACACCCGGGCGGCGCACGGACCACCCGCACGGCCCGTCCCACCGCGCGAACGGCCCCGCGCGGGGCCAGACTCGCCCCGAACCCGACGCACCCACTCCGAAGGAGCACCGGATCCGCCGTGATGAGCGACCAGCACACCCCTCAGGACCCCACCTCCCAGCAGCCGCAGCCGCCGTTCCCCGAGCAGTCCCAGCCCCACCCGGGCACCGGTGAGACCATGCGCCCCAGCCCCGACCACGGGGAGGACAGCTACCGCGGCGCCGACCGGCTGGCCGGCCGCGTCGCGCTGATCACCGGTGGCGACTCCGGCATCGGCCGCGCCGTCGCCCTCGCCTTCGCCCGCGAGGGCGCCGACGTCGCCTTCTGCCACCTCCCCGAGGAGGAGGCCGACGCGGCGGAGACGACCCGGCTGGTCGAGGACGCCGGGCGGCGCGCCCTCGCCGTCGCGGGCGACCTGCGCGACGAGGACTTCTGCGCCGAGCTGGTGGCCCGCTGCGTCGACGTGTTCGGCCGCCTCGACATCCTCGTCAATAACGCCGCCTACCAGATGTCCCAGCCCGACGGCCTCGCCGCGATCACCACCGACCAGTTCGACCGGGTGATGAGGACCAACCTGTACGGGATGTTCTGGATTACCCGGGCCGCCCTGCCCCACCTGCGCGAAGGCGCCTCGATCATCAACACCGCCTCCGTCCAGGCGTACAAGCCCAGCCCCCACCTTCTGGACTACGCCATGACCAAGGCCGCGATCGTCGCGTTCACCCAGGGCCTGGCCGGGCAGCTCGCGCCCGACGGCATCCGGGTGAACGCCGTCGCGCCGGGCCCGGTGTGGACGCCGCTGATCCCGGCGACGATGGACGAGGAGAAGGTCGCGCACTTCGGCGAGCAGTCCCCGCTCGGTCGCGCCGCCCAGCCCGCCGAGATGGCCCCCGCCTACGTCTTCCTCGCCTCCCAGGAGTCCTCGTACATCACCGCCGAGATCGTCAACGCCACCGGCGGCACGCCTCTGCCCTGACCAGCGGGGCCCCGGCCTCCGGACGCCCGGGCTCGCGGAGGCCCGGACGGCGGGCGGCCGCATCCGGTCGAGTCGGGCGGGTGTGTGGCAGCGTGCCCGCGCGTGGACGGCAGGCCCGCCGCGACGACCGGCGGCCCCGGCGGGGATCGCCCACCCCGGGGCCGACAGGCGCCACACACCCCGCCCTCGATCACTGACGAGACGGGGCGGTGGACAGAGGCTTCGCCGGATCACCAGCGGTCGGACCCCCTCTAGGATCGTCGTGTCCATTCGATGCGAGACAGCGGAAAGAGGGGGCCACCGTGAGCGATACCCCAGGGCGTGAGTTCGCGGCCGTCGTCCGGGAGACCGGTACCGGGCCTGTGATCGAGGTCTCGGGGGACCTGGACATCGACCAAGTCGACGTCCTGCATGCCGTGTTCAACCGGGTCCTGCTACGCACCCCGGCCCCGTCCGTGGTGCTCGTCGACCTGTCGGCGGTCCCGTTCTGCGATTCGAGCGGCCTCAACGAGCTGCTCCGGGCCCGCCTGCAAGCCGAGCAGCGCGGGACTCTCCTGGCTCTCGCCCGCCCCTCGCACCAGGTGGTCCGGCTGCTCGACGTCACCGGCACGGACCAGGTGTTCGAGGTGACCGAGGGGCCGCCGGCGCGCAGCGCCTGAGGAGGGTCGGGACGGAACAGGCGGCCTCGTCGCTGGGGACGGCGACCGGAGCGAGGGCTGACTCTCCCACGGTTCTGATCCGGAATCGCCGGGCGGCCGGCGGTGTCCGGAACTGTTGCCCTGAAACCCGTAGCACTGGTGTGCTGTGGCTCTTCCCGCCACACCGTCCCGTCGGCCGCAGCAGCAGACCGCCGTCGATGCCCTTCATCCGGCCACCACTTCCCGTTCCCGGCCCGTCCGGCCGTCCCGTCGGTCAGGCCCGCGAACTCCCCGCCGTGAGAAGGACAGAGTCGAGGGGAACACGTTGACCCTTCCTGCCAGCGCTTGTGAAACGGGATTGAGCGCACTGAGCGACGCCGAACTCTCGGCCGTACTCACCGACTCCACCGGGACCGGGGGATCCCGCGTCCGGGAGGTGATGGCCGAGGTGTTCACCCGCCACTACGGCGCCGTCCTCGCCTACGCCCGCGGCTACTGCCGTGACCCGCAGACCGCCCAGGACCTCGCCGCGGAGGCCTACGCCGGCACCTACTCGTCCGTCGCCCGTGGCCGCGGCCCCCGGCATGCCTGGCGCCCCTACCTGATGGCGGTCGTCCGCCGGACCGCGATGGAGAGCGCGCGGACCAGGGGCCGCGTCGTGCTGCCGGAGGACTTCGCCGAATGGGCCGAGCGCCTGGCGGACGAGGTGGAGACCGACGGCGCGCTGCTCGCGGCCGAGGAGACAGCCCTGGTCGCCAGGGCCTACGGGTCCCTACCCGAGCGCTGGCAGGTGCTGCTCTGGTGCTTCGTGGTGGAGGGTGAGCCGGCCGCCACCGTCGCCCAGCGGATGGGCATGACCCCGAGCGGCGTCCGCTCCCTCGCCGCCCGTGCCCGCGCGGGGCGTACCCGCGCGCGCACGTGGACGAGGACACCGCCCCCGGAGTACCGCTACCGCTGCCGCACCCCGCTGCCGACCGGCACGGCCCGCCGCCCGGGTCGGCGGCGGGCGCCGGCCTGCCATTCGGGGGAGTGCCCGCGCCGCGGGCGGGTGGCCGGGGACTTCCGCCGGGCCGACCGTCGCCCGGAGGGCGAGGCGCCGTGGCGTGCGGGGCCTGAGCCGGTGCGGTCCTGCTGAGCCGGAGTGACGCCTGAGCGGACCGCACCGCGCGGGCCCGTGGGCCGCTGGGCGGCGGCCCGGCGGCCCCCGGGCGCCGAGCAGCTTCGCGTACGCGATCGGGGCGTCCGCGTGCGGCAGAGCGGTGACCGTGACCCGACCCCCTCCCGACCCCCTCGGCCGCGTCGACCGGGCACGGCTGACCGCCGGCCGACAGCCTCGCGCTCGCCCCGCCGCCCATGGCGCTACGGGGAGGCCGATGTGCTCCGACTGCGAGGCCGCCCAACTCCGCTGTGCCGTGGGTAGCTTGTGCACGGCCCGGCAGTCCGCCCTCCCGCCGCCCGGCCGGAGGGGTGACCGCGGTCCGCGGACGCGGGAGTGTGACCGGTCTGACAGACATGGCGCGGCACGGACGGGTTACCCACTGGGAGTGGAGATTGCCGGCATGGACGTGGTCGCGCGCGGAGCGAGCGTGCGAGGGCCCCGGGGAGCGGTGTTCGAGAATCTGGACCTGGGGGTGGAACCCGGCGGGCTGCTGGTGCTCCACGGGCCGGGCGGCTCGGGCCGGACGACGGCGTTGCTCGCGCTCGCGGGGCGGATGCGGCTGGACGGCGGAGCGGTTCGGGTGGGCGGGCACGTCCTGCCCCGCGACGGCCGTCGTGTCAGGGACCTGGTGGCGGTGGCCCGTGCGGAGCCCGCCCTCGGCCTGGACCCGGATCTGCGGGTGCGGGAGCTGGTGGACGAGCGCCGCTGGTTGAGCCGCCGGCTGAGCAGAGCACAGCTCGGGGAGGCGTTCTCGGTCCTCGGCGTCGACGTGGACCACCGGACGCTGGTCCGGGACCTGCCGCCGGTGGAGGCACTGGGCGTGGCCCTCGCGCTCGCTCTGGCCACGCGCCCCGCCGTGATCGTCGCGGACGACGTGGACCGCGGGTGCCCGGCGGACGAGCGCGTCCGGGCCTGGCAGCTCGTGGGGCGGGTCTGCCGGGTGGGCTGCACGGTCGTGGCGGGCGCCCTCGACCCTCCCGCCTCCGGTGCCGGCCTCGGCCCGGCGCCGGTGCTGGTGGCCCTGCCCCGCCGCAGCCACCTGCCCGAGCGGCCGGCGCCGGCCGCCGAGGAGGACGGGGCAGGCGAGCCGGCCGAGCCAGACGGGGCGGACAGGGCAGCCGAGCCAGACGGGACAGACGCGTCGGCGCGGTCGTGGCGGTTGCTCGGGCGGCGGGAACCGGACGGCGGGCGCACCGGCGCGCGCCGGGGCGAGGAGGACGCATGACCGCGATCAGGCTGGCCGTGTTGGAGTTGCGCGGCTTCCGGGGCCCACTGAGGCGCTTCGTCCCGCTCGTGCTGTGCCTGGTTCCGCTGCTGTACGGCGCCATGTACCTGTGGGCGAACTGGGACCCCTACGGCAAGACGGGGCACATCCCCGTGGCGGTGGTCAACGAGGACCACCCGGCCGAGACCCGGCAGGGACAGCGGGTGGACGCGGGCGCCCAGGTGGTGACGGAGCTCAAGGCCTCACGGCAGTTCGACTGGGCGTTCGTCGACGAGGCCGCGGCCCGCGACGGCCTGGAGCGCGGGCGCTACGCGTTCACGATCCGGATCCCCGCCGACTTCAGCGCCGGCCTCGCCACCGGCCCCGACACCCAGCCCGAACAGGCCCGGATCCACATCCTGCTCAACGACGCGAACAACTACATCGCGGGCGTCATGACCGAGGTCGTCGAAGCGAAGCTGCAGGAGCAGGTCAACTCCGCCGCGCACGAGGCCTACGTCCGCGGCGTCTACGGTCGGCTCGCGGACATCGGCGGGAAGCTGGACACGGCGGCGCAGGCGGCCCAGGGGCTGGTGAACGCCACCACCGTGGCCCAGCAGGGGAGTTCAGCCGCCGCAGGCGCGAGCGCCACGCTGCGGTCCGGCTCCACCCAGCTCGCCGACGGCGCCCAGAAGCTGAGCCAGGCCACGACCCAGGTGCACGCGGCGGCGACCGCCCTCGGCGAGGCCGCGCCGCCGCTGGGCGCGGCCGCCGACGCCGTGGTGAGCGCGGCCACTCTCGTCACCCAGGGCGTGGACGCCGTCCACACCGCGACGTCGACGGTGAAGCAGGGAACCGCCAAGGCGGTGACCGATCTGGACCACCTGGCCGCGGCGCACCCGGGACTGGGCGACGACCCCCTGTTCCAGCGCCTCCAACAGGACGTGACGGCGGCCGACGCCGCGGCCGGGCAGATCGACGGTCACGCCGCCACCGCCGCCGGCAACGCCCACGCGGCGCTCCAGCAGGCCGTCGGTCTCCGGAGGACGGCCGCGGCCGTCCAGCAGTCGGCCCAGAACGCGCAGACCCCGCTGGCCCTGGTCGACTCCGGCGCCCGGAGCATCGCCGCCGGGACGGCCACCGTGTCCACGGGGCTGTCCGCCCTTCAGCAGGGATCCGTGGCGCTGCAGACCGCCGCCGACCAGGCCCACAACGGCGCCACGACCCTGGCCACCGTGATCGACGACGGGAAGAAGCAGGTGCCCGTCCTGGACTCGGCCCAACTGGAACACGCCGCCGAGGTGTTGGGGACACCCGTCGCCATCGACCGGTCGAACCTCCACCCGGCCGGCGTGTACGGCCGCGGACTGGCCCCGTTCTTCTTCGGCATCGCGCTGTGGGTGTTCGGCCTCTTCGCCTACCTCTTCCTGCGACCGGTCAACACCCGGGCGCTGGCCGCCCGTACCCGGGCCTCCACCGTCGCCGTGGCGGGCTGGCTCCCGGCCGCGGCGCTGGGCGTGCTCGGGGCCGTGATCCTCTACGGCGTCGTCAGCGCCGGTCTCGGGCTGCACGCCGCCGCCCCGTGGACGACCGTCCTGCTCCTCACGGTCGGCGCCGCCGCGTTCATCGCCATCGACCACTGCCTGCGGACGGCGTTCGGTACGGCGGGCGACGTCCTGTCACTGGTCCTGCTCATCCTGCAGCTCACCGCCTCCGGCGGCCTGTACCCGATGCAGACCACCCCGGCACCGTTCCAGGCGGTCCACCCCTTCCTGCCGATGACCTACCTGGTCGACGGGCTCCGGGTGACGATCAGCGGCGGCCCGTCCTCCCATGTCATCCGGGACATCGCCGTCCTGGCGGGTTTCGGTGTCCTGTTCCTGGTCCTCACCTCGCTGGCCCTGCGCCGTCGGCGCGTGTGGACGGTCGCCCGGCTCCACCCCGACCTGGACCTCTGACGGACGGACCCGACCGCGGCCCCGCCCGGGGGGCGCCGTGCGGCTCGCCCTCACGCCGAGGGCGGGCCGCCCGGCGCCGGGCCCTCGCCGTCAGCCGGTCGTGGGGATCCGGCCGACCACGGACCAGCCGGTCCAGCCTCCGCCGGCCGGGTCGGCGGCGTGAGCCATGACGCCGTCGGTGCGCAGGGCGAACACCTCGGCCGTCCTGGTGTCCGGGTTGTAGACCGTGGTGGGGGAGCCGCCGTACTTCCAGTCACCGGTCATGATCCAGGGCGTCCAGCCGGCGGCGCGGCTCCAGGCGGTGCGGCGATGTCGCGGACCTGGCCCGCGGCGGCGGAGGTGGTGCGGCCTATGGTGGCGGTGGTCCCGCGGGCGGGCGGGCCCGCGGGGAGGGTGGCCGGCTGACCGCGGTCACGCCGGGCCCGGACCGATGGTGGGCCGCGGAGGCGGCGGCCCCGCCTACCACATCACCGGGAGCCGTTCGGGAATCCGCTTCATGAAGCCCGTCCGCCAGACCAGTTGAGCGACGGGAACGGCGAGTTCGAGGTCCGGCAGCCGGTCGAGCAGGGTCTCCAGGGCGATCCGGGCGTGGACGCGTCCGAGCGCGGTGGCAGGGCAGTAGTGGGAACCGCCGCCGAAGGAGAGGTGGTCGGCGGCGTTGGCGCGGTCGAGGTCGAAGCGGTGCGGGTCGGGGAATTCCTCCGGGTCGAAGTTCGCGCCCTCGACCAGCACCAGGACCAACTCCCCCTGTTGGACGTCGACATCGCCGAGCCGCACGTCGGCGAGTGCGAGCCGGGGCAGGGCATCTCCGATGGAGAGGTTCACTCGCAGCAGTTCCTCCACGCCCGCGTCGAGCAGGTCGCGGCGGTCGCGCAACAGGTGCCAGGTGTCGCGGTGGGTGAGGAGGTGGACCAGGGCCATGGTGAGGAAGCCGGAGGTGGAGACGGTGCCGGCGCCGAACATGGTGACGCCGACGGTGGCCAGCATCTCGTCGGTCAGGTGCGCGTAGTCCGGGTCCTCGCGCAGGGCGGAGAGTTCGCCCACCAGGCCGGAGGTGGCGGGGTCGTCCAGCAGGACGGTCATGCGGGCGATGTCGCGATCCCAGTTGATCGCGGCGCCGGCGATCGGGCAGGCCGAGTTCATGAAGGCGATGTCCAGGCTGCGCAGGAACGCGCGGCCCTCGCTCTGCGGAATGCCGAGGATGCGGCAGTGCAGCCCCGCGGAGTACGGCTCGCAGAACGCGCCGCGCAGGTCGGCCGTGGGGCCGTCCTCGACGAGCCCGTCGACGAGCCGCTCGGCCTCCTGGCGCAGCCACCGCACCAGCCCCGGCGACTTCGGGTTCAGCGCCTTCAGCACCGCTCGGCGCAGTCCGGCGCCGGTGATGTTGCCCATGTTGTTGACGACCTCGGGCGGGATCGTCAGGGCGTACTGGCGTGGCACGCCCGGTGCCGAGGTGTCCTTCAGCGAGAACCGGTCGTCCGTCAGGACCTGCTTGCACAGCCGGTACGAGGACACCAGCCAGGCCTCGTCTCCGGCGATCGTGCGCACCCGCCGGACCGGGGTGGCCGCACGCAGCCGCGCCAGGTCGGCGGGGAGCCGGGTGCCGTCCCGGGAGAACGGGAAGTCGAGCAGGTCGGGGCTGGCGACGGCCGGGTGCCCGGTCGTGGTGGTCGTGCTCATGCGCGGGCTCCTCCGGCGGGGGTGACGATGGCGTGGCCCTGGTTGCGGGAGGCGCGCAGGCCGGCGCCCCGGGCGTACAGGAGTTCGGCGAGTGGCAGGAGTTGGTGGTAGCAGTTGAGCGAGGACGGCACGCCGATGATCGCGGGGCTGTCGAGGAACAGCGGCGCCTCGGCGCACACGTACTCCAGGCACACGGCGCGCTGCCGTTCGGTGGGTTCCTGCCCCCGTGCGGTCAGGAACCGGCTCACCAGGTCGTCGCAGGCCCGGCGCAGGTCGGCGTCCGTTTCGAGGCGGCGCGTCAGCTGCCGGTGGATCTCCTGGTAGGCGGTGTTGGGGCGGAAGTCGGACATGGGCCGCCAGTGCAGCCGCGTCTGTCCCGGATCCGCCGTCGTCACGGCGTCGCGGACCTTCGCCCGAACGCTCCGCAGGTTCTTCGCCGCCTTTCTGCGGGCGTCGTCGGGGCCGTACCCGCACGCCTCGTACATCTCGGCCACGTGCAGGTCGGTGTAGACGAAGTCGACCCGGCCGTAATGGTCCAGGCCCCAGGCGGCGAGGTCGTGCAGGCGCTGGGCGGAGAAGTAGCTGTTGCCGGGCGAGACGCCGATGACGGCGTGCGCGCCCTCGTCGTGGATGACCTCGCAGTGGCGCGTGTAGGGCTTGACCCGGAACACGTCGGCGGCCTTCACCGGGGGTGCTGTGATCACACGCGTAGTCCTCCACCGCGCGCTGCTGCCGACCGGGCCCCGTGCCCCTCGGTGTGACGCCGCGGCCCCGTCACTCTATCCGCAGCGCACGGGCACTGACAGTCACCGCCGGGCTTTGTCCGAAACGGTGGCCGGCGTCCGCACGCCGCGGACCCCGACCAGGGGCGGCCGGGACTCCCTCGCCCAGCGCCACGCGTCCGAGAACCGGCTGCGGGCCTTCGCGGCCGACGCCGGCCACGAGCCGCGGGCGCCGCCGGGGCCGGCCGGCGGGTGTCCGTCAGCTGTCGTCGGTGAGGTCCCGGGCGAGGAGCTGGGCCGTGAGTTCCATGCACCGCATCCGGGCTGGTGAGAAGTCGTAGGGCATCTTCGCGGCCGCCTCGAAGGCACTCATCCCGGTGTCCTCCTCGGCATGTGATTCGGCGACCGAGCGTGTCGCGCAGGAAGGTGAACTCCACCCGCCGGGCTTCCCTGGCCACCGCGAGGATGCCCAGGCGCACCCGTTGGTGCACGACGTCGTCGAGGCTGCTGGTGGGATGCTCGCTCATCCGGCTGACCGGCTCTGGAACCGCTGCCGCAGGGCGAGGACGGCACTGCCGAGCAGCAGCACGCCCCCCGAGAACAGGAGGTCCCAGCCCGGCGGCGTCGAGAGTGGTTCTGTCCGACCGGCTCGGGCGGCTTGCCTTCAACCGGACTTGAGGTTCTACGGTCTTCGTATGACCCGCCCGGCAGGTGCCGGGCCCGCGGATTCCACCTGAGCACCACGAGGGGACACCCCATGACGACCCAGCAGATGTCCGATGTCGAGCTCGCCGGCCAGCCCGCCGCGTACTGGACCGGTGTCGCCTACGAGTCGCTCATCGCGTTCACCCGGGCCCGGCAGGCCGAGAAGGGCTACACGCAGCCGCAGTTCTGGCTGCTGCGCAATCTGTCGGTGAACGACATCTCGCCCGACGGCGCGGGCATGACGCTGTCCGAGCTCCGGGAGGCGATGGCCTCGTACCTCCGGCCCGAGGACGATCTGGCGGCGGAGGCCGCGGTACTCCTGGAGCGCGGCTGGCTGAGCCGGGACACCGGGGACCGGCTCCGGCTCACCGAGGAGGGGGAGCGGGCCCGCCTGGACCTGGCGCGCAACGCCCCCGCGATCCGCGCCGCGCTCCACGAAGGCATCGACGACGCGGACTACGTCACCGCCGTGAAGGTGCTCCGGCGACTGATCCGCAACGCGGGCGGGCGGCTCGCCTAGCGGCTCCTGGCCCGGGCGCCCGGCCCGGGCCAGGGGCGCACCACGGGCCCGGGCCTCCGCCCCGCGGCTCAGCCGCGGGGCTCGGCTGCGGGTCTCAGCCGCGGTGGGAACACGACCTCCGGGCGGCGCCGTCCGGTCGGCTGCCAGTGGCTCACGCCGCTCGTGGCCGCGCGAGGGCCGCTGCGCCGCCGTCGGTTCGCCCGCCGTCGGTTCGCCCTCCATCGGTTCGACCGCCGTACCGGCGGCGGCGGTCGGGAACTCAGCCCGTGGAACGCTCCCAGCCCGGGTCGCGGCCGGAGGCGGCGAGGGCGCGGTCGAGGGACGAGGCGGTGGCGGCCACCGGCACCGCCTCGGCGAAGCCGCCGTACTGGCGGTAGATCTCGGCGTTCTCCTCGACCACCGTGAGAACCAGACGGGCCAGATCGTCGTCGACGTCCGCCTGCCGGCCGGTGGCCCGGGCGACGTCCCAGCCGTGGAGCACCATCTCCTTGACCACCATCCGGGCGACCGATGCCGCCGACACCGACATCCCGCCCAGATCGATCTCCCCCTCCCAGGCGGCCGGGTCCGACCAGGCCGCCACGGCACGGTCGAGCTGGTCCGCGTAGGCGAGCGCCCAATCGGGGTCGGCGGTGAAGTCGCGCGCCACCAGTTCCTCCGGCAGCGGCTCCCGGCGTGCCCGGCGTTCGAGGCCGTGGGAGGTGTACAGCACCCAGTGGTTGACCAGGGTCCTGGTGTCGAACGCGGTGCAGGGCGTCGGCCCGTCCAGGTGCTCCGGTCGGACACCGCGGGCGATGCGCGCGGCCTCCGCTGCGGCGCGGGACATGAGGGGGTGGAGTGCGTGACCGTTCATGTGCCGATCCTCGCCCCGGGGGCCGGGCGCCGTCTTGAACAAACGCGACGGCTAGCCTGGCGGCATGACCTTCCCGGACTTCGGACGCGGAGTGCTCCATCCCGGCCGGGCCGCGGCCGCGATCAGCCTGATCCGGTACGAGCCCGCCCCGGAGCTGGCGCGTTTCGTCGAGTTCTACTGGCTGGTGCGCTGGAACCGTGACGGCCTGCCCGCCCACGAGCAGAAGGTGCTCGTCCACCCCAGCGTCCACCTCGTCCTGGAGGCGCCGGCGGCCCACGTCCACGGGGTCGGCAAGTCCCTCTTCGTCCGCAGGCTGGAGGGGACCGGCCACGTCCTCGGAGTCAAGTTCCGCCCCGGCGGCTTCCGCCCGTTCACCGACCGCCCGGTGGCCGACCTGGCCGACCGGATCGTCCCGGCCGCCGAGGTCTTCGGCCCCGGGGCGGACCGGCTCAACGACGAGGTGCTCCGCGGTGCCGGGGACCTCGCCGCCCTCGCCGCCCGGGTGGACTCCTTCCTGCTCGCCCGGACGCCCGCGCCCGACCCGGTGGCCGAGCAGGTCGCCGCGATGGTCGAGCGGATCGCCGGCGCCACCGATCTGCGCCGGGTCGACCAACTGGCCGAGGAGTTCGGCATCACGGTGCGCCGCCTGCAGCGGCTGTTCGCCGAGTACGTCGGGGCCACCCCGAAGTGGGTGCTGCGCCGGGCCCGCCTGCACGAGGCCGCCGAGCGAGCCGACCGCGGTACCGACATCGACTGGGCGGCGCTCGCCGCCGACCTCGGCTACGCCGATCAGGCCCACCTCACCCGCGATTTCACGGCCACGGTCGGTACGCCACCAGTCCGCTACGCCTCGGGAAGGCCGTAACTCCGGCCACCGGCAGGCGGGTTGCCGCTCGCACCGAGGGCCCGGGCCGTTCCCTCGGCCGATGGGGTTCGAGCAGCGGGTGACCGGATCGCGGCCTGCCCGGAATCCACTCGCCGATACCGGGCCGATTCTGTCCGGTATCGGCCATAACGTGTGGTCGACAGCACGACGTACTCCAGGAGAAACACCCGTGAACCTCGTCTCGATCCGCGTCATCACGGCCGACGTCGCACGACTGGTCGGCTTCTACGAGCGCGCCACCGGCGTGACGGCGCAGTGGGCCAATGAAGACTTCGCCGAACTCACCACCGCCACGGCCGCGCTCGCCATCGGCAGCACCCGCACCGTCCCGCTCTTCGCGCCCGGCTCGGCCGAGCCGGGCGCGAACCGCAGCGTCGTCATCGAGTTCCTCGTCGACGACGTCGACCGCGTGCACCGCGACCTGACCGGCGTTGTGGAGGACTTCGTCAACGAGCCCACCACCATGCCCTGGGGCAACCGCTCGCTCCTCCTCCGCGACCCCGACGGCAACCTGGTGAACTTCTTCACCCCGGTGACCCCGGCCGCCCGGCAGAAGTTCGCCCGCTGACCTCCCCGGTCCGGAACGGCGAGCCGCGGCACCCGGAGGGCGGGGCCGCGGCTCGTCCGCACGGGCCGGGGCGCGGGAGGTGGGCCGGTCGGTGGCCTGATCCGCTCGCGCGGGATCCGGTCATCGGCGGCCCGTCCGCGGCCGTTCCCCAGAGCCGGCGAGCGTGGCGTTGTATCGTCGCCCGATGGCGAGGACATTGCGGTTGGCGGTGGCGCAGAGCACGGTCCCGGAGGACCCGCGGGACGAGGAGGCGATCCGGGGCGCCGGGCGGCAGATGCGGGCGCTGATGCGTCAGGCGGCGGGTGCGGGCGTCCGGTTGGTGCAGTTCCCGGAGGGCTCGCTCGTCTACCCGGACAAGCACGTGGTCGCCGGCCGCCCGGAGGGAGGCCTCGGCCCGGCGAACTGGGAGGGGGCCGCCTGGGACGTCCTGCGCGAGGAGGCGGAGGCGGTCGCCGGGCTCGCGGGGGAGCTGGCTCTGTGGACGGTGTTCGGCTCGATCCACCCCCTCACCGCCCCCGGCCGCCCGCACAACAGCCTCTACGTGGTCTCGGACGAGGGCCGCCTCAGCGCCCGTTACGACAAGCGTTTCCTCTCGCACACGGAGCTCTCCTACCTCTACACCCCGGGCACCGACCCGCTCGTCTTCGACGTGGACGGCATCCGCTTCGGAACCGCCCTGTGCATCGAGGCGAACTTCCCCGCCCTGTTCGCCGAGTACGAGGCCCTGGACGTCGACTGCGTCCTGCTCTCCGTCATGGTCGACGACGCCGCCCGCGCCACCCTCGCCCAGGCCTACGCAAACCTCTACTCCTACTGGCTCGGTTACGCCCTGCCCGCCCAGTACAGCGCCACCGTCCCTGCCGGCCTGGTCGCCCCGGGCGGCCGCTGGCTCGCGCGCTGCGCCGGCGACGGTCGGCCCGGCCTCGCCATCGCCGACCTCGACCTCGACAGCACCGAGCCCGACATCCACACCGCCCTGCACCTCGTCCGCCCCTGGCGCCGCCTCGCCCGCACCGGCCTCTACGACGGCCACACGGCGGCCGACGACCCCCGCAGCGCCGACCGCACCGCGTTCTGACGGCAGACGATCCCGTCCCGCGGGCACGGGCTCTCGGTGTCCCCGGCCCGGCGCCCCCGCGCGTGGGACGACCTGCGGCGGCCGGCCCGTCGAGGGGCCTCCACCCGGAGTGGCGGCGCCTCAGCGACGAGGGCCTCCGGACGGCGCCGGCGCCGCGCCCGGACGGGCTCGGCCTGCCACGGGTGGCAGGCCGAGCCGGTGGGCGCCCGCGATGGCCAGGCCGGCGGCGAAGGCGAGCACATGGCCCACCGCGGACACCTCGCCGTCCCCGAGCCCGGACAGCAGGTCCGGTGCGGCCACCGCCAGCATCACCAGCCACACCGCCCGCGACCACGCCGGACGGGCCACTACGATCGCCACCGCCAGCGCGGCGACCACCACGTAGGACGGGCCGGTGTCCAGCACGTGCGCCCCGGCGGCGGGCAGTTCGCCGTGCTCGACGCGCCACCACACCAGCGCCTCCGTCAGCCCGGTCGCGGTCAGGTGGGCCAGGGCCAGTCCCGCCACCGCGCGGCGGGCGCCGAGCGCCGACACCACGGCGAACACGGACAGCGCGAAGACCGGCCACACCCAGAGGGTGCTCTGCGGTACGAACACGGACACCGTCAGGGCTTCGACGGGGTGCCCCGACGGCCAGAGGCGCAGGTTGTCGAGGTTGGTCGACGCCCACTCCCGCAGTGCCAGCACCTGCTCGGACGGCAGCAGCCGCAGGACCGGCCACATCACGGCGAGCACGGCGACGAACCAGAACGCCGGGTTCCGTATCAGCCGCCGCAGCGAAGCGCGCGTCGGGCGCGGGCCGGCCACTACCGGGCGCGCCGCGGCCGCGGACCGCCGACGAGCGCGGCGCCCGCGGCGACGGCCACCGCACCGGCGGCCATCAGCCCGTGGCGGGAGCGCCAGGACAGCACCGACCAGCGCGAGTTGGCGGACAGCAGTGACCCGAGGGAGAGCCACGACCCGGCGGACAGCACGGACAGGGCCGAACCGGCGGAGCCGATCGACAGCACGCTGCCGACCGACCCCACCGAGAGCACCGAGCCGACCGAACCGATCGACAGCACCGAGGCCACCGAGCCGATCGAGAGGGTGGAGTCCTCGGACCACCGGGACCACGAGGGCGAGGACGACACGGACGAGGCCGCTGCGGCCACCGAGGCCGACAGAGCCGATGACGAGGGATCGTTGCGTTCCGACACCCGCCGATCGTATGCCGCCCCGGCCCCGCTCCACCCGCCCCGGCCCCGCTCCACCCGCCCCGCCCCGGCGGCCCCCGGCCGTGGGCGGCCCGCGAAGATGGTCGGCCCCCTCGCGCTCGTCGACGCGAGGGGACCGGCCACCAGCGTACGGGTGGTGCGGGCCGGAGCCGGCCCCGGCTCCTCCGCTGCCCGCGGGAGACCGGCCCTTGCCGACCGGACGGGGCACCGGTGCCACCGGCCGTCCCGTTACCGGGCTTCTCCGTCCGCCGAGGGGAACCCCGGCCGCCGCCGTCGCACCGGGACGCCCTGCGTCACAGCGGGGTGAGGACGTCCTGGTGCAGCCCGTCGAGGACGAAGCCGCTGTCCAGCCGGACCCGGACCGTCACCCGCCGCCCCTGCTCCCGGTACGCGGCCCACGCCGGCTCCAGCGCGGCGATCTCCGTCTCCAGCCGCTCCCGGCTCGCCGCCGGCATGGTGTGCCCGTAGTCCTCGAACAGTGCCTTGAGCCGCTGGTACTCGCGGACCTCCGTGCTCTCCGGGAGCTCCCCGTCCACCCGCTCGACGGTGCCCTCCGCCCCGGCCCCCAGCGAGAGGAACCCGACGGCGGCCCCGGGTTCCCCGGCGACCGCCTCACCGATCGCCAGGTCCTCGGCCAACCTCACGCGTCGGCCCTCGTCCAGGGTCATCCGTTCTCCGCCTCTCCGTCGGTCACTGCCACCGGCGCGGGCGGCCTGCGGCCAGGCCATTATCCGTCGGTCCCCGGCCGTCGACGCCGGGCGCCCCCGGGCGGGCACGCCCGCCCGGCCTCCGGTTGTCCGGTGCGGCGCAGCGTACGCCTGGGGGCGGTTTGGGCTGGGCCGTTCGAGTGGCGGCGGGGTTCGGTGCCCCGGCGACGTGGGCAGAGCCTGCGGCATGACGACACCTTCGACCAGTGGTCCACTACGCCGGCGCCATCCGGCCTCCCCGGCCTCCGCGGCCGCCCCGGTCCGCGTGGCGAGGCCGGCGGCACCGGCCCGGCCGCGCGTGACGGGCGGGTGCTGTCGGACCTGGTCCAGCCAGCACCTCACGCCGGGCGGCGCGGCCGTGCGCACGACCTGGCACGAGATGGCGTGCCGGGACTGGACCCGGCGGTGACCACCGGGCGGGGGTGCGGGGGAAATCCAGGAGCCCGGATGCCCGCGCGGTGCTACGGTCGGGCGCCATGAACTGGCTTCCCGACGACTTCGTCCACCCCGTCCTGGTGCCGCTGCCGGGTGGCGGTCATCATCTGCGGCCGATCCGGGAGGCGGACACCCCGCTGGACTATCCGGCGGTGATGGGCTCGCGCGAGCGGCTGTGGACCCTCTTCGGTCCGGCCTGGGGCTGGCCCGCGGCCACGATGACCTACGAGGCCGATCAGGCCGACCTGTTGCGGCACGAGAAGGAGATCGCCGCACACCAGTCCTTCAACTACGCGCTGTTCGACACGGCGGAGACGGCCCTGCTGGGCTGCGTCTACATCGACCCGCCGGAGCGGGCCGGCGCGGACGCCGAGATCTCCTGGTGGGTGGTGGACGAGCTGGTGGGCAGCGGGGTCGAGCGGGCGCTGGACGCGCTGGTACCGGAGTGGATCGCCGCCGACTGGCCGTTCGGGCGGCCGCGCTTCGTCGGCCGCGAGATCTCCTGGTCGCGCTGGCTCGCCCTGCCGGCACACCCCGGCGCGTAGCACCGGGGTGCGCCGGAGCGCCCGCCCCGCGGCGCTGTCGGGAGTCCGGGCCCGCACGGGAGAGCGTGACGGTGTGGTGGGGGGGGCGCGGGGGGGGGGGGGGCCCCCCCCCCCGCCGGGGGGCGGCCCCCGGGGGGGGGGGCGCCCCCCGGGCGGGGGGGGGGGCGCGGGGGGCGGGAGCCACGGGGGGGCCCACCGCCGGGGGGGGGGGGGGGGGGCGGCCCCCCGGGGGGGGCGGGGGGGGGGGGGGCGCCCCGCCGGGGCCGGCCGGGCCCCACCACACCGCGGTGTCAGGCCAGGCCCTGGGCGATGACCAGCCGCTGGATCTGGTTGGTCCCCTCGACGATCTGCAGCAGCTTGGCCTCACGCATCCAGCGCTCCACCGGGTGGTCGGCCACGTAGCCCGCGCCGCCGAGCACCTGGACGGCGTCGGTGGTCACCTTCATCGCCATGTCGGTGGCGAAGAGCTTCGCCTTGGCCGCCTCCAGCGAGTAGGGCAGGCCGGCGTCCTTGAGGCGGGCGGCCGCCAGGGTGAGCGCCCGCGCGGCGGCGACCTGGGTGGCCATGTCGGCCAGCATGAAGCCGATGCCCTGGAAGGAGATGATCCGCTCGCCGAACTGCCGGCGCTCCTTGGCGTACCGCACCGCGTAGTCGACGGCGGCCTGGGCGAGGCCGACCGCGCAGGCGGCGATGCCGAGCCGGCCGCAGTCCAGCGCGCCCATCGCGATCAGGAAGCCCTTGCCCTCGCGGCCGATCAGCCGGTCCGCGGGGACCTGGACGGAGTCGAAGCCGATCTGGGCGGTAGGGGAGGACCAGACGCCGAGCTTCTTCTCCCGCTCGTGCACCACCATGCCGGGTGTGCCGCCGGGCACCACCAGGCAGGAGAGGCCGCGGGCGCCCGGCCCGCCGGTCCGGCTGAACACGTTGTAGAAGTCCGCGTAACCGGCATGGGTGACCCAGGACTTGGTCCCCGAGATCCGGTACCCGCCGTCCTCCTTGACCGCCTTGGTGGTGAGCGAGGCCGCGTCCGACCCGGCCTCCGGCTCGGACAGGCAGTAGGCGCCGAGGAGTTCGCCGCCGAGCATGGCGGGCAGCAGTTCCTCGCGCTGGGCCCGGGTGCCGTAGGTGGCGGTGCCGAAGCAGGCGAGGTTGTGCACGTTGACCGACTCGGCCACGGCGAGCCAGTGGTAGGCGACCTCCTCCAGCGCCTGGAGGTAGACCTCGTACGGCTGCCCGCCGCCGCCGTACTCCTCGGGGTAGGGCAGGCTCAGCAGTCCGGCCTTGCCGAGGGTGCGCACGACCTCGCGGGGGAACTCGTGGTTGGCCTCGAACTCGGCGACTCTCGGGGCGAGTTCGTTGGTGGTGAGGTCCCGGACCAGGTCGAGCAGGTCGGCGGCCTCCTCGGTGGGCAGGATGCGCTGGACCTTCATCGGGCCACCTCGGTGAGCGTCGGGTGCTGCGACCGCAGCAGGTTCTCCAGGACGACGGCGACGCCGTCCTCCTCGTTGGAGGGCGCGATCAGGTCGGCCTCGGCGTGCAGGGCGGGGTCGGCGTTCGCCATGAACACCCCGCGGCCGGCCCAGCGGATCATGTCCAGGTCGGTCCGGGCGTCGCCGAAGGCGATCACCTCCGAGGGGGCGATGCCGCGCCCGGCGCAGAGCTTCTCCAGCGCGGCGATCTTGCTCACCCCGTGGGCGACCAGGTCGACCACACCGCTGTGGTGGTGGGAGACGGTGACCAGCCCGCCGAGGATCTCCTCGACCTCCGCGGTGTCGATCTCGCGCAGCCGGGGTGTGACGGCGAAGAGCTTGAGCACCGGGACGTCGATGGTCTCGGGGTCGGCGCGGTAGGACTCGCCGATCAGCAGCGGCTCGGGGTAGTCGGGTGCGTAGCCGACCCGGCGGTCCGCCAGCATCCAGCCGATCCTGGCGTCCGGCAGCGCCCGCTTCAGCCGGGCGGCCGTCTCGCGCGCGGTCGCGGCGTCGATCGTGGACGCCTCGGTCAGCTCCATCGACGGCACCTGCCAGAGTGCGGCGCCGCCGCAGCAGATCGCCTCGCCGGTCAGGTCCAGGGCCTCGACGATGTACTCGATGGCGGCGGCGTGGCGGACGGTCACGAAGACCGTCTCGATGCCCTGCTCGTGGGCCAGGGCGACGGCGCGGCGGGTCCGCGGGGCGACCGAGTAGTCGGGGCGCAGCAGGGTGCCGTCGAGGTCGACGGCGATCAGTCGGGGCAGGTCGGGGGTGGCGGTCATGCGGGGAGCTCCTCGATCGGGGTGCCGGGCGCGTCCACGCCGTGCTGCAGGAACGCGTGGATCAGGCGGACGAAGCGCGTGGACCAGTCGCGGCCGTAGAGGTCGTGGCGGTACCGGAGTTCGAGCGCGATGCCGTCCTTGCGCTGGTAGCCGATGACCCGCAGGCCGCCGCGCGGGACTTCGGGCATCGGGATGCCGATCGGCTGCACGCCGAGGCCGGTGGGCTGGAGCAGCGGCTCGCGCTCGTCCTCCACCATGTCCATGTCGAAGTTGAGGTAGATCGGCACGCTGCCGGGCTCGCGGAAGCGGATGCCGTACTGCTCGGGAGCGAGTTCCCGGCTGATCAGCGAGAACGGGATCCGCTGGTGGCGCATCGCGTTGAACAGCGTCTGCGCCTCCAGGCGGACGAGTTCGCCGAACGGCGTCGCGCCGGTGAAGCGGGTGCGGAAGGTGGCCGGGGTGGCCACGTAGCCGACCATCGCGTCGGTCTCCGGCCGGGTCCGGTTGGCGAGCGAACCGAAGGTCGCCACGTCGCCGGCGGCGTCCTCGCCCACCGTCTCCAGGCGCAGCCGCCACATGGCCGCCTTGAGCGCCGCGGAGACCACGACGGCCGAGGTCACCCGCTCCTGGGCGGCGAACTCCTCGACGGTGGTGCTCAGTTCCGGTCCGATCGGTTCGAGCAGTTTGGTCACGCCCGGCTCGGCGCCGGTCGGCGCCTGCGGGTCGGCCAGGCCGGAGGCGGGGATCGGGGTGATGCCGTCGAGCTGCTTGCGCCAGTAGCCGAGCTGGCGCTCCAGCTGGACGCCGTCCAGGTGGCCGTGCTGCCAGAGCGCGAAGTCGGGGAACTGGACGCCGAGTTCGGGGAGCGCGGGGACGGCGTCGCCCTGCTCGGTGGCGTAGATGGTCAGCAGATCGTTGATCATGATCCGGGCCGACCAGGCGTCGAAGACGATGTGGTCGGTGGTCATCGAGAGCACGTGCAGGCTCTCGCTCACCCGGCCGAGCACGGGGCGGAACAGCGGGCCGGCGGCCAGGTCGAAGGGCTGGTTGGCGTGCTCGGCGAGCAGGGCCAACACCCGCGGCAGGCGGGTCTGCGCCGGCTCGTCGGGCGCCTCCAGGACGGGTAGGGCGCGCGGCTCCGGCGGGAGCAGCAGCATCACGTGCTCCTCCCCGGCCGCCTCGTCCACCTCGGGGAAGACGGTGCGCAGGGTCTCGTGGCGCTCGGCCAGCAGGTTCAGACTGCGCTCCAGCAGGGCGACGTCGAGCGGCCCGTCGAAGCGCAGGCCGAGCGCGATGTTGTTGTTCACCTGGTGCACGTGCCGGCCCCAGAGCAGGCGCTCCCGCTGGGTGTGGGTGGCCGGGACGGCCGCGCCCCGGGTGGCGGGGCGGACCTCGGTGGAGGTGTTGGGTTCCGGCCGGGTGACGTGGACGGTGGTGGGGATCGTCATGGTGTGGCGGTCCGTTCGCAGGGAGAGGCCCGGGGCGGCCGGGGAGTCAGGCGGATCGGTCGGACTTCGGGTGCAGCGCGGGGTGGGCGAGCAGGGGCAGCAGCAGGACGATCGCGGACAGCGCGCTCAGGGTGGCGAAGCCGAGGCGTTCCAGGACGACGCCGGACAGTGCGGCGCCCGCGGCCGCGGCCAGGTTCATCGCCATGTCGGAGAACCCCTGGGCGGCCGGGAGTTCGGCGACCGGCACGCTCTCGGAGAGCAGGACCGAGGCCGCCACCAGCACCGCCGACCAGGAGAGCCCCAGCAGCGCCAGCGCGATGGAGAGCTGGACGACGTCGTCGCCGTCGGCGGTGCCGCAGAGCCACAGCGACAGCAGCATCGCGGCGGTGCCCCCGTAGAGCACCGGGGTGCTCCGGAAGCGGTCCACGGCCCAGCCGAACAGGGTGGAGAAGCCGTACATCCCGGCCAGATGGCCGCTGAGCACCATGCCGATCACGCCCAGGCCGGTACCGGCGTGGTGCATGTGGATGCCGGTCATCGACATCACGGCGATCATCACCAGGTGTCCGGCGACGATGCTGAGGATCGCCAGCACGGCCGGCCGGTTGCCGCGCAGCGCCTTCAGCATGGTGCGCAGCGGCGGCGGCTTCTCCCGTTCCCCGGCCTCGTCCTGCCCGCGGGCCAGCAGCAGCGGGTCGGGGCGCAGCAGGACGGCGATCGCGGTGAACGCGATCGCGAAGCCGACGACCGCGAACAGGTAGGTGCCGGAGAGCGGCGGCAGGCCCAGGTGTTCGGCGATCGCCGCGCCGGGCCCGGTGAGGTTGGGGCCGATCACGGCGCCGACCACGGTGGTGGTGAGCACGAGCGACATCGCCCGGCCCCGGTGCTGCGGTTCGGCCAGGTCGGCGGCGGCGAAGCGGGCCTGCAGGCCGGTCGCCCCGGCGGCGCCGTAGAGCACCATGCCGACCAGGAACAGCGGGAAGCTGTGCGCCACGGCGGCCACCACGCAGGCCACCGCGCCCACCGTGGCGGCCAGGTAGCCGGTGGCCAGCCCGGGCCGGCGCCCCCGGACGTGGGTGATCGCCGCGATCGCCCCCACCGCGGCCGCGCCGCCGAGCGTCGCCGCGGTCTGCGACAGGCCGGCGAGGGTGGCGCTCCCGCCGAGGTCCTCGGCCAGCAGGCTGGTGACGGCGAAGCCCGTGGCGATGCCGCTGCCGCTGATCACCTCGGCGACGACGAGCGTCCGGACGGTCCGTCGCTGCACCCGGGCGCGGTCGTGGCGCGGCGGGTCGGTGGTGGTGGTCAAGGTCGGCATGGCGCTCCGGCTCTGTGCGTGTCTGCGGGGTCTGTGCGTGTCTGCGGGGGTGATGGGGGGATCTCCGGCCGCCCCGAGGGGCGGCCCGTGGCGGGCCGGGCCCGCGGGTCAGCCGCGGGCCCAGTCGGCGGTCTCGGGCCAGTGCCGGCCGACCCGGCGGACGGCGTAGTCCCAGTACGAGCGGACGGAGAGGTCGGCGTAGATGAAGTCCTGCTTGGCGGCCACGTCCTGCTCGGTGGACCAGGCGTACGGGACGCCGGTGCCCTCGGCGGTCAGCTGGAGCCGGCAGGCGCGCTCCAGCACCTGGGCGAAGACGGCGGCGTGCCGCACGCTCTTGCCGACGATCACGCCGCCGTGGTTCCGCAGCAGGACGGCCGGGTGGTCGTCGAGGTCCTTGGCGATGTGGTCACCGGTCTCGATGTCCAGGACGGTGTTGCTGGTCTCGGTGAACAGCCCGATCCGGTCCCGGAAGTACGCGCCGTCGTGCGAGATCGGGCGCATCGGCAGGTCGGTGGCCCCGAACAGCAGGGTGTACGGCGCATGGCTGTGCACGATGCCGTTGACGTCCGGGCGCGCCCGGTAGATCGCCTGGTGGAGCGGCAGCTCCGGGGGCGCCAGGGGCGGGGCGGGCAGCGTGTGGTCGACCGGGCAGCGGACCACGTCGGCGGGGGCGGCCTCGTCGAAGCCGACCAGGGCGCCCTTGATGAAGAACTCGTCCCGGCCGGGGATCCGGGCCGAGATCTGGCCCTGGTTGAAGTCGTCGTGCCCGTCGAGGGAGAGCATCCGCGCGCCGACCGCGACCTGGAGGACGAGCCGGCGTTCGGCGGGGCTCAGCGGCCGCCCCTCTGCGGTGGTCATGGCGTGCTCCTTGCTGTCAGGTCGTCGTAGACGGTCCGCATGGTGACCAGGCCGGGAGGCGCGGTGCGGGCCCAGTCGGCGGCCGTCAGCGCACCCCTGGCCGGCACCGCCCAGCTGCCGACGTGGTGCCGTACGTGCAGCGACTCGCCGTCCCAGGTGTGGGTCAACTCGTGTTCGCTGACGGGGAGTCCGGCGCGCTCGTCGGCGATGTCGGCCACCTCCCGGCCGCTCGCGCCGGCCCAGGCCCGGGCCAGGACCACGGCGGTGGCGCTCGGCCGGTGCGCCTTGCCGATCGGGTGCCGCTCCCGGACGGTGGTGGTGGCCGCGCCGAGCGGACCCCTGGTGAGGGCCGCGGTGAACTCGGCGATGCGCAGCTGGAGGTAGTGGGCGAAGGAGAGGTTGGTGGCCCGGACCACCGGGACCACCGTCGCCAGCTCCGCCAGGGACGTCCACTGGGCGTCCGTCAGGTTGGAGACACAGGCGACGAGCGGCACCCGGTGCGCCGCGCAGTAGTCGAGCACGTCCGGGTGCGCGTCGGGCGCGCTGGCGTCCACGAGGACGTCGGGCACGGCGTCGACCTGCCAGCCGCCGCCGCGGGAGGCGGTCAGCGAAACCCGCGTGCCGTCCGCCCGGCAGGCCGCCAGCAGCGCCGCGCCGAGCCGCCCGCGACCGACGACGCCCAGGGTGGGGCCGCCGGTCGCGGGTGCCTCAGGCATCGGCGCCGACACCGCTGGCGACCACCAGCGCCGCGACGCTGTCGATGGTCTCGTAGTGCTCGGCGTCGACCTCCGGGTCCAGGTAGACGCCGAGGTCGTTCTCGATGCTGTCGATCAGGCGCATGTAGGAGAGCGAGGAGAAGCTGACCGCGCGCAGCGAGTAGCCGGCCTCGGCGAGCTCGCGGGCGGTGAAGCTGCCGTCGCCGGCCGCGACCGCGAGGTCGAGGATCTTGGTGTGGAGGGAGCTGTTGTCCATGGGGTTCTCCTGGGCTGGGGGAGGGGGTCAGTTGCTCTGGGCGTCGGCGAGCAGCCGCCGCAGGCGCTCGACGGAAGGCTTGCCGATCGAGTTCACCGGGATCCGGTCCACCAGGTGGAGGACCGAGGGCACCTTGAAGGAGGGCAGCACCGCCGAGCAGTGGCTGCGCAGGGACTGCGCGGTCGGACCGGGCCCGACGGCGACGACGGCGGCCAGGATCGGCTCGCCGTGCCGGCTCTCGGCCTCGAAGGCGACCGCGTCCAGCACCCCGGCGGCCTCGCGCAGCACCTCGGTGACCTCGATCGGGTCGATCTTGCGCCCGCCGACGTTGACCAGCCGCCCGGTGCGCCCGGTCAGGTGGAGCACGCCGGCGACCAGGTGGCCCTGGTCGCCGGTGCGGTAGCGGCCCTCGGCGTCGATCCGCTCCTCGAAGACGCCGGGCGCGTTGAGGTAGCGCGAGCCCATGGACTCGCTCCGGACCCGGACGCCCTGCTCGTCGGCGATCAGTTCCACGCCGGGCAGCGCGGTGCCGAGCCCGGTGCCGTCACCGTCGGCCGCGTAGGTCAGGGGCCCGGCCTCGGCCACGCCGTAGTAGTTGTGGACCGGTACGCCGGTGAGCCGGGTGAACTCCTCGCGGACGCTGTCGCGCAGCGGGGCGCCGGAGGAGATCGCGGCCCGGACACCCGTGAAGCCCCCGGTCGAGGAGCGCCGCACGATCGACTCGTACAGTGCCGGGAACGCCACCAGGCGGGTGGCGCCGGTGCTCTCCAGCAGCCGCACGATCCGGGAGGCGGTCGGCAGGCCGCGTGACAGGTGCAGCGAGGCACCGGGCAGGAAGGCCGCCAGCAGCGAGGTGTTGAAGGCCAGGCCGTTGGAGAGCGCGGCCAGGCAGGCGATCCGGTCCTGGGCCGAGAGTCCGGTGCCCTCGGCCCAGTTGCGGGCCGCCGCGAGCACGGCCGTGCCGGAGAACTCGATGCAGTTGGGCCGGCCGGTGGAGCCGGAGGTGAAGCGGCACACCTCGGTGCCGGGCAGCAGCGGCGGGGGAGGGGTGGCGGAGCGGCGCACCCGGCTGACCGTGAGGCCGCCGAACTCGCCTCCCGCCGTGAGGACTTCCGCGGTGACCTGCTCGACGTCGGCGTCCGGCGCGTGGATCAGCAGGTCCAGCCCGCAGTCCTCGGCGATCCGGGACAGCTCGAACGGTCCGAAGGCCGAGTCGGCCAGGAAGGGGACCGCGCCGGCGAACAGTGCCGCCAGGTAACCCACCACGTAGTCGGTGGAGTTGGTGGCGTACAGGCCGATCCGCAGTCGGTCGCCGGCCACGCCGTACGGGGCGAGCCGGGCGGCGGCGGCCCGGGCCCGGTCGGCCAGTTCGGCGTAGCTGAGCGACGCGTCGGGGTCGGTGACCGCCACGCGGTCGCCGTGGCGGGCGAGGGCGTCCGTGAAGGCGTGGGGAAGGACGGCGTTCATCGTGGCCTCACCGCTCGTTCTGGGCATGGGCGGTGGCCAGCCGGTCGAGCTTGACGCCGGAGTCGTCCGGACGGCCGAGCATCAGGACGTAGAGGATCTCGTCGCTCTCCGGCAGCCCGGCCAGGGTGTGCCAGAGCGCCGCGTCGAACCCGCCGACGCCGGTCACGCCGATCCGGGCGCGGTTCGCTCCCAGATAGAGCAGCTGCCCCAGGGCGCCGCAGCGGAAGGCCAGCTCGCGGAGGTCCTCGGCGCCGGCGGCCGAGTCGCCGGCGCTGTCGGTGAGCGCGGTGCGCGGTGCGTGCAGCAGCACCACGGCGGCGGCGCCGGCGAGGGTGCGCTGCTGCATGCAGGCGCGCACCACCTCGTCGGCGGAGGGCAGCCGGCCGGTGCGCCGCGCGCCCTCGCCGGTCAACGGGTGCACGGCGTTCTGTCCGGGTTCCTCGGCCGACCGCAGGACCAGGGTGGCGCCCATCGGCGAGGCGGCCGGCAGGTCCGTCCGCACCGGCGTGGAGAGGGCCGAGACGGCCTGCCAGACGTCGGCCGCGGGGACGGTGCCGGGAACGAACGCCTTGCTGGAGGCCCGCGTGGCGAGCAGCTTCGGCCACTCGGAAGGATCGCCCAGACCGGGCTGCCCACCGGCCGCCCGCCCGCGGTCGCGCAGGTCCGCGAGGGGGGCGAGGGCGTCGGGTGCGCCGTCCGTCCCGGCGTGCTCCGCCCGCGCGGAGAGGGAGTCCCAGCAGGTCTGCTCCAGCCAGGACCGCCAGGTGGGCGCGTGTCCGTCCCGGGCGGCGCCGTCGTGCACCGTCCAGCGGGTCCAGGCGTCGTCGGCCTCGGCCGCCGGTACCAGGAGGGCGGAGTGCACCTCCCGGCAGTTCTCGCCCGCCTCCAGCAGGCCCGAGAGGGGCAAGCGGGGGAAGCGCAGCCGCAGCGTCCCCGGCGCGCCCCGGCCGGTGGTGGCCAGCAGCAGGTTCCCGGCGGCGTGCCCGGCGTCGAGCTGGGTGTACAGGTAGCCGCGGTCGCCGTACTTGCGCATCGACAACCAGGGCCGGGTGAGGGTGACGATGACCGCGCCGCCGTCTCCGGGGATCGCCAGCGTCGAGGCGTGCAGTGCTCCGGCGACGTCCCCGGTGGCCAGCCGGGTGCAGGTACGGCGGTCGGCGTCGACCCGGAAGGCGGCCGGCGCGCCGTTCTCCATGGTGAGGACGGCGAACTCGTAGGGGTACACGGCCCCGGCGGACGGGACCGCCCGAGCCCCGTGCGACCTGCGGGAACGGTCGGCCCGGCTGGTCAGCGCGCCTTCCTCCAGCAGGGACAGCGCGAGTCTGAGGCCCGGAGCCGCGGCCGGCTCGGCGGGCGACTCGGACGGTGCCGCGGGCAGGGCCATCCGGGCCCACATGTCGGCTTCGAAGTCCGGCGGCGCGTGCTCGGGTCTACGGGCGAGGGGTACTGCTCGTACGGCGGGTATGGCTGATGTGTCTGCATTGCCTTGCACGTCTGACGAAACCTCATCTCGTCTGGTGGCACGGCCGACCAGGCCTGCGAGAGGGCAGGCGAAAGCCCCCCGGCCAGTTCGGCAGATGGCATGCGGCGGCTACAGGGAACTGTGTACAGACTTCGACATGACTGTGCCGCCCGCGTCATTGCGGGCGTCGACAGCCCGTCCCCCGTGAACGGCCTGTGTGAAGTGGATGAATCACCTGTTCCGCGCCCTGGGTAAGCGGCGGCTGGCGATCATCCTGTGGCACCCACGTGAGCGCTGTCAAGGATTGGCGTAGACCATCGAGGGACTGTTCGGCGGCCCCCGGCGGGGCGGTCGCGACCTGCCGAAAGTGACCGCGGCGCAGAGCTGGCGATCATTCAAATCGCCTGTAGCAGACGCTGGTTCGCGGACAATACCGACATTGGACCCAAGCCCCCCGTCCCGGGCGGCGCGACCGGCGCCGGCCGGAGCGCTCGCTCCCGGCGGTGGCGGAGACCCACCCACGCGGTCGCTTGACGACCCGCGTGTCCGCCCCCGGTGTCCGCCCCGCCGGCCGGACGCCGGGCCGGCGCAGACCGGTCGGTCCGCGCTGCCCCGGCCGATACCGCGGGACAGGTATCTGCGGACCGGCCCGACGGTGATTCGATCCGGAACGGAGCCGGACGGAATGTCCCTCGGCCTCGGCCGAGAATCCGTCGAATACCCTGGGTGAAACGGCGCGAAGTATGTCCGAGGAATTTCCGGTGATCGCCGGAACGGGCGATATCCGGCGTGGGCCGGATTCCCTGGTCGCGGGGAATCGGCATCGGTCGGAACGCCGCGCATCCGCCCGCTCCGAGACGTGCCCGACGGAGCTGGTGATCCATCGTCACGGGCCGCCCGGGCGCGGGGTCCGGTCGGCGCCGACCGGGGAATTCCGGACCGGCTCCGAGCGGCCCGGCGACTCGTCGGCCGACCGCCTCTGCCCAGCGGATTCCGAGGCCGGGGCCGGCGGAACCGAACCCGCGCCGACGGACCTGCGGAGCGCCGCCGAGCAGGGCGCCCACCTGGGCGACCGCGCCGGGGAAGGCGGGCTGGAGATCCCCGCGGGCGCCCTCGGGTCGGACCGGCCGGGATTGCGCCGAACCCGGCCGGTCCGCACGCGCGAACCGGTCGCGCGTCCCGCATTCCCGCACGGGGAGCGCGCCGACATCACCGACCGGTCCATGACGCCCGCCGAAGCGCCGGAGGTTTCCTTCGTCGGCGATCGGCTCCCCGTTCCGCGGCGTTCGGCTCGCCGTTGTGCCGCGTTCGGGTTCGGCGCCGGTGGGCGTGGGCGGCGGGGCGGCCCGGTCGGGCGGCGCGGCACCACCGGCCCCACGACTCGGCCCGCCCGTCGTGGTGATGGGCACTCGTGCGAGTACGTACGGTCCCCCTGGGATCGGCGCAGTTCGTACGGGCGAGGACGCGTCCTCGTGTCCTGGCGGTTCCGGGTCCCGGTGGACTCCGCCGGGCGGCGCCCGACCGGGCCGGCCGGACCGCTACCGCGGGGTGGTGTCGTCCGCCACGAAGGGCCCGCCGTGGCCGGGCACGATCAGGTCCGCCGCGGCCAGCACCCGCAGCCGGGAGGCGCGCAGCACCTCGCGGTCCGGGGCCACCGGGTCGTCCGCCGGGCCGTCGGCGTGCCACCACAGGTCGCCGGCGAAGGCCACCACGCCCGAGTCCGTGCCCGCCAGCAGGGTGATGTCCTCGGGGCTGTGGCCCGGGGTGCGGATCAGCCGCAGCGACGGGGTGAGTTCGTAGCCCTCGGCGTCCCGGTTGGTCCAGTGGTCGCCCAGGTACTCGACCTTGTGGTCGTGCACCCGGGCCCGGCCGAAGAGGCCCACGTTCATGGTGTTGTCGGGGTGGTGGTGGCTGAGCACCACGTCGGTGATGTCGTCGGGGCCGAGGCCCAGTTCCGCGAGCGGGGCGAGGATGTGGTCACGGCTCGCCACCATGCCCGGGTCGAAGATCACGTGCCGTCCGGCGTCGGAGATGTAGGAGACGGTGGCGGCGACCCCGGGGCCGGTGGAGCCCACATAGCCGGTGGTCAGGACCTTGAAGGCGGCGCTGCGGCCGAGCGGTGCGTCTGTCATGGCTTCGATCCTTCCGGTCTTGACGGCGGCTCACGAGTGGCACGTCTGCCGGTGACCGCAGGATTCGTGCCAACCCTGTGCGACACTGCCTGCGTGCCGCCTTTCCGGACCGTCGCCGCCTACGTCCCGCCCGGCGCGGGCATGCTCGCCGTCGGCATCGTCACCGAGGTGTTCGGTCCGCACGGAGCGGCGGTGCCCGGTTTCGACTTCGCCCTCTGCTCCGACCGCCCCGGACCGGTGCCCACGGACTGCGGAGTGCCGCTCGCTGTCCCGCACGGACTGGACCGGTTCGCCGGCGCCGATCTGCTCATCGCGCTGCCCGGGGCCGGATTCCGTGAACCGCCCGCCCCCGCCGTGCTCGACGCGCTGCGGGCCGCGCACGCGAGCGGCGCCGTGGTCGCGGCCCACTGCGTCGGCACGTTCGCGCTCGCCGCCGCCGGACTGCTCACCGGCCGGCGGGCGACCACCCACTGGCGGTTCGCCGACCTGCTCGCCGGCCGCTACCCGGACGTCACGGTGGACCCGGACGCGCTCTACATCGACGACGGAGACGTCGTCACGGGCGCCGGAGCCGCCGCGGGTTTCGACCTCTGCCTCCACCTGCTGAGGCGGGAGTACGGCGCCGCCCTGGCCAACGCCGTCGCCCGCGACATGGTGCTGCCCTCCCACCGCGACGGCGGGCAGGCCCAGTACCTGGCCGCGCCCGTCCCCGAGAACGGCCAGGACGAGCGGCTCGCCGAGGTCCTCGGCTGGGCCCGCGAGCACCTCCACGAGCCCCTGCCGGTCACGGAACTGGCCCGCCGCGCCCTGATGAGCAGGCGCTCCTTCGCCCGCCGCTTCACCGCCGCGACCGGCACCACCCCGCACGCCTGGCTGCGGGACCTGCGCCTGAGCCGGGCCGAGGAACTCCTCGAAGCCACCGACCTGCCGGTCGAGGAGATCGCCCGCCGGGTCGGCTACGGAAGCGCCGCCGTCCTGCGCGACCAGTTCGTGCGGCGCCGGGGAGTCCCGCCCCGCGCCTACCGGCGCGCTTTCACCGGCACGCCGTGACGGTCCGGCAGGTCCGCCCCGGCCCCCGGCGTCCACCGTCGCCACGCGCCCGGCGGATGTCCGGCCGTGCGCCGTACGGGGCACGAGGGCGTTCGCGGACGGCGGCCGTGCTGTCGGACCCTCCTCCTATCCCCCGCGGGTACGGGGACTCGCCGCTCCGGAGGGTGCGCAATCTTCGCAGAAGCGTCACAGCTGGGTCTGGAACCCTCACAGCCGGGCTGCCTAGGCTCCGCATGCGCACGACGACGTGCGCGGAGCCGCCGACGACCGGTGTGGGCCGGCCACCCCGGCAGCACGGGAAGACCACATGGACTACTGCGCACCCTGCCGCCGCCATCTGAACGGCGCGATGACCTGCCCCGGCTGCGGGGCCCCCGCGGCGACCCGGGAGACCCTGCCGGACGCGACCCTGACGCCGTCCCAGGGACCACCGCCCGCTGTGCCACCGCCTCCGGCGGCCGGCCGGTCCGCCGCACCGGCCCGGTCCCGGCGTTCCGGGCGCCGGCCGGCGCGGCGGGCCGGCGTGCTCGCGCTCTCCGTCGTCGGCCTGGCAGTCGCGGGGCTCGGTGCCGCGGCCCTCGCCGCGAACGGCAGTGAGGGCGCCTCGCCCGCGCCGGCCGCGGGCGGGCCGGTCGCGACGCCCACGCCGAGTGCCCCGACCTCCGCCGCGCCCCCCACCGCGACGGGCGGGACCACGGTCCCGGCCGCGCCGACCACACAGCGCACCGGCGCGAGCCGTACCGCCTCCGCCACGGCCACCAGGAGCACCGCCCCGCCCGCGCCGACGAGCAGTCGTGCCCCGGAGTCGCCGCCTCCCGTCCCGGCCGCTTCGAGCACGGCCCCGCCCACCGCCCCGCAGCCCTCGACGGCCGCTCCGCACCCCTCGGCCACCGTCACCGCGAAGCCGACGCCCACCTGCACGCCGTTCCTCTTCTGGTGCACGTAGCGGGTCGCCCGCTCACCGCCCGCCCGGTCAGTCGCCGGGGGCGGGCACGCAGTCCCGGCAGACCGGTTGCCCGTCCTCCTCACGGGAGAAGCGGCTGCGGTGGTGGACCATGAAGCACCGCGCGCAGGTGAACTCGTCCCCCTGGACGGGCACCACCTGGACGGTGAGCTCCTCCCCTGAGAGGTCGGCGCCCGGCAGCTCCACGGACTCCGCCTCCTCCGCCACGTCCACGTCCGGCGTCCCGCCGGAACGCTCGGCACGCTGCCTCTTCAACTCCTCGACGCTGTCGACCTCCTCGTCGTCGCTGTTCGTACGCGGGGCGTCGTAGTCGGTTGCCACTGCTGCACCTTCCGTCGGAGGGATCCGGTACGCGCGGGGGGCGGACCGGATCGTCACGCCTCGGACCACTGTCCCCCGCGCCCGCCGATCACGCAGGCGGGGTCGCCGACCGGGGCGTCCGCGACGGTCGCCGACGGCCCGCCGCCGCCGAACAAGCGAGGCCCTTGCCCCGGACCGCCGGAAAGATTCGTACGAATAGGCGAGCGGCCCCCGGGGCAGTCGGGTGCTCGACACCGACTGCGGAGGTTCCGATGGTTCCCCTTCTTCTCGTTCTCCTGCTCGCTCTGCTCCTGTTCGGCGCCGGGTTCGCACTGAAGATTCTCTGGTGGGTGGCGATCGCCGTACTGGTGCTGTGGCTGGTGGGCTTCGTGGCCCGTGGTACGCACTCCTCGGGCCGGCGCCACCGGTGGTACCGCTGGTAGGTCACGCCCTCAGGATCCGGCCCGGGGGGGGGGGGGGGCCGGGGGGGGGGGGGGGCCCCCCCCCGGGGGGGGGGCCCCCCGGGCCCCCCCCCCCGGGGGGGGGGGGGGGGGCGGGGGGGGGGGGGCCGCGCCAAC